>JBIPMB010000004.1:0-29321 GCA_044369355.1 Gammaproteobacteria bacterium | reverse complement strand
CTCACCTCGCTCTTCGGAGGATAACAGTGGTTCACGTTCATCTATTCCAAATTCAGACCCCGTGTCGCCTTCATTTTCCTCTTTTTCTTTAGCATTTGATTCAATTTTTTCTTCTATTGAAAAAAGAGGCCATCCTCCACTACCTGCTGCTGAGTCAGATCCCAGTGATTCTTCAACTTCAGGTTCCTTGCTCCCCGTCGTTGGAGCTAGAGTCCCTTGCTTTATCTCTGAATGATCAGGCAGTTCAAAAAAACCCTCTTCAATATTATAGAAAGTAGGAACTAAACTGCTAGCAGCAGACAACAGAGGATCAAATGGTTGCGATTTAAAGGGATTAAGAACTGCGGCGCTAGAATCAAGCAAGCAATAGCGTTCTAACTGGAATAAGATTGCTTCGAATTGTGCTAGCACACCAGGATTTTCGATTTCAGATAACCTAGCAACAATAAAGAGTATATCTCCTTCCATAGTACTCTGGCTTAGCTTTGCCTTGATTGCCTCTATTCTCTTACTCAATTCAGCCAATTTCGCTTGACCTGCTTCAGTATTGCTTTCCTCAACAACCATTAATTTTTGCGCATCTAAAGCTTTATCAATTTCAGCTACTACTTTAGCCCCTTCTTGACGTAGAGGTAATTTGCCGATACGACGGATAAATTTTTCAGCTTCTTCTTTTCGATTGACTCTATCTAATTGGATAATCTGCATAAACTGCTGTATTTTATCCCATAAAAGAACCGTGCTGGGTAGTTTATCCTCAATAGCCTTACCTGCAGCTTCAAATTCTTTACTGGCTAAAACTTCTGCTCGAACGTCTTCTCTACATTCTGGGTACTGTAGCATCGTTTCCCAATTAATAGGTTTAAGCGCTTTAGCCCATTCTCCTTGTGAAAGAAAATCGGCTTTCGCTAAATCACCCTCAACTCGTTTTGCTTTGCTATGGCCTGCTGGGTCTACAATTTCATAAGAGCCATTCCCATTAACATAAATTTTGCCTATTCCTATATCTTCTATATATTTGGGGTGAAACTTAACTTCATATCTCTCACGATCGCGTCCAGGAATATTACGACTATTTAGAATTTTTGATTTTCCCACTGCCTGATCTGCGCTTCTGTGTAACGCTGGAAGATTGGTCATAGCTCGAACATCTTGAGGGGCAAAATGATCATCCTTGCTAGTGCTTTTTTTATAGGCGCAATACGCTAAGAGCGCATCTAGAAAGGCTTTACAGTCAGGGACCTGCTCACACAGCTCGGCAACGATCCATTCAAGTGCGCGCTCGGCATCTTCTGATAACGCCAAAGCGGGTATTGGTTTTTTTGCGACCGGTTGTTTTTCTTTCGCCATAATCCTCTTTCTCCCTCTCCTATTCCTCAGGAAAACTTACGATATCTCAATTGTAGCAGGCCTAGCTTAAGGCTTTATGAACAGCCCTAAATTTTTTCTGACCCAGCCATTATGGGGGGCTGATTGTAGCATAAGAATGACTAAATAGCAGAGAAAAGGGCTTTCGCATTGTTTTACATAGATTTTATTTGTATTTAATACATACAGATGTTTATAAAATACTCAGTTTTGGTCTCTTCAGAAGACATTACTCGCGAAATGGGGCAATAACCGCGGCATCCAATCCCGTTTCGTTGGCAATAGTCATGTCATCATAGCCCTGTTTGATCAATGCCATCACTTTTAAGCTGAGACCTATACCTTCAGCTTTACCCTCGGCTTTACCCTCAGCTTTACCTTTAGCCACGCCCTCTTTGGTAGCATCTACAATAAACGATCTTTGATTGCTAACACTCGCCCAATACGTATCGCAAAATTCTAATTCACCGCGACTGTAACTTGCTTCTTCAGCCAGATATACCGCTGCTTGAATTTCGGGTACTTCTAACCACTCGCTGGGAACTTGGTCTGTTTTGTCATTTAATTCCGACATAAAACGTAACCATAAAGCTTGTAACTTCTTTTGCGTAAATGAGGTAGCCCTAAATTTAGGTAGTTCGATGAACAATAATTGGATATCATCTAGATGTTTTTCGTTATCCGCCGTGTGCGTTAGTTTATAATGATGATACCAATTTGCTGTTTTCTGATCGAAAATAGCATCGACCAACCCTAAACCATACACCGGTTGCAATGTTTCATATGCTTCGCCTTTATTCAACTGACGTACATAAGCCGTGCTGGCGCCAAATAATAAACGCTGCATGAAACTGGCTGTCCATTGAATCTGCATTTCGACTATAAATACACGGCCTTGTTTGTCGGTGCATTTAACATCGGTGATGGTATTTTTAAAGGATGGAATAGCCGGTACTTGCTCGCTGGGTAAATATTCTAAATGATCAATTAAAGCATCTTCCGGTAATGGCAAAACCGCATTTAAAAAACTCTTTAATATATGTGGATGTTCACCAAAGATACGTTTAAACACCAAATCGATTTTTGGATCTAAATACCTAGACATAGTCACCTCACACAAGATTATTACATGCATTGTAGTATATCTTGTTTATAATTGCATTGCAACACTTCATCGCATTCAATTAAAAAATAATTATCTCTATACCATTAACTTCTCTGATAAAACACAATCCCCACACGTTTAATGTGATCGATCAAATCCGGATTATCTATTTGCTGCAATAACGACAAATCAAAAGTATAAGGTAACAATAGTTCGTCTAGCTCATTGTCGATTCGCCCTAGCTCGGTATCATTCAGAGCAATACCCGTTAAAGTTAAATCAATATCAGAACCTTCACGGTAATTTCCTTTAGCACGTGAACCATACAATATAGCTTGTTCTAGATTAGGGTGGGCAGACAATACTGTTATAATCCGTTCTATGATAGCTACACTTAAGCCAGAATGCTGGCTCAATACATTAATTTTCATCTTTTAAATGTTGTAATGTGTTTTCCAAGGCATCAAACATTGGAAAAAAGCGTTGTTTGATATTAGAAGCAACGGACTTTGCCGTGTCTGGATTGTAGGTATGTACACTTCTATTTCTATCCTGAATCATCTCCATCCACACTTCTCCATCCGTAATTAAACTCAGTTTAAAAGCTTCACGGGTTGCATCTTTAGAACCAAAGATATCCGTATGACCGCGATATTCCAAAAAGTCTTTGAGGGTACTCCAGGCAAGCTCATGAGTATATTCAAAACATTGAATCAAGCCCAGCTCTTCCAACTCATTTAAAGTACCTTTGGAAATGAACCTACGTAATTGCGCCAAGGCTTTTTGATAGTTAGAAAATCGCTGTTGCCAGCGTATATCTTTTGCTTTATCGTCTATAGGCATTTGTTTTTCCTCACAATGAATCTCAAAATTATAGGCCGTTTGCCCTAAAAAAACAAATCGTCAAAATTATGATATATTCCCTCTAAGCCATCACAAGGAATCTATCATGCCCGGATTTGATAAACGCGTTTACAGCTATGAAGAAGCTCTAGCAGGTTTAAAAGACAACATGACTGTCATGATAGGCGGATTTGGCCTATGCGGCATACCCGAAGGCTTGATTGCCACGGTGCATCAAATGGGTGTAACGGGCTTAACTTGCATTTCCAATAATGCCGGCGTCGATGGCTTTGGCCTAGGTTTATGGCTGGAAAAACGACAGATCAAAACCATGATTGCATCCTACGTAGGCGAAAATGCTTTATTCGAACAATTGTTGTTATCGGGCGAAATGCAGGTCATCTTAACCCCACAAGGCACCCTGGCCGAAAAGATCCGCGCAGGCGGTGCCGGTATTCCCGCTTTTTACACCGCCACCGGTTATGGCACCCCCGTAGCAGAAGGCAAGGAAACACGCGAATTTGCTGGCCGTCATTATGTGATGGAAGAAGCCTTACATGCCGATGTAGCATTAATTCGAGCGTGGAAAGCCGACACTATGGGTAATCTCATTTATCGTAAAACAGCAATGAATTTTAATCCCATGATGGCCACCGCTGCTAAATTAACCATCGCCGAAGTAGAAGAAATTGTTCCCGCAGGCGCGTTAGATCCCGAACACATACACACGCCTGGCATTTATGTTACGCGAATCATTCAAGGCCAATTCGAAAAACGCATAGAGCGACGCACGCTGCGCGCCGATCATCAGGAGTAACACCATGCCCTTAAACCGCGACCAAATCGCCAAACGCATTGCGCTGGAATTAAAAGATGGTTATTACGTCAACCTAGGCATAGGCATTCCTACCCTGGTAGCGAATTACATCCCCAAGGACATTAACGTGATGCTGCAATCGGAAAATGGTTTATTGGGTTTAGGACCTTACCCCACCGAAAATGAAGTCGATCCCGATTTAATCAATGCCGGCAAAGAAACCGTCACCGCCATAAAAGGCGCTGCTTTTTTCTCCTCGGCCGATAGCTTTGCCATGATCCGCGGCGGCCATATCGATTTAACCGTATTGGGTGCTTTTGAAGTGGATGTAAGTGGTAATATCGCCTCGTGGATGATTCCCGGTAAACTGGTGAAAGGCATGGGCGGTGCTATGGATTTAGTGGCCGCGGCCAAAAACATCGTCGTCGCCATGATGCATACCAGCCCCAAGGGAGAATCTAAATTATTGCAACACTGTACCTTGCCCTTAACCGGCGTGAATTGCGTGCATAAAATTGTGACGGATCTGGGCGTATTGAGCGTAGAAAACGGCAGCTTTCGCTTATTAGAACGCGCTCACGATGTGAGCATAGACGAGATCAAAGCTAAAACCGCCGCGCCGCTGATTGTGAGCGGCGATGTGGCGGTGTTGGGTTAGGAGCTAGAAGGGTTAGGGGAAAAACTAACGCTCTTCTTTTCAACTTCCTCTTCTTCTTTAGCCGTCCTAACCATAGCGTTAACATTAGCAGTATTAGTTGCAACAGCAGCAGCACCAGAAAGAAGACTCTGGCCTACAGGACTATTAGGTTCAGGCTTAGGCTGATGCAGAGTAACAGTAAGATCTGGATTTACTGTAGGCTGATGCGGATTCAGAGTAAGAGCTGGATCTGCTGTAGGCTGATGAGGGCTTAAAGTAAGAGGTGAATTTTCATCTCCACTTTCTACTTCTGATTCGTCTTTTTTATCTTTTTTCTCTGCAGGGGTTATATCTTTAAGAAACGCCCTCTCGATCCCAGTTCCGACTGCCGAAACAGTAGCGTTACCAAATAATAGTTCTTTGGCCAGCTCTCCAGCATCGACCGCGAGATCCAAGGCTTTATCTGCCGCACTAGCAGCTGTCGCTTGAATAGAACTCAGCGTTTGTCGAGTATTATTTGGATCTTGTGCTGAATTATAATACTCTTGTTGCTTCTGTCTAAGCGTATTTTGCCCGCCCCTAATTTCTTCTTTCAGTGCACTAGCTGCGTGGTCTAGAGGATGCCGCAACACATCTATTAATTCTGCCATCATTTTTCTCCACAATTTAAAAAATATCTTATCTTAATATTATACAATTTATGCCTATATTAAGTCAACTTTAGTACAATCTTGCTCAATCAACGGCCGCTACTCCCACTATTCCTTTAGAGATTTTAAAATATTGTCCCTACTCGACGCTTTTGCCGTTACGGAACTATCCATAGCCCCTTTACCGAGCTCGCCACCTTGTTTAGCGCCGCCCTTGACTTCGCCCATCATGTGTTCAATTTCAGCACCAGCACCTGGTTCGTTGATACCTATCCAACGTGTCACGTGGTCTGGAATATGGTAAATCAAACTAAAGGACTTGTTGATGGCAACCATGACCATATTCAGGTACATCATCCATACCACTACACAGCCAAACACACTACCCGTAGAAGTATCGCCGCTCATCATCGAGCCCGCGGCAAAAAAGAAGCCCGCGTTGATCAGTAACACCACCACATAGCACATCAGAGTAGCGGCAAAATAACCGACTATCATCAGCGACGGACGTAAGAATACCGTCGACAATATTGCTATACCCATGCTGCTATGACCAAAGACCTCGTGTTGGCCTTCAGGATGCAATATCCCTAAGGCCATCAACGGTGCCGCCGTCATCGCTTCTATGGTTAAAATAAGCCATTGTATGGTGGCAAAAGTAAACACCAGATAAGGAATCATCGGGAAATAATACGCCAGAATAGCGCCCATGGCCATCATTGCCGCGATCATCGCTGTGGCCATAGAAGCCGCCCAGTTAAAGGTACTCGTTGCAGCACCCAACATAGGGTTCCAATTAGAAGCCACAAAAGACGTCAAACCTGAATACCACATATACTTTAAACCAATATGGTACAAACTAGCGCTGGTATTTAATAAAATGATACCGGATCTGCGTAAGGTCATAATAGGATTGGCCATGACTGCCGATTGTCCCATCTGCAACATAGGCGTTATGGTACGTGAAAAATTGTAGATTATCATACCATTCACATAATTATACCAGGCGATCGGATTGATAATCATCAATGGAAATCTAGGCTTCGTAATGTTATTGGTACTAAACACCCCATTGCCAGAACTGTTGTAAATACCACATTGTTGAGTATAGCCATCATAATGCCCCTCGCCACCATAAACGCCGTTGCCGCTGGTCTTGCCGTTGCCGTCACAGCAGTTCTCTTTAGACGGATCACATTGATTGGTCGGCGACGTGCCACTATCATCATCACTACTCACCATCAAACCCAATGCCTGATTAGTGGAGTTTTGCGCTTGGCTTATGGCATCCCCTAAATCGGTGCCCCAACTTTTTTTCTTCTTATCCTTGCCGCCATGTGCGCCTCTTTGACCACCGACATCGGGAGGACTGCGTGCATCTTTACACAACATGTTATTGTCGTTCGCTTCAGGGCTCAGACCCACACCTGTAGTGCAGGCTAAATTAGCGTAACTATAATCTTGCGTTGCTGAAATATCAGCGGTCGTTGCTTGTAATAATTTAGCCATGTCCAAATAGAGTGCGCCAGCACTGGCCCAACCATTAAACTTAGCCGCCGCCCCCATATCTGCAGTCGTCCCTGTAGGCTGTGTGCCAGAGGATGCCGCAGCGGCTGTTGCAGCTGCACTTGCATCCTGATAAGCCTTATAGTTGGCGGCCGTTGCATCCGTATACGCCTGCGCAATCAAAGCCAATTGTTGCTGTACATAATCTGGAATTTGGCTGCTCGACAACACTTGGTTATCAGTATCGGTACCTGGGGCACCCGAGCCTTGAGTACTATCCGTTGTAGCCGCTGCGGTAGGATCCCCCGTGGGTGAGCCAGCATCAATATATTCCGCCATTATCTCCGCTAAATAGCTCACCGTAGGAAGAGTAGTGAAATCCGTTGTGCTACCCGGCTGCATTATCCGCAAACCCTGAGTACAGCCATTTCGTCCTGATCCGTTGCCCCATCCTCCTTTTGTAGAGTCAGAACAACGAGAACTAATGTTGTTGATAACGTCACCTTTACCGTTACTGCCATCATCTCCCAGCCAATTGCCGCCATATATTCCCCAATAAGCATTCTGGATATAACCCCACTGCGCAGTCGCTGGCGTACCTATTACTTGTACTCCCCCTTTAGGATTACCCTCTGCATCATAGGTAACGCTGTTCGGTAAAAATAACAAGTAGTTGTTGCTACCATCAGTATTCTGTAGAAAGTCTGGATCCGAACCGCCCACGCTGTTGGTTACACCTAACATTCTAGAGATAATGTCGCGTTGATTGTTGTAATAAGTTTGCAACTGAGGGGTCATGAGTGGTGTAGCGGCAGGAGTCGAGATAGTGCCACAAACCGACTGCAACGACCAGCTGCTAGGATTCCCTACACCGAAAGTCCAGAAATTGGTGTTAGGTTGCGCAGCGTTACTAAGGGAAGTGGTAAAAAATACTTGTGGGGCGTCGTGTTGATAATTATTGTAGTATGTATATGGTCCGTTCTGAGGAGAAGCAGTAGTATAGTTTTTCATGCCTTGAACCTGCACAAACTCGGCTGCACAGACAAAATATTGAAAGCCCGCCATCACGGTATCGGCAGCAGAAGAGCTAGAAGCCGTATCGGCTGTAATAGTGGCATTACCTTCAACAATTTGATCGACCATATTGGACCATAGATAATCGGCCGCACCCACGCCTTGTACAATCACCCACATCACCATGGCTTGAACCACCGCATAGGTTTTTCCTGTGCCTATAGGCAGCAACAGTGCAAAACCAATGGCCGAGCGCATGGGGATCCACACAGAATTCCATTTTTGGCCCATCATCTCGCCGTGATGCGAGGTATTAACGGTAGACACGACTAAGGTATAAACAATGACGATACAGCCTAATACCAAAACCGCTTGGTTAAAATAATAAAAAGTGTATTTTAATAAGGTTGAGCTACCCCAGCCCGTTAACACATTGCCTACGTCACCGAAAATGGCTCCCAAAAAATACATGGACTGATCATTCACCGCTGGCGTGAAAAAGTTCGGCGATGCAAATACGCAGGGTGCTAATAAACAAAGGCTTAAAAGTGCTAAAATACGTTTCATGACTTACCCTCATTGTCTTTATTACTGTCGTCAAATTTCGAATGCCACCATTCCTGTACGCTACAGCCTAATTTACGCTGCTTAATTTGAAAAACCCAAAAGTGATAGCGAAAAGCGAGTGCAAAAGATAAGGAGGCCACCACTAAACTCAATAAACCACCCATGAAAGATAAGGTGTAAAATAAGTACAGGCAGTATAGGATAATGGCTACGCCTATAGCTGCATAAATAACAAATAACTGCATAAACTCTTGTTGGCGTGTTTTTAAATCGGCTTCCGTTAAATTGAGGCGCGCTAACGCTTCCTCAAAGCTCTCACTGCTCTCGGCTTTTTGCGGTACGACCAAGCTTTTGCCCAAATTATACACATAGATGCTGGAGGACTTGATGATATCCCAGCCCATCCACGCTTTCACGTTAACGGCAGGCTTATATGCCCAGCTTATGCCATGACCTATTTTTTTAAATACGCTCATATCTATAATCTCTTTGGTTAATATCCTAACAACAAGGTCCCCATTGTATCAAAATTTGCACAACTATGGCATGGTTTGTGGCAAATTAATTCTTAGTGTTAATCTTTTGTTAAGCTTGCCAGATAATCCAGCATTTGCCATTAATACAGGCCCTATCATACCGCAGTTGAGGCACAAATGTTCGAGATCTGCTATAGTATTTTTTACTTGCTTAAGAAAGCCTTAAGCTAAGTGGCGCGAAAAAAGAGCAAACTTGCAGCAGGTTTATAAGAATAGATATACTGATAAAAAATTTTGAGGAACGAACACGATGCCTGATTTAAGTCACGACGGTGTACACCAGTTTTGGAAAGATTATCCTGATGGCATGATCTATCGTGTCGTTTCCTTTATGGAAGGCGTCGAGCATTGGGCGGTAGATGAAGATCCTGAATTCGAAACGGCTATGCAAAGCCTGGCAGATTCACTGGAGACGATCGGTAATTATGAATTAGGACATCAACAAGAATTTGTTACATTGTGCACCTACATTAAGATGGCGCGCATGTTGCGTTTGTTACAAACCATAGACAGTGCGCATCCCGGCGGCGCTTCGAAAATATTGATGTACGCCGAAGAAAATAGCGCCAACAGCAATGATGTCCCCGGCATCTTCTTACGTCGCAATATTGTATTTGAACGTTTGCGTTTATTAGGCCGTGTCTTTGCCAATGAACGCATAGAAATAGTGATGAAAGCTTTGGGGAGTGAACAATAATGAAACGATCTGCTGCTATGATGGGTTTGGCGTTTATGCTTTGTAGCGCGGCAATTTATGCCGACGATGTAGATCCAGTCATTCAAGGCAATAGCAGTGCTGATCGCATTGCGGCGCAAGCACAAGCCAACATGACGCAGCAGCAACAAGTATTGGCGCAAAGATTACAAGCTTTATCTGCGGCAATGCAAGCACAAAATCCGGATGTACCCATAGTAGTGCAACAAGCACCTACGCCGGTACAACCCGCGCAACCCGCTCCGGTTACTGCCCCAGCACAGGCAACGCCTCCCGTAGCAACGACGCCCAGTGCCACCGGTTTAAGGCCGTCTTCACAAAATAACAATAGCCGAGGCAAATGGGATTATGGTTTTTAATTGAAGCATTCAACATTTGAGGTAATAGTACGATGAAGAAACGTTTTTTAACTTATACTACAGCGATCGCCACTTTGGTCGGTGTTTGTACTGCCATGGCAGCGCTACCCACAAATAGCAATAATGGTAATACAACCAATCAGCCATCGGCGCTACAAAGTCAAGCTGCTAATGCACAAAATGCCACCAACAGCCTCATACGTTGGTTAAATGCCAATCTCATTACAGGTACTCCGCTGGATTTTTCGCAAAGCATGAAAGGCAATTTGCAAAATATGGTAGCCAACCATAGTATTAATAATTTAGATTGGGAACTAACCCGGGTCATCACTTTTATTGAGCTCAAAGGGCAGGCAATAGCTGATAAACAAACTCAAGATGCTCTGCAAACACAAGCGAGTCAACGTGATATACAAGCACAAACGGATCAAACCGCAGACATTAACGCACTGAATAATCTAGATCAGTCGACTTTAGTGCCTAAAGCTACCGATAAAGACAGCATTATCGCGCAAAAATTAGCGCAGTTTAACATAGGCAAGTTACTCAGCACCAATACCATTGCGCCTAAATCCGTAGACAATAAAAATGCACTTATTTTGATGCAGTTTGTTTCGGGTCTGGCTGATTCGGTGGGCCCGTTAACGGTACAACAATTGAAGCAAAATAGCGGCCCTATCAACGATTTTCAACAACAATATGGTGTTTATATAGCTCAGCAATCGGTGGGAGTGAATGCATTGTTTTCCCTGCTCGATGAACGTCTAGTGCAAAAAGGCTTAGGTTCGCAGTTGGGTGGCCCTCAAGCGGATATGAGTCCTTTAGCGCTGGATCAGTACATGGCCATGCGCCGTTTGAATGTCAATGATCCCAATGGCTGGCTGGCACAATTATCCAACGCCACTCCTGCACAAGTGAGTAAAGAACAATTGATGTTAATGGCCGAAATGCGTTATGAAATGTATTTAGAACGCCGCTCTATGGAAAGTATACAAACGCTGTTAGCCGTACAAGAGTTGCAGAACAACGACTTGAAGAAAGACACATTGGAAAAAATGCAAGGGGATATTTCTAGTTCTAGTTTACCTAGATCGATTAATTAGAGTAGCTGTAAGGGCGGCTCACAAGCCGCCCTTACTCTCCTTCTATCCCCATAATGGGTTTTATCGTATTCCAATGCTTACAACCAGGGCAATACCAATGCAGAATTTTGCTAGAATAACCGCATTGTAAACAGCGATAAATGGGCTTATCTTTTAATAAGGCTTCGGTCAAAGTTTGTAATAAAGCTAAATTTCTTTGCTCCAAACCCTGATGCTCACTTTGTGCTTGTTGCAAATGAATCAACCGATCTAACCCTCGTATAGAAGGCTTTTGCTGTAACTGCTCGGCTAAGAAGTCTACCGCCGCCGTTGCGCCTTGTGTTTTTTGCAAACGATCCGCTACCATTAAAATTAAAGAAATACGCGGGTATTGCGCCAACAGCTGTTTTAATTCAACCATCAGCGCCGTTTCGTCCTTTAAATCTTCATAACAAGCCACCATGGCAGGCAATACTTCCGGTAAGAAATCTGCATCTTCACTTAAGGCTTGGTGGTAATAACGCAATGCGGTTTTAGTATGTCCCGCTTCTTTTTCCCAATCGCCTTGCAACACGCTTGCACGCACACAGTATTTATCGTATTGATAGGCTTTTTTTAAGTACCGAAATGCGGTTTCACGACCCGATTTCTTTTGTGTTTCCAGCGCTAATTCACAATAATAATGCGCTACTTGGCGCTCTACATTATCGTGACTCAAAGTACTTAATTTTTCTGCCGCCTGAATGGCTTTTTCCCATTCTTTTTCTTGTTGATAAATGTCGATTAGATAACGGTAACTTTCTTGCACGTACAATTTACTGTCTATCACCTCTAAGAATAAGCGCTCGGCGCGATCGTAAACGCCTGCACGTAGATAATCTTGTCCCAAAGCTAATAAGGCTAGCATCCGTTCATTTTTGGATAAGCTCGGTCTTGCAATAAGATTTTGATGTATGCGTATGGCTCTATCCACTTCACCACGACGGCGAAATAAATGCCCTAGGGCTAAGTAGGTCTCTATGGTATCGCTATCTACTTGCAGCGTTTTAATCAAGATTTCAACCGCTTTATCGGGTTCTTCGTTTAATAAATAATTTAAACCGACTAAATAATCTTTAGGCACACCGGTAGAGGTTAAAGATTGTTTTGGATTTTTGCGCCAATATATCCACAGAAAAATGGCAATAACGGCTAAAGCAATAACAGCGTTAATCACGATTCACGACTTCTCCGCGATTTTTGCCTGATGTCGCCACTGACTGCACTCCTTGCGCAATTTAAGCAAAGGTCCCAAACTCAGTAACAAACCTAAAAAACAGCCTAAAAACAATACGAAGAATAGGAGCAACGATAGAGGCAATACCCATTCACCCCAGTAATAACGTAAAGTCACCACTTGCGAATTGACTGCGGCTAAAGCCAATAGCACCGCAACGATCAATAGATAAAAGAAATAACGTACTATTTTCATGCTATTCTCCTTCTTAAATACAAAAGGAGGCCAAAGCCTCCTCTTATATTTTCCTGAAATGACAGGTAAAGTCCTATTTTCCACTCACATCCTTATCGGAATCAATGCTATCTTTCAGCAAATCACCTAAAGTCGAATTTGTAGCAACATCGCGATTTAGATCGCGCATCACTTGAGCTTCTTCTTGAGAATCTTTTGCTTTGATAGACAAGCTGATCATGCGGGTTTTACGATCGATGCTCATATACTTAGCTTCGACATTATCGCCTACATGCAGATGTTCAGCGGCATTCATGACTTTATCTCTAGAGATGTCGGAAGCGCGTACATAGCCTTCCACTTCATCACCCAAATCGATAACAGCCCCTTTCTCATCTACGCTTTTGACTGTACCGATAACAATACTGCCTTTAGTAAAGCGATCCGTGAAAGAACCTACGGGATCTTGTTCTAACTGTTTAATCCCTAAAGAAATGCGTTCGCGTTCGGGATCAACCGCTAAGATCATTGCTTCAACTTCTTGACCTTTCTTGTAATTGCGTATGGCTTTTTCGCCAGGTTCATTCCAAGAAATATCATTCAAATGTACTAGGCCATCGATGCCACCTTCCAAGCCAATGAACACACCAAAATCGGTAATGGATTTGATGGCACCCTTAACACGATCATTCTTTTCGTGCGTGGTTGCAAAGTGTTCCCAAGGATTCATCGTGCATTGCTTAATACCTAAAGAAATACGACGGCGGCCTTCATCCACTTCCAACACAACGACTTCAATTTCATCGCCTAATTGCACCACTTTGCTAGGATGAATATTTTTGTTGGTCCACGACATTTCCGAAACGTGTACCAAGCCTTCCACACCTTTGTCTAATTCTACAAAGCAACCGTAATCAGCAATATTGGTCACACGGCCTTTCACATGCGAACCCACTGGGTAACGGTTCACTGTATTGAAGAAAGGGTCGTCGCCCAATTGTTTCATGCCTAAGGATACGCGTGAACGTTCTTTGTCAAACTTCAGCACGGTTACAGACACCTCTTGACCTACGGCTAATAATTCGCTCGGATGTTTAACGCGAGTCCACGACATATCGGTAATGTGCAACAAGCCGTCTATGCCGCCTAAGTCCACAAACGCACCGTAATCGGTTAAGTTCTTCACTACACCCAAGACCACTTGGCCTTCGTATAAGCCTTCTAGCAACGCTTGACGCTCAGTGCTGCCTTCGGATTCCACCACAGCACGGCGTGATACCACAACGTTATTACGCTTGGCATCCATTTTAATAACTTTGAATTCTAATTCTTTGCCTTCTAAGACCACAGAATCGCGTACTGGACGTACATCGACTAATGAACCTGGCAAGAATGCACGTACAGATTGAATGTCGACAGTAAAACCGCCTTTGACCTTACCGCTGATCACACCCACAACAGTGGCTTGTGAATTATAGGCTTTGTCTAGATCTATCCACGCTTCTAGGCGTTTGGCTTTTTCACGGGATAAACGCGTTTCGCCAAAACCATCTTCTAAAGCTTCTAGCACTACGTCTACGTTATCGCCTTCAACAATTTCTAGTTCGCCTTTATCATTTAAGAATTGTTCGCGCGGTATAACACCTTCGGATTTAAAACCTGCGTCGACAGTGACGTAATCTTTATCGATACGGACGACTCGCCCCTGGCAAATAGCACCGATTTCCAATTTTTCTTTGGCAAAACTTTGTTCCAATAAAGAAGCAAATTCACCTTGTTTGATATTGATCATGTAGTATCCTAGACTTTTCAGTCTTTTTTGTTATGTGTTTAGTAACACGTTTTAATTACAGTTCAGATATTAAAGAATATCCAAACCAACCATTTTGAGCAGCTCGCGAGCCGCCCCTACATGTGCTGACGCAAATCCCATTGCTGTACCACCTGCGCAAAGACTTCATCCACCGATAACGTTGTGGTATCGATAATAACGGCATCTTCGGCGGCCTTTAGGGGCGCAACAGCACGCGTACGATCGCGCTCGTCTCTTTCGATGATCTGCGCAAAAACGTCCTTTAGAGTAACATTTATCGCTTGTGCAAGCAACTGTCTGTGGCGGCGTATGGCCCTCGCTTCGGGGGAAGCATCTAAAAAAATCTTTAATTGCGCTTCAGGAAAGACCACGGTACCCATATCACGGCCATCAGCAACTAAACCTTTGGGTTTACGAAATTGACGCTGACAGTCCAATAAAGCGGTTCGTATAGACGGATACACCGATAATTGAGAGGCAGCTATGCCTATATGTGGCTCTCTAATGCGTGCTGTAATATCTTCTTTATTTAAAAAAACATGCATTATGCCTTCATTGTCAGTTGAAAAAGTAGGCTTTAACGCGTTGATAAGACTTAATAAATTGTTACAATCGTCCACAGAAATAGCCGCTTTTTCGGCCGCAAAAGCCACCACCCGGTAAATAGCACCGCTGTCTAATAGGTTCCAATTCAGCTTTTTGGACAATAAATGCGCTACAGTTCCCTTGCCGACTCCTCCCGGCCCATCTATAGTAATCATTGGCACCGCCATTTTTTGCATAACAATGTCTCCTGAGCCTGCTTTTATGCTTGTAATAGGGAGGCATTCTAGCATAAAGTATAGAGATTAGTTTATTAGGAAAATCATCAGACCATGAAAAAGACCTTATCCATAGCAGCCCTTATTATCGCCATTATTGCTTGCTTACCTCTGGTTTCAGGCTTAATCGCTAAGAATCGCTTTGAGGCTTTGACTGCTGAGCTACAAGCAAAAAACCCCAATATACAAATCCAAAGCCAATATCATTTGGGCTGGTTGTCATCCACGGCTAAGCTCACTTGGGGTACCAGCGCCCCAGTAGCACAATGGCCTGCTATTCAGCATGAAGTGATCATTCACCATGGCCCTATCGCTTTCTTTCACGATGCACAAGGTAAAACGCAATTTTTCTTTGGTATTGCCGTATTGGATGTACGCTTGCCTGAATTCGCTAAAGGCACCTTATTCACAATCGATTTCCACAAGAAGATTTTTAGTGCTCTAATCCGCATTCCTTTCAATTTGCATTATGCAATGGATGTACACGCCGCCGTACAGGCCACGGTCAACCTTGCCGGCAAACCGATAGTGTATCTTAACTTAGATCAACTACAACTGAATTGTGATTTTACGCGCAATTTCAGCCGCGTTAAAGGCCAACTCTTAGTGCAAAACTTTAATGTCAATGCCGATTCTAGAGGCTATTTAAACATCCCCAGCATACAAGTGCAGATAAACAACCATAGAGAGCAAGGCGTTTATCTAGGCAATGAAACCATAACTATCCCCAGCATCGATGTATCCGTACCGCCTATGCTGCAATTTAAGCTGCAAAAATTTAATTCTGTTTTTGTAGGTCTGCGTAACAATAACGATGTTAGCTATCAAATGACTCTAGGGGTCAACAATGCCACCTATAATAACCAAAGTTATGGCCCATTGAACTTCAATTTTCAAGTTAACAATTTAAACTTTAAAGTGTTAGCAGAGATTGAAGAAAAAGTTCGCGTATATGCTAAACAAAGGGCTGAGCATCCAGAAAATACTGAAGAGTTGCAAAATGCTTTGGCCGAAGATCTTAAGAAATTATTTCCTGGCTTAGCGCAAAATAACACTGAGGTCGCTTTGAAACAATTGGATTTATCTGTTCCTAGCGGCAACTTACACTCTCAGGGGTCCATGCGCTTTATACAATTACCCACTTCTATAGATAATCTCAGCGCGCTGATGCAAGATATAGAATTGTCTTATCATTTAGAAATCAGCAAGAGTTTGGCGCAATCCTTTATTGTTGATCTCATAGACAGAAATATAGGAGTAGCCAATAATAATATTGATCCTACCTCTATTTTAGGACAATTAGCCAAATTAGGGTTACTGAAAGAAAATAGTGATTCTTATAACGTGGACATTAATATCAAAAAAGGTGCGTCTTATGTGAATCAACAACCCTTTAACCCATCGATATTACAACAATTGCAAACGATGGCAGCGCCACCGCAAGAAGTGCTAACGCCACCGCCAGCAGTTGCAGCACCGCAGGCCGCTGTTGCAGCACCGGTGGTAGTAGCACCAGCAGGGAAATAGGACGCCCCGTCATTGGGTGAGTAGTTACGGCAACTAATGAAAACAAAGCGCAATAGTCATGGACGGGTGGCACTTAACCTTTAATCAATAACGCCATCTCATACACCGGATTTTTCGCCACGCCTAAGATCTCACTCACAATGGCTACGGCTTGTTTCAATGGTAATACAGGCAATAAGATTTTTAATAAGCGTTCTGTTTCGACATTTATTTCATCCTGCACAGCATTATCACCAGCTACCACCAACACAAACTCACCCTTTAAGGCGTGCTCATCCTTAGCCAAATACTGTTGCACATCCAAAACCGTGCCAAAAACAACAGTTTCATGACGCTTGGTTAATTCACGTAATAACACCATCGCGCGCGTATCGCCATACACAGTGGCAATGGCATTGACATCATCTTCTACGCGATGCACTGAAGCGTAAAATACCTGTGTTCTGGTTTCATTTTTTAATTGCTGCAAGCGTGCTTCACGTGCCCCAGCTTTCGCCGGTAAAAAGCCTTCAAAAACAAATTGTGCGCACGGCATGCCCGCGATGCTCAACGCGGCTATCAATGCCGAAGGACCGGGAATCGTGATGACCGGTAAATGTTGTTCTTGCAGCGCACGCACCAAGGTAAATCCAGGATCACTAATCAAAGGCGTGCCTGCATCGCTGACCAAGGCAATTGCCTGACCTTCTTTTATTTTCTCAATGATTTTATCTTTTTGCTGCAGTTCATTGTGATCATGCAATGCCAATAACGGCTTATTGATAGCAAAGTGTTGCAACAATTGACGGGTATGACGCGTGTCTTCGGCCGCAATGAGATTGACACTGCGCAACACCATCAATGCTCTCAGTGTGATGTCATCCAGATTTCCTATGGGCGTTGCGACTACATATAACCCGCTAGGTAACTGTTCTTCATTGCTCACTGTCATCCTGTAACTCCTCAACCAATAGCTCGTCTAAGCGCAACATGATGTCTTGACATAGGCGCGTTGTGCCCTCACCCGTCACCGCTGATATCGCATAAATCGGTATAGATTCATCCAACCCTTGTTTCAACTCGGCCAATCGCTCTTCTCGTTCTTCTTCTGGCCATAAATCTATTTTATTCAACACCACCCAACATTCTTTAGCTGCCAATTCGGGATTGTGACTTTCTACTTCACGTCGGATCAGTTTTATATTGGCTAAAGGGTCACTGCCATCTATAGGTGCCACATCTACTACATGCAGTAAAATACGATTGCGCGCTAAGTGTCGTAAAAATTTATCGCCCAAGCCAGCGCCTTCGGCAGCGCCTTCGATTAACCCAGGAATATCCGCTACCACAAAACTTTTTAACTCTCCTACACGTACTACACCCAAATGTGGATGCAAAGTGGTAAAAGGATAATCGGCCACTTTAGGTGTGGCCGCGGAAATAGCGCGTATCAGACTGGATTTACCGGCATTGGGTAAACCCAATAAGCCTACATCCGCTAATAATTTTAATTCTAAACGCAACGATCGGCGTTCGCCTGGAGTTCCTGGTGTCGTTTTACGCGGCGCACGATTGATACTGCTTTTAAAACGAGTATTGCCTAAACCGTGAAAACCACCTTGTGCCACCACGACGCGTTGACCTATAGCGACTAAGTCGCCTATGCACTCGTCGGTATCATTATCATAAGCCATGGTACCTACGGGGACGAGTAAAATTAAATCTTCGCCACTTTTGCCACTCTTTTGCTCGCCATGACCGCGCTCGCCCTTAGGCGCAAGATGTTTACGTTTATAGCGATAATCCACTAAGGTATTGACGCCACTAGCCGCTTCTAAAATAACGCTGCCGCCATCACCACCATCGCCACCATCGGGACCGCCTCTAGGGATATATTTTTCACGCCTAAAGCTCATAGAGCCCACACCACCATCGCCGCCCGCAACTTCAATCACAACCTCATCTACAAATTTCATTCTTCACAATTCCTACTCATTTTTCAAAAAAAGCCCACATTGGGCGCATCTTGGCCGTAATTTATCGCTGAAAAATACTCATTTATGCCCATATAAACTCCGTTTTTTCACCTCAAAATTACGACCAACCTGCATCACAATCTGGGCTTTACGGTACATGTAGATAGAGGACTGGTTATTTCAGTTGTAAGCGTTTGACTATCTGTCCTTCTAATACATGTTTTTGTAAAATCTCATCTATATCGGCTTCATTGTGGTAGGTATACCACACGCCTTCGGGATAAATGACCATCACCGGCCCCTCACTACAGCGGTCCAAACAGCCCGCGCTATTGATACGACAACGACCGGCCCCAGCCTCGCCCATGGCTCTCAACTTCTTCTTGGCATAGGCACGTAAGGCTTCCGATCCAGAAGCGGCACAACATTGCTCACCATTTTGGCGTAAATTAGTACACATAAAGACATGTTCGCGATAGTAAGACACAAAACCCCCTACCTAGATGCTGTTTTTTCTGCTACAATGGCCGCCTTTCAAGTACGGCCAGGGCTGTGGATTCTAACATAGATCTGCATCAAAATGGCGCATTTGAAGGCAGAAGACCCTGGTCGCGAGGTTTTTTGTTTATTCAACCGTTTATGGAGCTTAAATTATGACCAGTTCAATCGTTATTAACGCAACGCCTAGAGCGGAGTTAGGGAAGGGTGCGAGCCGCCGCCTACGTCGCAACAATGGCGTGCCAGCTATCCTCTATGGCGCAAAAAAAGAAGCGCAATCTTTATTATTACAACACCATGAAATCGTCAAGGTTTTAGAAAATGAACAGATCTATACGCAGCTGTTCAATTTGAACATCGATGGCAAAATGCATTCCGTGCGTTTGCGTGACATTCAACGCCACGCCTACAAGCCGAAGATTCTGCACATGGATTTTCAACGCATCACGGGCTCAGAACGTCTACACGTTAAGATCCCACTGCATTTTATCAATGAAGAAAATTCTCCAGCAGTAAAAGAGGGTGCGCTTATCGCACATCAAATCAAGGAAGTGGAAATCATCTGCCCAGCATTGCATATTCCAGCTTTCTTGGAAGTGGACTTAAGCAACTTAGCAGTAGATCAAATTGTACATTTGTCTGATTTGAAATTACCCGCGGATGCAGTCATCGTCGCTTTAACCCACGGCGAAAGCCACAATCTACCCATCGCAGCAGCGCATATGCCTAGAGTGGTGGTAGAAGAAGTGGAAGAAGTGCCCGTTGCAGAAGAAGCTGCTGCTGAAGAAGGCGCTGCTGAAGAAGGCAAGAGCGAGTAACTGGTAGCTTGTAGGGGCGGCTCGCGAGCCGCCCTAAATCAACGCGAATGATTATGGATTCGTGCGTAATGATTGCAAAGTGCTTTGTTATCAGGGCGCTTCACGAAGCGCCCCTACAAGCAAAGCGCTCAATAGGAATCAAACAATGACCGCCATGCAATACCATCCGATTCAGCTGATTGTAGGGCTAGGCAATCCCGGCCCACAATATGCTGCTACGCGACATAATGCGGGCTTTTGGTTTCTTGAAACTTTAGCCGAAGAATGCGGCTATACCTTACGCAACGATTCTAAATTTCACGGCCTAGTCGCCAATGGCAAAATTCAAGGCATAGAGTGTTTACTGTTACAGCCCAATACTTTCATGAATCACAGCGGTTTAGCCGTCAGCAGTGTCGCCAACTATTATAAAATCAAAGCAGAAAATATTTTGGTCGCGCACGATGAATTGGATTTAGTGTGTGGCGAAGTTAAATTAAAATGGGGCGGCGGTCACGCAGGTCACAATGGCTTACGCGATATTGCTCAAGCTTTAAAATCACAAAATTTTGCGCGCTTACGTTTAGGCATAGGCCACCCTGGTCACAAAGACAAAGTTTTAAATTACGTCTTAGGGCAAGCCTCACGCAGTGAACGCGATAAAGTAGACGCAGCCATCGCCAAAACATTGCCGATTTTACCCAAAGTATTAAGCGGCGAATGGGAAAACGCGGTACAACAATTACATACAAAAGAGGATTAATTTAATATGGGCTTTAAATGCGGAATTGTAGGCTTACCTAACGTGGGTAAATCCACTTTATTTAACGCCTTAACACGCGCGGGCATCGATGCAGCTAATTATCCTTTTTGTACCATCGAACCCAACGTGGGCATAGTGCCCTTGCCCGATCCCCGTTTAGACGCGATTGCAGCCATTATTAAACCGCAAAACATTGTGCCCACCGTCATGGAATTTGTAGACATCGCTGGTTTAGTGAAAGGTGCCGCTACGGGTGAAGGCTTGGGCAATCAGTTTCTAGCACACATACGCGAAACCGACGCCATTGCACATGTAGTCCGTTGTTTTGAAGACGACAATATCATCCATGTGTCTGGACGAGTCGATCCTTTGCACGACATCGCTATTATAGACACCGAATTGGCCTTGGCTGACTTAGACACCGTCAATAAAATCCTATTGCGCGTCGCTAAAAATACGCGCAGTGGCAATGCCGAAGCAGTGGCAGAAGCCGCTTTTCTAGAAAAAATAAAAGTGCGTTTAAACGATGGTTTGAGTCTGCGCTCGCTGTCTTTAAATGACGATGAAAAGAAATGGCTGCCGACTTATCAACTATTAACCTCTAAGCCTACACTGTATATTGCCAATGTGGCCGAAGATGGCTTCGAAAATAATCCCTTATTAGATGCAGTACAAGCGCACGCACAAAAAGAAGGTGCCTTGGTAGTACCAGTGTGTGCAGCCATTGAAGCCGAGCTATTAGAATTAAGCGAAGCAGATAAGGCTGAATTTTTAAGCGCTATGGGTTTGGCCGAGACGGGCTTAAATAGGCTTATCACCAATGGCTATAAATTATTAGGGCTACAGACTTATTTTACTGCGGGCGTTAAAGAAGTCCGTGCTTGGACTATCTGTGTAGGCGATAGCGCTCCTAAGGCCGCTGGGCGCATACACAGCGACTTCGAACGCGGTTTCATACGCGCCGAAGTCATTGCTTACGACGATTTTATCACCTATAAGGGCGAACAAGGCGCTAAATTAGCGGGTAAATTGCGCGTAGAAGGTAAAGACTATATAGTGCGCGATGGCGATGTAATGCATTTCTTGTTTAATGTGTAATAGGGACAACAATGGAAAAAACAATCGAACTCTTAGCCCCCATCCAACTCGTAGGCATTACGGCTAGAACCAATAATGCTGCGGAAATGAATCCTGCTACGGGAAAAATTGGCCCTACCCTGCAACGTTATTTTCAGAACAACGATGAACGCAGCCACGATCTACAAAATACAGTCTTGGATATCTATATCGGTGTTTTAAATTAAAAAGGAGTTTCCCTCATGCGTAAGAATATATTATTAAGCCTGATACTGTTAGCACTACTCAGTGCTTGTACCACTCAAGTGCCCTTGGCCACGCCCACCGTACAAAATCAACAATCGTGGACTGATCGTCAAAACACACTAAACCAATTAACCCACTGGCACAGTGAGGGCGCCTTAGCCATACAAACAGCTAAAAGCAACAACACCATGCAATTTGATTGGCAATTGCAGGGTGAAAATGATTATAGCCTACGCTTTATGGGTCCCGTAGGTACGGGCTATGGCACCTTAAAAACAACGCCTACCGAAAGTACTTATTTTGCCCCTAAAGGCAAAACCTATACCGACAGTAATGCACAAACATTATTAACCAAAGTCACTGGCTGGCAATTACCCGTAAACGATCTCTACTATTGGGCACGCGGTTTACCTGCACCGAGCAGTACTCCAACTTTGCAATTTGATGATAGCCATAGTCATTTAACTGGATTACAACAAGATGGTTTCAACGTCGTATTCCAGCATTATTCTGGAGTCGGCAAGATAGATCTACCCAGTAGCTTGCTGATACAAAATGCAGACGTAAAAGTGAAAATCGTCATCACGCGCTGGCAGTTGGACTGACATTATAACGCAACTAATTTTTCACATAACTCTGTAAAAAATGCGCTCGACCATAGCGCTATTGCCGCATCGTCTTTAATAAAAGGTAGCACGTCTTTTTTGGCTTGAGCAAAATCGGTTTGCGCAATTTTATCTTTTAACATTTTTTGTAACGCATTTAAAGTCAATTTTTCTTTGTTTTGCCAAGCACCATTTTGTTGTAACCGCTGTTGTAAATGCACCAAGTTAACCGGGGTCTGGCGACTTAGGTACCATACAAAATCATACCAATCTCGTCCTTTCACTCGTTGTTGCCACCCCCTGCACAGTAATGCATGCAATTTACCGGAAAATAAATCCGCTTGACTATAGGTAATAACAGAAAAAGGAATGGGCAACAATAGAACCTTTGCTTCTGTAGTAAACAATCCCGGTGGGTCGGTATCGACCTCCATTTTTATTTTGATATTCTGCATAGGATGAATCTTTTTAGAAAGAGACTTATCCACATTCACCACCAATAATTGCTGTTGTGTATTGGCTTTGATGAAAGCTGATTCTATTGCAGTATTTACCGTTTTAACCTTGGTTTCAACGTCCACCGAAAAACCGAAGGCATTGAGTTCTTCTTTAATAGCGACGTTATAGGCTTCTAGTGAAAAGCTTTCTTGTTTTTCTAATAGGCTAAAATCTAAATCTTCAGAAAATCTATCCAATTGATACAGTATTCTCAACGCCGATCCGCCATAAAAAGCAGCTTTCTCAAAAAATTTTGCGCGCCATAACCCCAATAACGCAATTTCTTGAAAAATTTCTTTCAACGCATTGATATAATCCTGCTCTGAATGGCAAGCATATTTTTTTAACATGGCTTCGATAACTTCGTGCATTATTACCCTATCCTAAAATGAGTTACAAAATCGGTTAAAGCGGCATGGTTATAAATAGCCGCTATTTTTTTTAATTTTGTGATGTTTAGCTTTTTTAACCCGTCTCGCTCTAGACGTAGATCTTCTAGCAACCAGGTTTCTACTGCAACACCACTATTAAAAGTATTTTCAAAATCGTTAAAATAGATGAGATCACACAACGCTTTTTCGGGGGTTGCCATCAAACAATGAATATTTTCTTGTACTTGGACCAACTGGATACCACAAACATATTTTTCAGGGTGTAGATAACGATAAGAAAATGTTCCTACAGGCGTTTTAAACTGTTTATTTCTTTTAGGGGTAATGCTGGTAACCACAGAAACTCGCTCGGGAATGAGCCCATAGTAGGACAAAGCATAGTGTAAAGATATGGCCGATGGTCCATAAATTAAATTAGCCAGTAGCGCTATAGAATAGGCTCGTTCCGCTAATTCTGGCCCGAATACATAAAGGCCTTTTTTAACACGGATTAAACTACCCTCTTTCAGCCAACGACCGATTTTATCACGGGGAGAAGTATAATTTTGTAAGCAGGTCAGCAGGGATTGATAGTCAACCTCTTCTTTATTCAAGACTTTTTTAATAGTATGGATATCCATGACCCCTCCAGTATGTCGAATAATATACGACATACTGGTTGAAAAGTCAAGTTTTTAAAGCTCCAGTATGTCGTATATTATTCGACATACTGGAGGGAAGTTCATTGATTATGCGAAGTGATAACCCAGTCCTAACTGAGTTGTTAAAACGCCGGTACCGTCGCCTGCCATTACACCCACAGAAAAATCGGTAGTCCAATGTTCCGTGACATTGAAAGCCACACCCACAGCACCATTGCCCATCACGCCTACACCATCGTGCTCATCATCTTTGAAATAAGCCAAAGAAGGCCCCACTTTCGCATATAGATTAAAACGATCGCCTAGAGGTAGCATGGCTTTGACATCTCCATCCAGAGAATAAAGATGAGCTACGCCATTATCTAGCCAATCGCTACTGCTGGTTGTGGTGGGAATAACCGTCACACCCCCTTCCAGAGCAAAATAACGATTCCACTGATCGCCTAAGGCAAAATGGAAATAAGGACCTGAGCCATCGAATATAGGACCAGCGACACCCACTTGAGCTGTTGTATAAGTACCATCCAAGGCCGCATAACCCGTACTCGCTACACAAAGCCCAGCAACAAGCAGAGCAACACACAGTTTTTTATTATTTTTCATAGAAACCCCTTCTAATTTATAATGAATGATTTTTCTTATCAGAGAAGAGGAGGAAGATACAGGGCAGTGGCTTGGATGTCAAGGAAATAAAACCATTGCTAAACCACTGAAAAGAATATATAATATATGCTTATTGACATTTATTATATAGGGGCTTCTCTTGGGTCTTTGTTTAAACCGCAACTTGCGTATTGGTAACTTATATGGTACTATTTAATAGTGAAGATATTGGTACACCAATATGTCAACACCTTTGGCATTAACCCATTTGAAAAATGGTTTAATCGATTGGAACCAGTGGCAGCTGCAAAAGTCGCGACTGCTCTATATAAGCTGGAACCGGGTAATTACTCTAATGTAAAAAGTCTAGGTAGCGGTGTTTTTGAATCTAAAATTCCTTTTGGCCCTGGATATCGCATTTATTTTGGACAGGATGGTGATGAATTGGTTCTCCTTCTTGGCGGTGGCACTAAGAAGCAACAAGATAAGGATATTGAGATATCAAAAAAATATTGGCTAGAATACAAGCTTTTGAAAAAACGGGATAAAAACGCATGTCATTAACAAAAAATTTCAAACTGACTATTCGTGAAAGAGCTCAACGTGATCAAGATTTTAGATTAGCCATGTTGATTGAAGCAGTAAATGCACTACTTTGTGATGACATTGATCTTGCAAAATCCTTATTGCGAGATTACATCAATGCAACCATTTCATTTGAGCCTTTAGCGAAACGTATTGCAAAAAACAGTAAAAGTTTACAACGTATGTTCAGCCCAGCTGGTAATCCTACAGCACATTCGCTTTTCTTAGTCATTCACGAATTGCAAAATTTCGAGGGCATTCGATTAACGGTGCATGCAAGCCATTAATTTATCCTATAGTCTGGCATAGAAGCATGACTCTACAGTAAGTTACAGTTAGTGTAACCTACCGTAGAGTGCTACCCCACTTGACAGACGCGTGTTTATTTTGCAAAATACAGCCCTGTTGAAGGCTATCCTAAATTGCTCTTAAAAAGAACATTTTTAGCCTTAATTCTAGACTCAAGTAGTTGGTTTTTAGGCGAGATGGGCGTAGGCAACAAAGCATAAGAATCAAATGCGAAGAGTATACTCACAGCAGTTGATTTTTAGGCGAGAAGACTAGCTCTCGAGCCCCAGGAGTGTAGTGCTCTACATGACTGGGGCGAGATGAGCGTAGGCAACAAAGCATAAGAATCAAATGCGAAGAGTATATGTTATTGGGGTGTCGCCAAGCGGTAAGGCACGGGGTTTTGATCCCCGCATACCCAGGTTCGAATCCTGGCACCCCAGCCATTTTCCCGATGCACCGCCCTGATTAGGAGTATGCGCACCGTGCCTAAATTAATGTTATTTACCGGCAACGCCAATCCCGAGCTGGCCGAAAAGGTCGCCGCACACATCAAAGTCCCCTTGGGTCAAATCAATTTGAGCCGTTTTAGCGATGGCGAAATTATGTGTGAAATTTTGGAAAACGTGCGCGGCAAGGATGTTTTTATCATTCAACCCACGTCTTATCCTTGTAATGACAGTATTATGGAATTGGTCTTAATGGCCGATGCCCTGCGCCGCGCTTCTGCCACGC
This sequence comes from Gammaproteobacteria bacterium, assembly GCA_044369355.1. Lineage (GTDB taxonomy): Bacteria > Pseudomonadota > Gammaproteobacteria > UBA1113 > UBA1113 > VFKP01. The sequence goes on along the minus strand of JBIPMB010000004.1, from coordinate 2,828 downwards.
GTATCACCGCAGTGGTGCCCTATTTTGGCTACGCGCGCCAAGATCGCCGCGTACGTTCCGCACGCGTGCCTATCAGTGCTAAAGTAATCGCCGATATGATGGGTTCGGTGGGTATTAATCGCTTGCTGACTGTAGACCTACACGCCGACCAAATTCAAGGTTTCTTTTACATGCCTGTAGATAACGTATATGCTACCCCGGTTTTTTTTGAAGATTTAAAAGAGCGTTATGGCAACCATTATAGTAATTTAACCATCGTCTCTCCCGATGTGGGCGGTGTGGTACGTGCTCGTGCCGTCGCCAAACGTTTAAACGACGCCGAATTGGCCATCATCGATAAACGACGCGCAGCGGCTAATCATTCCGAAGTAATGCATATCATTGGTCAAGTTGAAGGTAAAGATTGCTTGATTATGGATGACATAGTCGATACCGCCGGTACCTTGTGTAATGCAGCTAAGGCCTTAAAAGACAAAGGCGCGCGCTCAGTGAATGCATATTGCACTCACCCTGTATTATCGGGCAATGCTTTAGACAACATTACGCACTCCGTACTCGATGAATTGGTGGTAACCGATACCATAAAACTCAGTCAGGCGATCAAAAATTGCAAGAAAATCCGACAAATTTCTTTAAGTGCCTTATTGGCGGAAGCAATCTATCGTGTGAATGAATCCGAATCTATCAGCTCTATGTTTATGGATTAGAAACTGTGACACAAGGCAGAGTTATTATTTTATTGTTCGACTCTTTTGGCATCGGCGCTGCAGATGATGCCAAAGATTTTGGCGACGAAGGTGCAAATACGTTAGGCCACATCGCCGAAGCCTGTTTTAACGATAAAGCAACACGTACAGGCGTAAGACTAGGTCCATTATATATTCCCAATTTATGTCATCGTGGTTTAGCCAAAGCCGCTGTAGCCAGCGCAGGTCATCCATTAATAGGTTTAGATGACAATACTCCTGTCGATGCACTGTATGGTTTTGCTCAAGAAATCAGTCATGGTAAAGATACGCCTAGTGGTCATTGGGAATTATGTGGCGTACCGGTATTATTTCAGTGGGGTTATTTTCCACAATACCCTAGCTTTCCTGAAACTTTGCTCAACGATTTTATCAAGCAAGCAAATATTCCCGGCATTTTAGGCAATTGCCACGCCTCTGGCACCGACATCATGGCTCAGTTGGGTGAGGAGCACATGAAAACTGGCAAACCCATCGTGTACACTTCGGCCGATTCGGTGTTTCAAATTGCTGCCCACGAAGAAAGCTTTGGTTTAATACGTTTGTATGAATTGTGTCACATCGCTCGCAAATTAGTGGATCCATACAATATAGGTCGCGTCATCGCCAGACCTTTTAGCGGTACTCCAGGACATTTTGCACGCACCGACAATCGCCGCGATTACAGCATTCCACCGCCCGCGCCCACTTTATTGGAACATATCGTTAGCGCTAAACAAGAAGTCATTGCCATAGGCAAAACAGCTGATATTTTTGCGCATCAGGGCATCAGTCAAAACATCAAGGCCCATGGTTTAGATGGTTTGTTTGACGCCACACTCGCTGCTTTAAAAACAGCCCCTGCGGGTAGTTTGATTTTTACTAATTTTGTAGATTTCGACAGTCATTACGGACACCGTCGCGATGTGGTCGGTTATGCTGCGGGTTTGGAATATTTGGATCGCCGTTTACCAGAATTAGATGCGCAGCTAAAACCAGACGACATCGTCGTATTAGCCGCCGATCACGGTTGTGATCCGACTTGGCACGGTACTGATCACACGCGCGAACACATCCCCGTACTTCTGTGGGGTCCCAAGGTTAAAGCCGCCAATATAGGGAAGCGTAAAACCTTTGCCGATGTGGGTCAAAGCATCGCGGCATATTTGGGCGTTAAAGCTTTATCATCTGGCCATTCTTTTTTGTAGAGGTTTCACACATGATCAACACGCATAGCATTCCCAAAGCAGAGTTACATTTACATTTAGAAGGCAGCATGAAGCCTACGTTGGTGCGACACTTAGCCAAACGCAATGGCCTAATCGCACCGGAAAATATGTTTGCCCCCGATGAAACTTATATTTGGAAAGATTTTTTAGACTTTTTAAAAGTATATGATCAAGCCACTTTAGTATTAAAAACCATGCAAGACTATAGAGACATGACTTACGCTTATCTAGAAGAATGCGCGAAGGTTAATACACTCTATGTCGAATTGATTTACTCTACCGATCATGCTTTATTATGTGGTGTGAGTATAGAAGATAGTCTGAACGGCGTCATTCAAGGCATAGAAGACGCTACACGCGATTTTGGTATAGAAGCGCGTATTCTGTTAGCTTTCGTGCGTCATTTTGGTGTAGACAGTTGTGTTAACGTTGCAAAATGGGCGGCGGCCAATCCACATCCGCTCATTACTGGCGTGAATCTCGCTGGCGATGAAATTCATTTTCCAGCCGAACAATTTAGCGAGGCTTTTCGCATCGCTGCCGATGCCGGCCTGGGATGCACCGCACATGCTGGCGAAATGGCAGGCCCAGAAAGCGTTTGGCAAGCAATCGACACATTGCCTATAACTCGCATAGGCCACGGTGTGCGATCCATAGAAGATGATAAGTTAATTGCCGCTTTAATTAAACGCAATATCACTTTAGAAGTATGTCCAGGCTCCAATATTGCCTTACAAGTTTATCCTGACTTTGCCCATCATCCGCTGCGTCGTCTAAAAGAGTTAGGTGTGAGAGTAACTTTAAGCTCCGACGACCCCCCTTTCTTTGCGACCAGTCTTGCGAATGAATACGACAATGCCGTGCGCTATTTTCA
>JBIPMB010000054.1:0-12700 GCA_044369355.1 Gammaproteobacteria bacterium | reverse complement strand
ATATCTAAGGCACCGCGACCATGCAAATAGCCGTCTGCAACGGTAGCAGCAAAAGGCGGGTAATCCCAATCTTTTTCATCGCCCGCGCTGACTACATCGGTATGACCGGCTAATACCACTACAGGAGCACCCGAGCCATAAGTTGCCCATAAATTATGGGCGTTTTCATAAGGTATATCGTGGCAGCTAAAGCCCAAAGGAATTAATTTGCTTTTGATCAACTCCTGACACCCCTTATCTTCGGGAGTGATAGAAGGAATGGTGATTAACGCCTGGGCCAATTCTAAGGCCGCGGAAAAATCAGTCATGATTGGATACCTCTGCTTCACGTAATAGTTCATTTAAAGTCACTTTTGCACGGGTTTTGGCATCGATCGTTTTGATGATGACGGCGCAATAGAGGCTATGACTGCCATTGGCAGCGGGTAGCGCACCTGGAACAACCACAGAACCCGCAGGTACACGGCCATAAATAATTTCGCCCGTTTGGCGGTTATAAATTTTAGTACTCTGGCCTATGTAAACGCCCATAGAAATGACGGAGTTTTCTTCGACTATCACGCCTTCCACGATCTCCGAGCGCGCGCCTATAAAGCAATTGTCTTCGATAATGGTGGGGGCCGCTTGTACGGGCTCTAAGATGCCGCCCAAGCCCACGCCACCGGATAGATGCACATTCTTACCGACCTGAGCGCAAGAGCCTACCGTAGCCCAGGTATCTACTAAAGTACCGCTGTCTATGTAGGCACCGATATTCACATAAGAAGGCATGAGCACTGTATTTTTAGCGATAAATGCGCCTTTACGGACTTGCGCCGTAGGGACTGCACGTATGCCTTGGGTGGCCCAATCGGCAGCCGTATAGTGGCTGAATTTTAACGGGACTTTGTCATAATATTGGGTAAAGCCGCCGTCTACAATATGGCTAGGGGTAATACGAAACGACAATAACACCGCTTTTTTAAGCCAAGTATTCACCTGCCAGTGGCCATCGACTTTCTCGGCGATACGCTGGCGGCCGCTATCCAGTTCATCTATAACTTCATCCACAGCAGCGCGTATGGCGGATGGCACGTTTTCTGGGCTGTATTCTAAGCGCTTGTCGAAGGCTTGTTCAATGGTGTTTTGTAAGGTCATGATCGGTATCCTGTAATTGTTCCAACAAATGCATCAGCCAGGGCAAACTTGCTGCTAGTTACTTTCCAGTTTAACATAAAATCATAGAGTGATGCTTCTTTATACCTAAAATTAAAATATGTGCATAAATTTTCTGAAGAGTATAATTTAGATGGAATTGGTCAACAAGTTGTTGACCAATTGCCTAGTTCCAACCTACAATAGTAAAGAAAACCTTCGTTTTTTTAACTCTTCAAGCAGGGCAGTAGAATCACTTTACTCTATTTTCCAAAAATCTCACTATGAGAGCCAAGCTAGTCTTAGCATATCGTTATCATGGTTACGATAAATCAGCAGTAAATCAGGCTTTATGTGGCATTCACGATATCCAGCCCAGTTATGGCTTAAATCATGATCTCTATAACGTGCTTCCAAAGATTGGTCATTGACTAGTGGGCCTAAGACTTTCTTTAATTCATCATCAAGAATATCTTTATATTGGCCTTTTGATTCTCGTTTATAATCTTTTTTAAATTTCTTGGCTCGTTCAATCTTCCGCATGTAGATCGTCCATTAATGATTGGATATCGTCAAAACGTTTTCCTTTACCAGATTCAAGTTCCTTAATGGCCTCTCTGGTTGCGGCATTAGGAACTCTTACTTCGAAAGGAAGCCGTTTTTCATCTGCTATACGAAGCATTAAAAGGCGAATTGCATCTGATACAGACAAGCCCATTGCTTCCAATGCATCAGTAGCACGGTCTTTTGTATCAGAGTCAATCCTAGCACGGACATAAGTATTTGCAGTAGTCATTTTTTCTTCTCCCAGGACAATAACAGTCTCTATACTTAATTGTAGTCCAAATGTGACTACATTGCAATACCGAGGGTAAGAGGCAGGCGGAGATTTGCCCCCTTTACACCTTATTTAAGCATAAATTAATTATAATTTAAAGTGGTGTGATGGGTCAAAATCGAATGAAACTATTATCCGAATATAGTAACTACCCACTTCCTTTGAACTAGAATTCAATAGCACGAAAATAGCCATACCGTCATTGTACGGCTATTTTTGTGCTATCAGAATCGTGTTAGAGGGAGCGAGTAGTTACCCTTTTGGCTTATTTAAAAGCCGAGTCAAATATAATGTGTTACACCTGTGCCGTCACGCGGGCTTGCTGTAAGGGCCCAGAAAGTATCTTTTAGTGGTTTGATTTTCTACGAATGATATACAGAAATTAATCCACTAAATTAACTGACTTAAGCTCAGTAACGCGCTTTTCAAATTCTTCATAATAGCCAATTTCTTCTGGCTGCCATAGTTTTGTTTTTAATTTTTTAAGTTCTTCTATTAATTTGATGTTGCCATCGAATAATATGATTAAAGGGTTCTCACTAGGAGATGAAGATTCTATTGGAAAGGGAACACAAGCTTTAAAAATAAGCACTGCCAAGATAATTTTATTTTTTTGTGAAATATTGTTACTCCTAAAATAAGACAATATTTTTTCTGTTAAAAATTTTGATTTATTAGTAAGTTTTTCTTTTTTTGACCATCTAATAAAGCACTCAAAGATAAGAATTAAACCTACACTTTCTTTAGTGTGTTCTTCAATGGTTTTATCCAGTTTTTCTGTAGACCCTATGGTTTCTTCAATACGTAAAACGGATTCGCGCAACCAGTAAGATGTTCTTTCTTGTGAGCCCGCGATTCCAATTTCATCTAAGACCCTATTCTGAAATGAATATACAGATCGGGATATAGATAAAGATTTTTCAATTATATCCACATAGAAAACAAGTAATTCTAAGCTTGCTTCTTTTAATATAATATCAATATCAATTTTACTTAATGTGGCCAAGATTATTTCAGGATTTTCTGAATAAAAACTGAATGGGATGTTTGTCAGATGAATTTTACTGAAATTATTAACATGTTCAATATCAGCAGCAGCTGTAGGGTAGTTATACTGGTTTACAAGAGCATATTTAAGATCTGACAAAATAAACATCTTTTGTTCTTCATCATTACTTTCAATTAACCATTGCAAGGCATTGTTTATTTTATTTTCAAAATAATTGCGGTATACTTCTATTTGTTCTTTGTCTCCATAACTACGGATAAACAGAGGCAAAAATGTTTTGGGAATTTTCTTATCTAACACTTCTTTTAGAAAACCGTACGCTGTTGGATCGCTAATACAATTTTTTTGGTTACCTTCTCTGATCCGTACACTATCTAGAATTTCCTGTTGATTTGGGTTTTTATCGCTTAATAAACGTAAGGTTTTGCTTTCAAAATCATCTAGTATAATTGGGTGCTTCACACATATAGCACTTAGCATTAAAAATTTAATGATATTATTGGAATGCATAAGATCTTTGGTATGAAATTGTAATAAGTACTTATGCATAGATATTGTTATTAACCATTTTTTAATTTGCCTTGGTGTTTTTAAATACCCAATAATTTCTTTTAACTTATCGGAGACTGTGTAATCACGTAAAGCTAGAATTGGTTGAAAAATTGATTTATCAATTTCTGTGAGTCGGCCATAGGTAAAGGATGTTAATGTATCCAAGCTATGATTGACATCAAATCTTGCTTGAAAAATCTTGTCTAAATAATTCTTTGCTCTTTCATAATTCTTTAGACCCAATGTGGGAGATGTTGTTAAGCTTTTTATAACACTAGTATAGTCTATACCCACAAAGCAGATGAGATTATCAAAACTTTCAAGAATTTTAGCAAACATAAGGAAATTAACGATATATTGTGCGGGGAAGAGTCGATCTATTTCATCAATAAAAACAAATATTCTAAATTTTTCTTTGCCCAAGTACTTATTAAGTTCTTTAGTTTGTGTTGAAAAAGATTTAATATCATTTTTTTCCCAAATTTCTAATATTTGATCCCACTTTTCTTTGAGTTTTCCTCCAGAAAGAGCGATTGCATCTATAGTGAAAAGTGAATTTTTAATAATAGAAAGTAATTCTTTTCGCTTTTTTGGTATAGCCGTATACAATTTTAGATAAAAAGATTCCATAATTTCACGAACTTCAAGCTTACCTTCTAATAAAGGATCAAAGTGTATAATGAGATTTTTGTCTATATTCTCTTCTTCAAGGCTATCCTCTAACAAATTCATCACTGAAGTTTTACCAATTCCCCATTCCCCGGTAATTGCAATAGTTAAGGGATTACCTTTTATGTCTGTTAAAAAATTCAGGATATTTTTCACGATACGTTTATTGATATTTAATTTATCTTCGCCTGTGTTTCTGATTGGTATATCATTATAAAAACCCGTTATAGCATTTTCTTGTGTCATATTAGTCCTTTGAGTTTTAAAAAGCCAAATTCAGCCATGTTGGAAAAATTTAAGGATATCTTTATAATATCTTTTAATGTGTAAATGGTCCATAAGATTAGATGCACAATCTTTCCAATAAATGCATCAGCCAGGGCAAACGCTGAGCGCTCTTTTCCAATTTAACATGAAAACGCAGTGTTTGTGCATTTTCTAGCTTATAGCTCTTAGGATCGCTTTGAATCAATGCGATGAGCTTGGCTAAATCGATATTCGGTTTGGCGGCGAATTCTATCTTGCCGCCTTGCTCATTGGCATCGATGCGGGTAATGCCCAGAGCCTTGGCTTGTAACTTTAAAGCAGTGACGGCAAATAAATGACGCGTGGGTTCAGGCAGTAAACCAAAGCGGTCTATCATTTCGATTTGCAAGGTATCTAAGTCGGCATCATTTTTGGCGGCAGAAATGCGTTTGTATAATACTAAGCGCTCATGAATGTCGGGCAGATAATCGTCGGGAATTAAGGTGGGAAGATTGATTTTAATTTCTGTAGCATCCGGCCAAAAGTCTATAGGTTCACCATTTTTTAAGCTGTTAACGGCTTTTTCCAATAACTCACTATATAGGGTTAAGCCTACGCTTTGAATTTGCCCGCTTTGATCTTCACCTAATAGCTCGCCTGCACCGCGAATTTCTAAATCGTGCGTCGCTAAGATAAAGCCTACGCCTAAGGCATCATAAGCGGTGATGGCTTCTAAACGCCTTTGCGCATCCTTATTGAGTAAAGCGACTTCTGGTACGAATAAATAGGCATACGCTTGATGGTGCGAACGGCCTACGCGACCACGCAGTTGATGTAATTGTGCCAAGCCAAAGCGATCGGCCCTATTGATTAAAATCGTATTTGCAGTGGGAATATCAATACCGGTTTCAATAATAGTGGTACATACTAATACATTAAAGCGTTGATGATAGAAGTCTCCCATGATGCGTTCTAGCTCGCGTTCATGCATTTGCCCGTGAGCGGTGTGGAAGCTGGCCTCAGGGACCAAGGTTTGCAATTCTTGTGCGATACGTTCTATTTGTGACACATCGTTATGCAGAAAATACACTTGGCCGCCGCGATGAATTTCACGCAAAATGGCTTCGCGCACTAAGCCACTGTCGTATTCATGTAGAAAGGTTTTAATGGCTAAGCGGCGCGGTGGCGGTGTGCCTATAATGGATAATTGGCGCAGATCGGCAATGGCCATATTCAATGTGCGCGGAATAGGCGTTGCAGTTAAGGTTAATATATCAATTTCCGCGCGCAAGGTTTTTAATTTTTCTTTTTGTTGTACGCCAAAACGATGTTCTTCGTCGATAATCACCAAGCCTAGGTTTTTAAATTTAACCTGCGGTTGAATCAATTTATGGGTGCCGATGACGATGTCTACGGTGCCTTCGGCCAATTGAGCCAAAATAGTGTGCTGTGCTTTAGTTGATTGAAAGCGCGATAAGGCAGCGATGCTGACGGGCCAATCGGCAAAGCGATCTAGAAAAGAAGCATAATGTTGTTCGGCTAAAAGAGTAGTGGGTACTAATATGGCCACTTGTTTTTTATTCATAACGGCGATGAAGGCGGCGCGCATGGCGACTTCCGTTTTACCAAAGCCCACGTCACCGCATACTAAGCGATCCATAGGCGTATCCGCGGCCATATCGGTAATTACCGCGTCTATGGCTTGTTGTTGGTCTACCGTTTCTTCAAAGGCAAAGCCCTGGCAAAATTGTTGGTATTCCAATTCGTCTATATTAAAGTGATGGCCTGTCAAGGCGCTGCGCTTGGCGTATAAAGCCAGTAATTCAGCGGCGGTGTCGCGTGCTTTGGCTAATGCTTTTTCTTTGGCCTTTTGCCATTGAGGGCTACCCAAATGGCTTAAGGATACCTCTTCCGAATGAACGCCACTGTAGCGTGAAATCAAATGCAATGAAGATACGGGTACATATAATTTGTCATTATTTTCGTAAGATAATAATAAGTATTCGCCCTTTTGTCCGCCTGCTTCTAGCACCACCAAGCCTTCATAACGGCCTATGCCATAATCCAAATGCACGACGGCTGAACCCAATGATAAATCAGCGAGATTGGCAAAATCATCGCTGTAACGTTTTTCGCGACGTGTACTTTTTCTTTCACTGACGCTGACCTTCTGTCCCCATAAACGCGCTTCGTTGATCAAGGTAATTTGTAATGGCGGGCAACTGAAGTCATCATATAATGGAGCGGCGATAATGGCTAAGGGCAGTGTGCTTTGTAAGAATTCATCTAAGCTATTTACTGCGGGCAGTTCTAGGCCCTGTTTGGCAAAAAAATCTTGATTAAATTGCCGTCGCCCCATGCTGTGAGCGCAGATTAATAAACGCATCGTACTTTGTTGTTGATAGTCGATGATATCTTGCAATGCGGCTTTTTTCTGCGGATGTATAGTGAGTACTGGCGCTGCTGTTAATGCGAAAGCTGTACTGTGTTCTAATATTGTATCGCTTAACAAACAAGCTTTAGTTTCAATTTTTTGTACGAGCGATTTGAACTCAGCTGGACTTATGAATAAGCGCTCTGGTGGCAATAAAGGTCTAGAATTGTCTAGCTGACGCCGTTCATAGCGATCTTGCCATTCATTGGCGCAGGTTTGGCTGAGGTCGTCGTAGTTTGCAGGCAGAAAGAAATAACTGTTTTGATGTAGATAATCGAATAAGGTGTGCGTATGCGGGTGAAATAAGGGTAAATAATATTCAGCGCCACCGGGAATCAGACCGTTTTGTATGCTTTGATAAAAAGGAGAACGCATAGGATCGCCGCTGAAGGTTTCGCGCCATTGGCGTCTAAAGAGTTGCAAGCTATCGTCGTCCAAGGCAAATTCGCGCGCGGGTAAAATGTCTATAGTAGAGACTTTTTCTAGAGACAATTGGCTGTCGCAATCGAAAGTGCGAATGCTGTCGATTTCATTATCTAATAAATCGATACGAAAGGGCGTGGTGCTGCCCATGGGGAATAAGTCAATTATAGAGCCACGGCAAGCATATTCACCATGCGTATACACTTGCGATACGGCGTGATAGCCCGCTTGTTGCAATTGTCGTGTGAAAGAAGTGAGATCTAAATTTTGCCCTAATTTTAAATAGAAGGCACGGGCACTGACATATTGCTTGGGCGCTAAGCGTTGCAATAAGGTAGCGATAGAAACGATCAAAATACCTTGTTCTAAGCGCTGGGATTGCGACAAGATCTTCAAGCGATTGGAAATAATGTCTTCGTGTGGCGAAAAAGCGTCATATGCCAGGGTTTCCCAATCGGGAAATAACCACAAGGAAAGATTTTTATCTTCTGTAAAATAAGCGATCTCATCCAACAATTGTTGCGCTTGTAGGGTAGTAGCGGCAATGACGATAGTCCAGCCGCGATGTTGCTGAGCAAAGCGGCTAATGGCTAAAGATTGGGCGCTTAAAGGCAAGCCAGACCAGCTTTGGTGCGTATTTGCTGCTAATGGCGGCTGCCAAGGCGTGTAAGTCATTGTTTTGGGTTCACTATACTGTATTCTGAGCCGCATATTTTAACGGTAATCAAGTGTAGAAGCCATCCCCGTGCTTTTGTATAAAAAGAAGTCTTTTCATCGAAACTATGGTGGCCATTCGCTGCCATCATTGCCGGAAGCAATTTTTATGCGTATAATCATATAGTTATCATAACTATATGAGGCTAATTAAGAGCTTCGGCGGTAAAATAGGGCGGGTTATTATGTCTGCTTGACATATATGTCAATTAGATATATACTTCTCAATGGATGTAATTGCTAAAGGGTGATTTCTAAATTGCGCATTATTTCAAAAAAGAAAATAAGAGACTATTTAAAAGATAATGCGCAGGCTGAATTACCATTAGTGGAGTGGTATATGAAAATGCAGGAAACTGATGCAAAAGATATCAGTCTATTACGAGAAATATTTAATAGTGTGGATGCCGTTTATGGATATACCGTTTTTAATATTGGCGGTAATAACTATCGGTTAATTACCGCTATCCATTATAATAGACAGCTTTGTTATATCAGAACGATATGGACTCATGCTGAATATAGTAGGTCGTACAACCAGACTAAGTTAAAGAGAGGTGAATTATGACTAGAGCAGCCCTAGCCATTGATTACATAGATAAGGTGACAGAGCATAAAATTCATTTGCCTATTTCACTATTTAAAAAACCAGCTAATGCTAAAGAATATGCGAGACTTGAAAAAGTTCTGGATCAATTGATTGATGAAGTTCGAGATGATGAAAAACATCCATTAGCGATCGTTATGCAAATTATAGGTGAGAATATGGAGCAATATGATAATGAAAATTATTCTGCTATTGGCTCTGACATCAATGAAATTGATATGGTTAAATATCTAATGAAATCACATAATCTACATCAACGAGATTTAGCTGATATTTTCTCTGGGCAAGCTAATGTTTCTAAATATCTTAATGGTGAAAGGCCGTTGTCTAAAAAGCAAATCATTGGATTGAAAAAAAAATTTGGAATTAGTTCTGATTTATTTGTAAAATAAAAGTGGCTAGAGATTACACAAAATCCTATTTATTATTTCATAGACAATGATTTTAGAAATCAAGCTTTAAGGAACTTTTCAGCATTGGATACTCGGCAAGATCCGGGATTGCTCATTGAAAGTGCTGTATTCCAAGAGCTATTCAAATTGCGCGCTAATCATTTTCTTAATTTTGATATTCATTTTTGGCGAACTCAATCGGGCGCTGAAATCGATTTTATCCTCTATGTGAATGCAGATAAGTTTATTCCCATTGAAGTTAAATATAGAAGCATGCAAACGGCTAAGTTGACTCGTAGCTTTTATTCTTTCATTGAAGCGTATCAGCCTGTACTAGATTTTATGATCACTAAAGACTATTATGGAAAAATACAGTATAAAGGCTGTGATGTTCATTTTATTCCTTTTTCTATGTTAGAACGAACATTGCAAGAGGTCCTTGATTTTGTACGTAGCTAAGTGTTTTAATGATAATGTCGGGCGAAATCTATACAGTTTGCACCAGAATGAACACCCTAATATGTTGCAAGCACGCGTATTATCGAGTTAGAATACGCTCTAATTTTCATTCATTCAATGAGTATTTTAGGGAAGAATAACGATGGCTTTTAAACATATTTGTAATAATCCGGAAGAACGTTCAAAAATTACGTATTCCTGGAAGGTTTGGAGTGAATTATTTAATGAAGCAGAATTAAATACGCTCAATGACTATTTGAGTACGCTCGATATGCAACGAGCGACTACGCAAGAAGATATTTTTCTTGCGCAAAATACCCACACACAAAATCAAAATAATAACACCAATACTGATATTCGTGTTTCATCTATTAAATTTTTAACGCTTGAACCAGAGACGGAGTGGATTTTTACACGATTCAATTGGGTTATTGAGCAAATAAACCACTATTTTTATGGCTATGATTTAAATGGCTATGATAGCATTCAGTATGGTGTATATGATTCTACAGAACTCGGTCGCTATGGTTGGCATATGGATACGCATATGAATGATAGAGTAGATGGTTACTTTGAGACGCGCAAATTATCTTTGTCCTTTTTGTTGAATGAACCAGGTCTCGATTTTGAGGGTGGGGAATTTCAACTCAACAGCGGTACTGCAGAAGCCCAAGCCGATACATTGACCCTAAAAAAGGGCGACCTGGTTGCTTTTTCTTCTTTCCTATTGCATCGCGTTGCACCGGTAACGCGTGGTATACGCAAATCTTTGGTCATTTGGGTGACGGGGCCTAAATTTAAGTAATGAATGTGAGTTTGTGTTTTAATTTTAAGAATGAGGAGAAATGATATGGCTGCGAATTCATTTGAGATTCTATGGGATAACGCATTGAAACAGTTTGAAGCTGGAAATTATAAGGATGGAGAAGAATTATGCGACAACTTACTTCGAGATATAGATTGTGTAATATCGCATCCAGATAAGGTGGTTAAAGCGGGACTGTGGATTGCTTATAACCCTCAGGAGAAAGATGATAAAGATCAGAAAAATGCTTATAAGAAAGGTATGCAGTACTTTATGATGGCATCAGCTTGTATCCCGCATCCATCCTCATATGAAGCAATGAAACACTTGGGCTTTATGTATCAATACGGTCATGGAGTTGCTGTTGATCCAATCAAAGAACTTTCGCTCTATAATCAATCCGCAAATGGAGGATCCCCGGACGGTTGCTATTGTTTGGGATTGCATCACTATAACCTTATCCAAACTAATAGCATCGATCTAGAAAATCTCGGAAAAGCTAAAATATGGTTGGATAAAGCTGCAGAGCTAGGATATGACCAAGATTCTGAACTTACTAAAAAACGTATCGACTGCTTGACTAAAATGTACCAATTTCATATTGCTCAGCAGCAACAACAATCTACTCAAGCTTACCTAAATAAATTGAAGCAGATACAGATGGGAGACACGGGAAATATGGCAGAGCAATCAGGGCCAGAGGTAGTAACACCTGCTGAGACCGCTGCTGTTTTTGATTCTGTTGCATTAGCAAATCTCGGATCAGAAAAAAGGAAAGAGGAAGAAAAGCAGGAAGAAGTTGCGCCACAGCCGGACAACTCCGCGGCTAGAGCCTTAACAGGTGGGGCTGGAACGTTTAAAAAAGAAGCTAAAGCAAGGAGTGCAGCAAACAAGACCCCATCACCTAGTACCGATCCAGAATCAGATGGATGGACTTCTGTAGGTCGTGGTAACCGACAGGGTAGAGGTCGGAGTTAAATTTTCAAAACCTCAGATAACTACTCGCTCGCAATGATGAGATCGGCGGGAGTGAGTAGTTATCAGACGATGGCTCAATCATTGCAAATCAACACCTGACCTATCTTATCGCCTGTTTCTACCGCTAGGTGTGCTTGTACAATGTCATCTAAAGTATAGATTTTTGCAATCAATGGATTCAATCTATTTTCTCGCAACGCACGTTGCACCAATTCAATGGCGCGTGCGCGCATGGATGTAGATAGAATATAAGCAAAAATAAAATGTAGACTGAGTTGCTTAAACATCATCGCATAGAAGGGCAGTGCGGGCTCAGTTTGTCCCATGGAAGCATAAGTTGCAATAACGCTATTAGGCTTTAGGGCCTCTATACTCCAATCTAAATTGCCACCGAAGTCTACATCGACGAGGCCATTGAGTAATTGATCCTGTGTGTAGTGTTTGACTTTAGCGAGTACATTTTCTGTAGCGGTATTAATGACATAATCCGCGCCTATTTGCTTAGCGATGTGTGCTTTTTCTTCCGAGCGTACCGTGGTGATGATTTTTAAGCCCAGCACTTTGGCGAGCTGAATGGCGCACATGCTTACAGCACCCGCACCGCCAGTAATCATGATAATATCATCGCGTGTACAATTCAAAGACAATAAGCAAGCAGCAGCGGTGAGTGCAGGAATGCCCAAACAAGCGCCTATTTCAAAAGAAGTGTTATCGGCTAAAGGTACAACTAACTCTACAGGCAGATTGATCAAAGTAGAAGCCGTACCATGGTTTCGTTCTCGGGCAGCATTGTATACCCATACGCGATCGCCGGGCTTAAACTGCGTAACGGCTGCGCCACAGGCTGTGACTATGCCCGCACCATCGCTATGAGGGATTAAAGAAGGGACCGTTAGTGGGCCTCTATTACCCTGACGCGTTTTAACATCGGATGGATTCACGGCAGAAGTGACGATTTGAATTTGCACTTCATTCTCTTTAGGCGCAGCTAACTCAAAAGCGCCCAGTTTTAATACGTCTTCTGCTTTCCCTACGGTTTCATAATAAGCGGCTTTAAATGTGGTCATTTGTTTTTTCCTATTTTACACAGTCTTGATATTATATACCCTTATTGCGAACTTGACCTACCTGCAGCCAATCGCTACACTGCGCCATAAACTTAGACGATTGGAGAAACAATAATGGTTATTGCCCCTAAAGTACGTGGTTTTATTTGTACCACCGCTCACCCACAAGGCTGCCGTGCGCATGTGCAAGCAGAAATAGATTATGTTAAAAAACATTTAAGTTCTCTCAATGGGCCCAAAAAGGTATTGGTCATAGGCGCTTCGACTGGTTATGGTTTGTCCAGCCGTATAGTGGCCGCTTTTGGTGGCAAAGCTTCGACCATAGGCGTTTCTTTTGAGCTCCCGGCAAGCGACAATCGTACAGCCACTGCGG
>JBIPMB010000186.1:0-3688 GCA_044369355.1 Gammaproteobacteria bacterium | reverse complement strand
CAGTTGCGCCGCTTAGATGCTGTCCTGGCATTCTGCTCCGCGCGTAATGAAGAAGGATACTCGGAATATTCTATTGATGTGACAAACTTGCTACAAAGCACAATAGTGATGGACGGGTGGCACGCGACAGAGGTCTCCGGCCGCGCGCAGGCACGAGCACGACGGAGAGGTCGCGTGACCGGGCCCGGCCAGCTGGGAACTATAATATTTAATCCTGGCTCATGAATTTGTAAGATCAAATGCGAAGATTATCATACATATTCTAACACTTCCCGCAAATGTGACACAGGCAACACTTCTATATCCAATGATTGCTTCGCTTGATTGGCCTTAGGCACGATGGCACGTTTAAAACCGAGCTTTGCCGCTTCTTTTAAACGCTCTTGCCCATATTGCACCGGGCGAATTTCACCCGACAAACCCACTTCACCAAATACAATTAAATCATGCGGCAAGGGTCTTTCTTTTAAACTAGACACCACTGCCAATAAAATCGCTATGTCGGCAGCGGTTTCAGTAATTTTTATGCCGCCAACCAAGTTAACAAACACATCTTGATTGTAACAAGCCACCGCACCTTGCTTATGCAATACTGCCAATAACATATTTAAACGATTACCATCTAAACCTAAAGTAACACGTCTAGGATTGGCTAAAGGGCTATCGTCTACCAAAGCTTGTACTTCTACCAACATAGGTCTGGTACCTTCCCAGGTGGCCATCACCACACTGCCCGGAACGTCGGCTCTGAATCCCGATAAAAATAAAGCAGAAGGATTATGCACACCGCGCAAACCTTTTTCGGTCATCGCAAACAAACCCAATTCATTGACAGTACCAAAACGATTTTTGCTGGCGCGTATCATACGATAACGACTGTCATGTTCGTTTTCAAAATACAATACCGTATCGACCATATGCTCTAACACCCGCGGCCCAGCTAAAGCACCTTCTTTAGTCACATGCCCCGCTAAAAATAAAGAAGTGCCACTTTCTTTAGCAAAACGCACCAATTGCGCCGCACTTTCGCGCACTTGCCCTACACCGCCCGCAGCGGATTGCAAAGTATCGGTATACATCGTTTGTATGGAATCGATCACCATCACTTTGGGTTTATCTACAGCAGCAATTTTTAATATCGTTTCCACATGGGTATGGGCTAATAACTTCAGATGATCCAATTGCAATTCTAAACGATGTGCACGTAAAGTAACTTGTTGTAAGGATTCTTCACCCGTAACATACAAAGGCGCATCGCTAGGCGGTAACATGGCCATGGCTTGTAACAATAAAGTTGATTTACCTATGCCTGGATCACCACCAATCAACACCACCGATCCCGGCACCAGACCGCCACCTAATACTCTATCTAACTCTCCGTGATCTAAGGACAAACGCGCAATACTGTCTAAGGCGATATCTTTTAATAACACCACTGAGCTATTTTGCCCCGCATACTGACTGCTACCCCGCGTACCCGCTTTCACTACTTCTTCAACTATACTATTCCATGAACCGCATTCTAGACATTGCCCTGCCCATTGATGGAATTGGGCGCCACAACTTTGGCAACGATAAGTTGCTTTACTCTTTGACAAAATTATTTTCCTTCAGATTTTAATCACTATAATCTATATTATGATGCTCACACCAATCGGCTAAGATATGCTGTAAACGCTCTTCTTTGTAGGTTTCCCAATCTTCTTCCAAGCCATGATAATACAGCGCTTCGGTAAATTCAGGAAATTCATAGTCTTCATCACCATGTCTTAAAACAACTTGCAATTCATGGCGTATTTCTATCTCATCGATTTCTTCAATAAAGTCCCAACACACGACTATACTTTGTGCTTCGGCCAGCAACGGCAATGGTACATAGTTTTGCATCTGGTCACTAGGTATACTGCTTTGTTCTGACAATTTACCATTCTTAAGATGCAAATAAAAGGTACTATCGGCGGGATGTGCCAATAGAAACTCGGATATGTCGCTAATACGTACCTTCATATGGACACCTCTAGGGCTGTGTTCTATATCCCTAATAGTAGCAGCTTTGAACCTAAGCGCAAGCTATGATAGTACTACCATCCCTAGGCTAGAACTGTTAGGATCACCCCAACTTATATCGATAATGAGTCATTTCTGGGTATTATGCTGTCCTTGCAGTAAATATTCAATGAAAATGTTAATAAAACACTCGATACGAACATTAATTGGACAATATTTTATGCTTTATTTTATTAAAAAAATCTTCATAAAGAATGGGGCGTCAAATAGTGCGCCTATCATTATCCCCGCCTCGGAGCACGCCATATCCCGCTCATTCATCAGCCGTAACTGTTTAGTGGTGCTTGATACCCTAGCCAATGCAGGCTTTGAAGTGTATTTGGTGGGGGGCAGTGTACGCGATCTACTCCTAGGACGAGAACCTAAAGACTTTGATGTAGCCACGAATGCCAAACCAGAAGAAATCTATAACTTATTTCGCAATTGTAGATTAATAGGCAAAAGATTCCGTCTCGCGCACATTTATTTTAGACACGAAATTATTGAAGTTGCCACCTTTCGCAAACTAGGCAAAAAAGACCACCACCATCAATCAAAAGGACCTAATGGCTTATTAAAAAGAGATAATGTCTATGGCACTTTAAAAGACGATGTATGGCGGCGCGATTTTACTTTGAACGCGCTTTATTACGATGCAAAAAGCAATAGCATTATAGATCACACCAATGGTTTACTAGACTTACAGCAAGGCATCATCCGTATTATAGGCGATGCTGAAACACGTTACAAAGAAGATCCCGTGCGCATTTTACGCGCGATTCGTTTCCATGCAAAATTAGGTATGCCCTTGGAGGAAAACACTGCTAAAGCCATTCCTAAAACACATATGTTATTGGCTGCCATTGCACCAGCGCGCTTATTAGATGAAACCCATAAATTATTCAACAGTGGTAATGCAGTTGCTACCTTTGCCGCTTTGCGTCATTACGATGTATTACAACATTTATACCCGCTCACCGAAGAAGCATTAAGCCATCCTACTTTACACCCCGCTGCCGATAAATTTATTTTACACGCTTTGCAAAATACCGATGCCCGCGTAGCGCAAGATAAACCATTGAACCCGGCTTTTTTAGTGTCTGTATTTTTATGGTATCCGCTACAAATCATACTAGAAAAAGAACATAACAATAAAACTGGCACACCCAACCACAGCGACTTCACTAAACTTGAGCACGCCGCTGGCAGAATTCTGCGACAGGCCAAACAACATCTGGCTTTTACGCAAGTGATCACTCAAACCGTCATAGATATCTGGTTGCTGCAGTTTCAACTCATAGGTAGACGCCAACTACAAATCTATCATTTAGCGCAGCAATCCCGGTTTCGTGCTGCTTATGATTTTTTATGCTTACGTGCTAAGGTAGATGATTCCTTGAAACCCATCGCCGATTGGTGGACTGAGTGGCAAGAAGTAGATGATGCTGCGCGCGAACAAATGATCAATGAGCTACCAAAGCCAAAATTTTCGCGCAACAAAAAGCGTCGTTATCCTAAAAAGCGTTCTCCAGCAAACAAGCCAATCATTAACGAGTAACCTTAGCTATGAATTCTGTTTTTTTAGCTTTGGGCAGTAATTTAAATGATCCCAAACAGCAGATATTGAGTGTTATTACGGCAT
>JBIPMB010000259.1:0-3689 GCA_044369355.1 Gammaproteobacteria bacterium | reverse complement strand
TCCTGGAGTATGAACTCCATACTGTTACAGTGGACCGAGTATGCAAGTAAAATCGCGTGCGGGGTCGCTTGGTATGGACGAGGTCTGGTAAGTTTTGAGCGGTGCGACTTAGTGCCCCTAGAGGGCGGGTTCTGTGGCTCTGGGTAGTGAGTTTAACTACCGATAGGATGTTAAAAATTAAAACTCAATCGTTCGGAAGGGCTGCCTCTACACGAACATGCGAAATTCCATCAGTCGGGTATTTTGCAGTTGTTAGCCGCATTCACATACACCGGTGGGTCCGCGCACTCTTTGCTTACAGAGAACAAAGAGAAAATGGGGATAAAAGAGACGAACCAAAAGAAGCGTTTCCTGCGGCGGGGTTTGATGGTTTAAAGATTAAGGGATCGACGCATAAGCCATGGGGGCCGAAGGGAGAAGATTACTGGCCTGACAAACAAGGCCGCTATTGGTGGCAATTGACCTTAGAGGATGGGACAGTTAGTGAAGATTACTACTGGAAGAAAGATGAAGTTCGGGGATACCCCGATAAGGCGGATGATCACCGCTATTGGTTTAGCGTTCATCATGCGCCCAGTGGCACCAAGATTGAGGGATTTTCTGTACGACCAGATAGAGAAAAAGGATATCCCGATAAGTCGCGGGATTATTGGTCTTACATTCAATATGACGAATGTGGGCCTATCAAAGCGTGGATGGAACAAAAGGATAAAAATTATGTAGCACGATTACAACGCGAAAAACAACCACCACAACCCAATGCGGCGGCTCTACGCGCCGCTGAGGAAAAGCAACGGCAAGAGCAATTGGCAGCCGATAGGCTTCGTATTGCCGAAATGAAAGAACTAGAGGATAGGAAGATTCGGGAAGAAAGTGAGAAACGTGCCGCAGAAACGAAACGCCTGGAGGAAGCAAGACTTGCCGCTGAAAACGCGCAAAGGCTCGTTGCCGCCGAAAAAAAGGCGTTGGAGCAGGAGAGGCTGCGGGCAGAGCAAGAAAGGCGTCTTTGGGAGGAGCAAAAACGTAAGCATGAAGAAGAAGCCAAAAAACTCAGCAGTCCCGTGTCATCGTCCTCCTCTTCCCCTTCTTCAAGGCGTGGGTTTCCAATAGACTCTTCTTTTGCTGTACGCTATGAAGACATCCAAGTCATTCAAGTATTAGGCGAGGGCGCTTTTGGTGTGGTTTCTTATGGAAAATGGCACTTTGAAGATGTGGCCGTTAAAACCTTACATGTGCAAAAATTCTCCGAAAACGCTTTAATAGAATTTAAAGAAGAAGCCGCTATCATGGCGCGGCTACGTTCCGATTACATTGTGTTGCTCAAAGGCGTTTCTTTACAACCTTATGCCTTGGTCATGGAATATATGCCCGGTGGCTCTTTATTTAATCTCTTACACAGCCCAAGCCCCCTACCCATGGCTATACGCCATCGCATTGCCTTGGATGTGGCCAAGGGCTTAGCTTTTCTACACCAGCATCCACCTCATGGTATTCTGCACCGCGACTTAAAAAGCCAGAATGTGTTATTAACCGAGTATTTACGCGCCAAGCTCGCTGACTTTGGCTTATCCAAAGTGCGTGTGGAGTCTTCCAGAAGCCAAGCTTACGCTCAGAGTAGCAATAAAAGTGTGGGTACCATTCCCTGGATGGCACCGGAATGTTTTGGCCGTCTTCCTAAATACTCTGAAAAAAGTGATATGTACGCCTATGGCATGGTCTTGTGGGAGCTTATATCCCGCAGAATGCCTTATGAAGAGGTGAGTGATACTGATGAAATTCGCTCTTTTGTAAAGGAGGGCGAACGCGAAGACATACCCGAACAAACTACCAACCCTAGGGAAGAAGTCCCTGTTTCCTTCAAGAAGGTTATTCGCTTTTGCTGGTTCCAGGAGGTAGACAAGGTAAGCCGACTGCGTCGGCGGCTATTGCTGGTAGCTAAAGATCTGAGTTTAAGTTATAGTCTAGAGCTTCTGTTAGCTACTGAATGAGGGCCTTATGAGCCATGATACCCAAGACTTAGTGATTGCCGTCTTCTACCACCTCGCTAAAGAGAATGACAAATCCGTTGACCGCATCATACACCTCTTATTGGTCGTTCAGAAAAAAGATCTGGTTCAGCGATTTTGGGATATCATCGATGAGACCTTACCAGGGCATCATTTTGAGTCTGTTGGCTGCTGTCCTCATTGTGGCTCTTTTGAGCTCGTCTAATTTAAGCCCTCTCTAAACCAAAAAAGCTTCTGTTACTAAGACGATGTCTAGGATATAATCCTAGACACCTATACCACATAGCAGGAAAGACCATTCGACTCCCTAGCCCTATTCAAACATTTTTGAAAAAAGATAATCTTTGGTGGGATTTCTACAATAGGCATGCCCATACCATTCGTCCTGCCGTGCTCGATAACATCATCCATATCCTCAGCTGTGGCTCTATGATCAGAGGCTACAAAACCTATCATTGTTCCAATCCAGATTGTTCCCACACCAAAAAGATTTCTTTTTCCTGCAAAAGCCGCTTTTGTCCTACCTGTGGTAAAAAGGCTACTGACCTCTGGATTGCTAAGCAAAGACAGGTCTTGCCTCAAACCAATTGGCAGCACATCACCTTCACTCTGCCCGATACACTATGGCCCTTATTTCAGCAAGACCGCTCCTTACTCAATCAGCTTGCCAGCCTTGCTGCTGATGTTATTCTCAAACTTTCCAAGAAAAAAAAGATAAAGGTTGCCATTTTTACCGCCCTGCACACCTTTGGGCGTGACTTAAAGTGGAATGTACATATCCATCTTTCCGTAACCATGGGTGGATTATCTCACAACCTGCAACAATGGCTCGATATGCGCTTTTCTAAAAAAGCAGTCATGCCCATGTGGCGACAAAGAGTCATTAAAATGCTACGCCAGGCACAAAAAGATAATCGTATCTCTGTCACACCCGCTTTTCTGGAAGTCCAATACCATAAAAATTGGATTGTCCATTTCGCGAAACCCACCGCTAACCCCTGGAGCACCATTACCTATCTGGGCCGATATCTGAAAAGACCTCCTTTGTCTCAATCCCGCTTAGAGCATTATGACGGCAAAGCAGTCACCTTTAATTACTTAAACCATAGAAATAACCAATATCAAAAAGCTACCTACGCTACCGATGAATTCCTCCATCGGTTCATCCAACATATCCCCGATAAAGGATTTAGGATGATTCGATATTATGGCATCTTAGCCAATAGAGTCAGAGGTGCTCTATTACCCATTGTATACAGCCTCCTAGAGCAAGTAGTCAAACCAGCACCTTTCATCGGATGGGCCGCTCTACTCAAAAACTCTTTTGGCCTAAACCCGCTCAAATGTATCTTGTGCAATTCTGACATGGTCTTTGTAGGATTATCCACAGGAATAAGCTTCCATCAATTAAAACTACACCATGAAAAACTCGCTACCGCAAAACCTATTTTGGCATAACTTAGGATAGCTACGCCCAAAATTTGATATCTGCCTTGTTTTTGACTTTTTCATAAACCATTTTATCTAAAGTCACTCATGCTAGAAACTCACTCCTACCGATTCAGCTAAAATTTTTGCCTTATTTTTTTTGCAAGGGCGATAAGGATGTTTTGAAATTCCTATACATCAAGCGCCCTGCCGCCAAAGATGCGATTGAAGCTCTGGGGGATATTGCTATCTCTA
>JBIPMB010000285.1:0-3700 GCA_044369355.1 Gammaproteobacteria bacterium | reverse complement strand
AATAGATAATAAAAAAAAAAAAATAAAAAAAAAAAAAAATATAATTAATTATTTTTTAATAAAAAATAATTTTAGTTTTTTTTTAAAATTTTTTACATTTTTAAAAAAAAATGTTTATAAAAAAAAAAAAAAGAATAAAATTATTTTTATAAAAAAAAAGAAAAAAAAAATAAAAATTTTTAAAAATTTTTATTATAATTATTTTTTTAAAATAAAAAATTTTATATTTTTATTATTTTTTTCAAAATTTATAAAAAATAATTTAAATTTTTTTAATTTAAATAAATTATTTTTTTTAAATTATTTTTATAAAAAAAATAATAAAAAGCAATTTAAAAAATATTTTTTATTTTTTATAAAATCATTTTTATTATTTTTATTAAACAATATTTTTTTTAATAAAAAGATTATATTAAATTTTTTAAATCAGAAAGAATTTTTTAATTCTGCAAATAATTTAAGTTGTTTTATAAAAATGCGTGTTTTTCAAAAATATAAAGTTTTACATATTGTAAATTTATTATTCAATAATTTAATTAAAAAAAAAAGTATAGTTGGTATTGAAATGGGTTTATTCGGTAGATATCAAAAAAAATTAAGAAATAGAAAAGTTTGAAAATTAAAAGGTATTATTTCACCAAGTAATATAAATAGTCCAATAAGTTATAAGAATTTTGTAGTTTTATTAAGATATGGTATTTGCGGTGTAAAATTATATTTATTAACAAAAGTATATAAAAATGAAATTTTTTAAAAAAAAAAGTCATTTAGTAATTTTTAAAAATAGATTAAATTTTATAAATAATTTAATACAAGGTAATTTTGGTATTTATTTTTCTGAGTTTGGTTTAATAAATTTTTTTCAATATAAAGCATTAATTTTTTTTTTAAAAAAAAAAATGAAGTTTATTAGTAAATTATTTATTAGGGTTTCAAAAAATTTATATTGTACTAAAAAGTCTATTGGTGTTAGAATGGGAAAAGGTAAAGGAGCTTTAGATAATTTTTATATACCTGTAAAAAAAGGTCAAATTTTTTTAGAGTTTTTTTTTAGAAATAGAAGTAAATTATTAAAAAATGAAGAATTTTTAAAAAAAATAAAAAATATTATTTTTTTGTTATCAAAAAAATTGGGTATAAAAATAAATTTAATTCAAAAATAAAAAATGATTTTTGTTAGTACTATTTTAAAAGTAAGTGATAATTCAGGTGCTAGATTAGCTAAGTGTATACATATATATAAGAAAAAAAAATTTGCTAGTATTGGTGATATGATTTTAGTTTCTATAAAAACGTATAATCCAAAAAAAAAAATAAAAAAAGGTGAAATGTATTTATCTATTGTTATTAGAGTTAAACGTTTTTTAAATTATAATAATGGTTATATAAAATTTGAAGATAATGCTGTAGTTTTAATAAATAAAAAATTATTACCTATAGGTACTCGTTTGTTTGGTGTTAGTATTAAAAATATTAGATTAATAAATAGAAAAATTTTTTTAATGTTACCTTATATTATATAAAAAAAAAATGAAAAATTTAGAGCATAATTTTAATATTTTTGTTTTTGATTCTATTTGTAAATTTAATATTTATGAAAAAAAAAATTTATTATTTTTAAATAAATTAAATGTTTTTGTAAAATTAAAAAGTATAGATCTATTTTTTTTAAAAAATTTTTTATTTATTAGTAAATTATTTTTTAATTTATTTAAAAGAAAATTATCTATTTTAAATATTTTTAAAGATTTAAATAAATTTAATAAATCTAAAAATTCTTTAATTTTTTATGTTGGTATTACTTTTAATAATAATTATTTAATTTATAAAATTTTAAATTATTTATTAAATATAGTTTCTTTAATTTCAAAAAAAACTGATGATTCTTTTATTATAAAAAGAAAAGAAAATAATTTTTTATATTTTTTTAAGAATATAAATTATTTATTGGGCTTAGATTTTTTAAAATTTTCAAAATGAGATTTAGATTTTAATTTTTTATTTATTTTTAAAAAAAATAAAAAAAATTATATATTTTTAAATAAAAAAATAGTAAATTTTTATGAGAAGTTATTTTTATAAATATTTTATAAATTTTAAAAAAGAAAAATTTTTTGAAATACTAAAAATAAAATTTTTAATTTTAAATATTTATTTTTTAAATCAAAAAAAATTAAATTTTAAAAGAAGACGTAAATTATTTTGTATAGAATCTGGAAAAAAAAGATCAGTAAATAATTTTTTTTTGTTATATCGTATGGATTTAAAAAGTCATTTTAATAATGGTCTTATTAATGGGTTAAAAAAAATTTCTTGATAGAAAACATGCATTTATTTTGTAATAAAATAAATAATGCTTTAATTAAAAATTTTATTTTTGTTGATATATGTTTTAAAAAAAAATATATATATATATTGAATGAGTTGTTAAGATTAAATTTAATTAAATCTTTTTTTTTTAATAAAAATAAAATAAGAATTTATTTTAGATATTATAATAATAAATCTATATTTTTTTTAAATTGTAAAATGACATCTAGTTATGTAAAAAATGTAAATTTTAAATTTATAGAAAAAAAATTTAAATTTGAAAATAGTTTTTTAGATTTTTTTTTTTCTAGTAAATTATCATTAAATGAAAAAAATCTTTTATTTTTAAAAGGTATTGGTGGTATTTATGTTTTAAGAACTGTTTTTTTTGAAAAATAAAAAATGAAATATATTTTTATAAAAAAAGTTAATAATATTGAAATAAATTATAATTATTATAATTTTTTTTTATTTAATAAAATATTAAATGTAAAATATTCTTTTTCTTTAAATTTTAATTTTTATTTCTTAAAAAAAAATTTAATTAATAATTTTTATTTTAAATATTTTGTTGATCGCTCAAAATTTTTAAATATTCTTAAAAAATCATTTTTACATGTTACACGTGGTTTCTGTATTCATTTAGAATTAATTGGATTGGGTTATACTGTAACTGTAAAAAAGAAAAAAAATTTAATACGTTTTAATATCGGTTATAATCATTCAGTTTATTATAAAATTCCCGAAAATATTATAATAAGTTCTAAAAGAAGAAGATTATATTTATTTTCTTATTCTTTTTTTTTAATAAAAAAAGTTTGTGTTGATTTAAAAAATTTTCGTAAATTAAGTGTTTATAAATTAAAAGGTATAAAAGAAAAAAATGAATTATATATTAAAAAAAATTGAAAAAAAAATATTTATTAATAATTTTTTTTTTTTATTAATTAAAAAAGAAAAACTTTTTTTTTTAAAAAATTTTTATTATTATAATTTACAATTTAATAAATATTCAATAAATATTTTAAAAAAGTTTATGAAAGAAAATGGTTTTATAAAATAAAGTATGAAAAAAAATTTGTATAATAAGTATGGTTTAAATTTAACTAAAACTAATATTTTATTAAATTTATTTGGTTTTAGTAATCTAAAATCAAAAAATTTAAAAAATATTATAGATTATGATAATGAATTTGATTTTTTTTTAATAAAAAATTTAGAAGATAAAGATCTTATATTAAAAAAAAATTATGATTCAGTTTTTAAAAAAATAGAAAATGGTTCTTTAAAAGGTTATAAATTTGTTAGAGGTTTACCTATATATAATCAAAGAACTAAAACAAATTCTAAAACTTCAAGAAAAGAAAATATCAAAATTTTAAATGTATCT
>JBIPMB010000052.1:0-12835 GCA_044369355.1 Gammaproteobacteria bacterium | reverse complement strand
CTTTGCCGCAAGTCATCGTTTTGGTGCCCACGCGCGAATTGGCCATTCAAGTGGCGGAGTCTTTTTATCATTATTCTAAAAATATGCCGCAATTCAAAGTGTTGGCTATTTATGGCGGCCAAGCCTTTGCACCGCAATTAAGAGCATTGCAACGTGGTGCGCAAGTGGTGGTGGGTACGCCGGGTCGTGTTATGGACCATCTACGTCGTGGCAGTCTATCTCTAGAAGCCATACGTACCGTAGTTTTAGATGAAGCCGATGAAATGCTTAATATGGGTTTTATCGAAGATATAGAATGGATCCTCGAGCAGATCAAACACAAGCATCAAACCGCCTTATTTTCAGCGACCATGGCGCCTAATATTCTTAAAATAACCAAGCGCTATTTAAAAGAACCCACCCACGTTGAAATTAAAGCCAAATCACACGATGCCATATTGATTCAACAAAAGTTCTGCATAGTGCCTGCAAATCAGAAGTTGGATGCATTGGCCTTATTCTTAGAATTAGAACACAATGACGCAACTTTAATTTTTACGCGTACTAAAATCAGTTCGGCAGAAGTGGCGCTTAAACTGGCTGCGCGCGGTTTAGCTGCTGCGGCTATCAATGGCGATATGCGCCAAGAAGAGCGTGAACGCGTCGTAAGACAGCTTAAAAACGGCGATCTAGACATCGTGGTGGCAACTGAAGTAGCCGCTAGAGGTATAGATGTGGGTCGTATTAGTTTAGTGATCAATTACGATATTCCTGAAGATCCCGATTCTTATGTGCATCGCATAGGCCGTACCGGCCGTGCTGGGCGCGAAGGAGCGGCATTATTATTCGTAACCCCGCGCGAAAGACGCATGTTGTCTTTAATCGAAAACACAATTAAACGTAGAATGGAAGAAGTTAAAATGCCACACACTGCACAAATGCAAAAATTCCGTATGGACAGCTTTAAAAAGCAATTGGCAACAATTATGTCTGAAGAAAACCTGGAAAATCATCGCGCTTTGATCGACACGATTATTGACGACATGGATTGCGATGCTAAAGAATTAGCCGCCGCATTGGCCTTTATCGTACAAAATAATCAACGTGCTAGCGCTAGGGCCACCAGTAATCAAAAACCGGTTCGGCAAGAAGAAGGCGATGCGCGTGGATCTGCACCTAGAAGAGATAGATTATCTTTCGGTGATCGCGGACGTAGTGAACGAGCTCCCGCCAGAAGTCCTAGACGTGATGACGACAGACGTAGTCGTCCTAGTGACAGAAGCGATGACAGACGCAGCCGCCCTAGCGACAGAAGCGACGACAGACGCAGCCGTCCTAGCGACAGAAGCGACGACAGACGCAGCCGTCCTAGCGACAGAAGTGACGACAGACGCAGTTCTTTTAGTGATAGACCCGCCCGTCCTAGTGACAGAAGCGATGACAGACGCGCTCGTCCTAGCGACAGAAGCGATGACAGACGCGCCCGTCCTAGTGACAGAAGCGATGACAGACGCGCCCGTCCTAGCGACAGAAGCGATGATAGACGCAGTTCATTTAGCGATAGACCCAGTGAAAACCGTGGTCGTGCCGTGAGTAGGACTACAGAAGAAGGTCGGGGTCGTAGTGGTGCCCGTTCAACGGCTAGACCAGCTGAAAGAGAAGGTGGTTTGGCTACCCGTCGTGCTGCAGCAAAACCAGCAGCGCGTAAACCTGCAGTGCGTAAAGCACGTGCTAGTACAAGTGGTGCTGTCACTACACGCCCACCGCGTGCACCACGAGCAAAGCCGAGCAAAGCTGAGTAAAAAGCGGATAGACAAATAAAGACGCGATCCATCGCGTCTTTATTTTTAAGTTAGACCATCATCGCTTCACTTTGCATGAGTGGTGAGGGCGTCATTAATCCGGTGATATGTTCTAAACCTTCCTTTATTTGTGTTAAATATGAATCTACTTTTTCATCGTCCATGCTATCAAAAGCATAATCACGCATTAAGATAATCAAACGTGTTAATTCAGCTATACGCATCATCAATACAGTGAAATCAAGATTAGATTTATTATTTTCCAGTAAAATACAAATTTCTACAATATTACGTTCCAATAAACCCAATAAGGGTTGATAGGGATGTGTGGCTTGAATGAGCTGCGGTAATTGTTGGCCTATGGGCTCTAGTGCCCAACAGAGGTCTTGTACAGTTGAAATAAGGAGTCTATTAGTCATGGAACATTCTCCAGTAATATACTCTTCGCATTTGATTCTTAGGCTTTGTTGCCTTCGCCCATCTCGCCCCAGTCATGTAGAGTACTACACTCCTGGAGCTCGAGGACTCGGCGCCTCGCCTAAAAACCAACTGCTGTGAGTATAGTTAATGTTTTGGTGTAAAAATCAGGTTAAAATCTGTTTTATTGACACCGTCCTTTACTCTCGCTTTGTTTGGAATAGCACTTTTTTATTGAATTAGAACAGGATGCATTGACGAATACAATATGATAGATTATCTGTGTAAAGTACGGGTGAATTATATGAAGTATTTTTACGGTATAAATGCAGAGCAGGTTGTTAGTCAATTTCCCAAGGATTAATGACTTCTAAACCGGCTATTGTTTCGAAATCCTTAAATTTCGGGTTACCAATTTATGTTAATTTATAGGGATAAGTCTATAGCCCTATTTAATCAGACTACTTTATTATCTTGATTTTAAGCGCATGGATCTTGTTTGGTAATAAGTCGCCTAAGGCTTGATAAACGAGTTTATGACAGTCTACTAGAGACAGAGTGACAAAATGAGCACTGGAAATGATGACGGTAAAGTGCCCCTGTTCGCTATCGGCGGCAAGATGACCTCGGTGCGCAGCAGCATCGTCTAATACTTCCAAAGAAGAAGGTTGTAAGGCATTAATCAAACGATTTTTAATTTCTCTCATAGTTTGTGTAGTCATTATGATTCGTTACCCTTATTAATATTAGACGTGTCGATAAACTTAGCGATATAGATACCTTGAACCAATAAAAATAATAGAGTTAAACCCATAATGCCAAATAATTTGAAATTAACCCAAGTGCTGGTTGAAAAGTTATAGACTACGTATAAATTAAGAGCTGCCAGCAACATGAAAAAACAGACCCAAATATAATTTAACCGTTGCCAAAGCGCTGGAGGTAATTTTAGAGTTTTCCCAAGCATGCGTTGTAATAAAGATTGTTTAGCAAAAAAACCACTTAATAGCAGTGCCAGTGCAAAAACGAAATACAGTATAGTGGGTTTCCATTTTATAAACATGACATTGTGTAGCAACAGTGTAAAGCCACCTAACACGGTGATGATAACGCAAGAAACCAAAGTCATGGTATCAATACGGCGAAATTTAAACCAATAAAAAGCAAGCTGTATAAAGCTGCAGAAAATCGCAACAGCAGTGGCAACAAAAATACCAAAAAACTTATAAGCTAGAAAAAAAACGAATATAGGAACAAAATCAAAAAACAATTTCATATGTTATCTCTATTTTTGTAGGGGCAGGCCCCTTTGCCTGCCCCTACGGTAGATCTTTTAGCTAGTCCGTTTGGATCTTAACAGTCAACACATCACAGTGTGCCTTGTGCAAGATACCGCTGGCATTGGAGCCTAGTAAACGGCCTAAGCCATGTTTTTCGTGGCTGCCGACGACGATTAAGTCTACACCCAAGGCCTCGGCCTTGCTGAAAATTTCCAAAGCTGGGTTGCCTACGACCAAAACTTGGTTTTCGCTGGGAATATTCAATGTGGCAGCAATTTTTTGCATTTCTTTTTTCGCTGTATCGATCAATTCACGTTCTACATCGGCAACGCCTAAATAGCCACTGGCGTAAGCGGGCAAAGATTCTACCACGTGCATCATGGTCAGTTTCGCTGAGAATTTTTTGGCTAGTTCTATAGCTCGATGTGCAGATATAAGGCTGTGCTCACTTAAATCAGCGCAAAACATAATGTGAGTGTAAGAATGCATAATTAAGCTCCTAAAAATAATTAATGACATGATAGACGGACTCACAGTATAATACAAGATCTAGAAGATGATCGCCAGCAGTAGCTGTGTTCAAAAATAGAACAGATCTGCTTTGTTTGTAAAGAGGAGACAGCAATGAAATCGATAAAATACCATTATTTCTTATTATCAGCCTTATGCATAGGTTTTTCTGCTTATGCGGCGACATCTCTGGTGGCTACAGATAAAGCGGCTCAGGGACTCACTCAGGCAATAGCGTCTTTAAAAATGAGTAAGGTTGCTGTTCCTAGCCTCATTCCAGCGCCCGCCGCCAACTCGCGTTATTTTGTCAGTGCCGAGCGTATACCCAATCGTACCGACGACTATAGTATTTCCTTTGATAATACTGCTGACTGTCACGGTGCACAGTATTGCAGTGCGGGGAGTGTCAGCACTCAAGTACAAGGCAATCCCACGATTTATTTCGATATGCAAAATCAAGAATTAACGCAAAGAGTCATTTTGCCTAAAGGCGGTGTGGTTTATTATACCCCTAGTCATGCCATGGGTAGCTTTTGGCCTGGCCGTGTAGAATGGCGCTGTGGTACAACATTATACACCTTGAGCTGGGCGCTGCCGCAAACTAGCGAACGCGGCGATTTGTTGCAAATGACGAGCTCGCTGTGGGATAAAGTTTGCTAAGGTATATTCACAGCAGTTGATTTTTAGGCGAGGCGCCTAGCCCTCGAGCACCAGGAGTGTAGTACCCTACATGACTGGTGCGAGATGGGCGTAGGCAACAAAGCCTAAGAATCAAATGCGAAGAATATTAGGGATGTGTCATCTCCATAGGCCGCACTGCCTTATCAAATTCCGCTTCAGTTAAAAAGCCTAACTTCACCGCTGCTTCTTTCAGCGATATATTTTCTACATGGGCCGTGTGAGCAATTTTAGCGGCTTTGTCGTAACCCAGAGTTGGATTCAACGCAGTGACTAACATCAAAGAATTGTCTACATAATATTGCAATTGTTGCTCATTGACTTCCAAACCATCTATACAAAATACTTTAAAATTATGGCAACTATCACGCGTTAGCTCTGCAGATTTTAAAAAGTTATAAATCATCACCGGTTTATAAACATTTAATTCAAAATTACCTTGAGAACCGGCAAAGGCTACGGCGGTATCATTTGCCATGATCTGCACGCATACCATGGTGAGTGCTTCGCATTGAGTGGGATTCACTTTACCGGGCATAATGGAGGAGCCGGGTTCGTTTGCTGGTAAGATGAGTTCGCCTAAACCACAGCGTGGGCCGGAACCTAACCAGCGTATGTCATTGGCTATTTTCATTAATATAGTAGCAACGGTACGTAAAGCACCACTGGCCATCACCAAGCCATCGTGTGCGGCTAAGGCAGCAAATTTATTGGGTGCAGAAATAAAGGGTAATTTTGCAAGTTGTGCGATGTGGCTTGCTGCGCGCACTGCAAATTCGGGATGTGTATTTAAGCCTGTACCGACTGCTGTGCCGCCTATGGCCAATGGATATAAACCGTTTAAAGTCATCGTCAGATAAGAAATGCCATCGTTTAATTGCGCTACGTAACCGGAAAATTCTTGCCCTAATGTTAAAGGAACTGCATCTTGTAAATGAGTACGACCAATTTTAACCAGATGCTGATAGGCTTTTTCTTTTTCTAAAAAACTATCGCGTAATGCCGCTAAGGCTGGCAATACTTCATTATGTATGCTGCTGGCAGCAGCGATGTACATTGCCGTAGGAAAGGTGTCGTTGGAAGATTGTGACATATTGACATCGTCATTAGGGTGTATGGGATCTTTGCTACCCAAAATGCCGCCTGCAATTTCGATGGCGCGATTGGCAATGACTTCATTGACATTCATATTGGTTTGCGTGCCACTGCCGGTTTGCCAGACGCTCAATGGAAAATGATCGCCTAGCTTTTCTGCTAAAATTTCATCGGCTGCTTGGCAGATCAGTTGCATTTTGTGCTCTGATAATTTACCTAAATCGTGGTTGGTTAAGGCTGCGGCTTTTTTCAAAATAGCGAAAGCACGGATCAATCCGTTTGGCATAAGGTCGTTGCCTATAGAGAAATGGTGTATGGAGCGCTCAGTTTGTGCCCCCCAATAGCGGTTACTTGCGACTTCAATGCTGCCCATGCTATCTTTTTCTGTACGTGTTTTTTGGTTCATGATAGTGACCTTAAATTATAAAAATAGGTCTATATCATAGCAAATAGCACAGAGTATGAAAATAGCCAAGTTTTGGACAAATGATATCATGAAGACCCTGCCGCCTTTATTGCAACATAAAGGAGAAGCTGTTGTAGCCCTGTGGGCCAAATTACCTGAAAGTAGGGCTTTGGAAAACAATTCTTTTTTTAAAGAAACCGCCATTGCCGTATGCGCTTACAGCGATTATGTAGCTAATTTGAGTCTGCAGCAGCCAGCCTTGTTGCTGGATCTTTTTCAAAGTGGCGATATACAGAAAATCGCTACCATCGATGATTATCGTCTAGCCTTAGCGGCCATTGTGGCACAAAAGCCGGATGTAGAAACCTTAATGTCTGCTTTACGCCGCTTAAGACAACGCGAAATGATGCGTTTTGTGTGGCAACATGTTACCGCACTGCAAAGTTCCAGGCAAATCGCAATTAAAATCAGTGAGTTTGCACAAAGCATTTTAAGCATTACCGTCGATTATCTGAGCCTATGCCACCAATCTTTGTATGGTGTTGCTGTGGATAAAGACAACAATCCTTGTGTTTTATACGTATTGGCCCTAGGGAAATTAGGAGGCTATGATTTAAATTTTTCTTCAGATATCGATATTATTTTTACTTATTTTACACCACACCATTGGCTAGATACGCGCAAAGAATGGGACCCTAATCAATATTTTTCAAAACTGGTACAAACCGTGGTAAAAGTATTGAGCGAAATCACAGCAGAAGGTTTTGTTTTTAGAGTGGATTTACGGTTGCGGCCTTTTGGGCAAAGCGGCCCCGTGGTGATGTCTTATGCGGCGATGGAACAATATTATCAACAGCATGGACGTGAATGGGAGCGTTATGCGTTGATCAAAGCACGCTTAATGAATGAAGGCGTTGCTGAGGAAAAAGAAGCGCTGCAATCGTTACTACATCGTTTTAGTTATAGACGCTATGTAGATTACTCCGTCATAGAAGCGTTGCGAGAATTAAAAAGTCTAATGGATAAACAAGTTGTAGAAACAGCTGCAATAGATGATATTAAGCTGGGGCGTGGTGGTTTACGCGAAATAGAATTTATAATTCAAACCTTTCAGTTGCTTAAGGGCGGTAAAGATCAGCGGTTACAAACTCCCAATCTTTATACTGCACTCAATTTTATTGGCAATGAAGGTTGGCTTGCAACAGCGCAAACAGAACAATTGCGTCTAGATTATGATGTATTGCGTACAATGGAAGACAGTGGACAAATGATAGC
The DNA here is from genome assembly GCA_044369355.1 of Gammaproteobacteria bacterium. Taxonomy (GTDB): domain Bacteria; phylum Pseudomonadota; class Gammaproteobacteria; order UBA1113; family UBA1113; genus VFKP01. Next base: position 5,393 of record JBIPMB010000052.1, on the reverse strand, counting down.
TGATAGACAAACACAATCATACCCTAATAATGAATTGGATAAAGCCCGCATTGCTTTTGTGATGGGTTATGAGCAGTGGGATGAATTGTTGACTGCACTCAAACCATTGCGATTACGGATTAGTCAACAATTCGATGCTTTGTTTTTAACACGAAAACAGCGACAACCACAAGCATCAGCGGATAACGATCACTTTTTTAAGTTATGGAGTCTACAAGGTTATGAGAGCAAAATAGAAGTAACGGACTTAGACGCCGTAGTAGCAACTATCACTAGTTTTCGCAATAGCTATGCGTTTATTCATTTATCTAAAGAGGCACACACACGGTTAGATCGCCTAATGCCACTGGTACTCGCCGTGGTACTGGAAGCGGCTACACCCAATGACTATTTACAACGATTTTTGAAGGTTATATCCGCAGTAGTCAGGCGCAGCACATATTTATCTTTATTAATAGAAAACAGCACTGCATTATTTCATCTCATTCAATGTTGCGGCCAAAGCGTGTGGATGAGTGAACAATTAGCACATTACCCCATTTTACTCGATAGTTTATTAGATCAGCGTTTATCTTTATTGTCGCTAGACAAAATGGGATTGGAGAGCAGACTAGAACAGGCTTTGCTGGCGATCCCTGAAGACGATACTGAGACACAATTGGAAGTTTTGCGGCAAATTAAAAATGAACATACGCTGCAAGCTGCTATGGCTTATTTAACGACACAAACGGAGGATGAAGTTTTAGCGCTGCGTTTAAGCCATGCTGCCGAAGCCTTTTTGAATGTAGTAGCGCGTCTAGCTTGGCGATGGGTTCGGTTAAAGTACGCATTGAGTGAAGACGAGATACCACCTTGGGCCATCATTGCTTATGGTACTTTAGGCGGTAAAGAAATGGGTTTTCAGTCTGATTTAGATTTGGTATTTTTGTATGATAATGGTGCAAAGCAGGGCTTGGATGCCGCTACACAGCAACACTGTGCTGAATACGCTTATCAATGGGCACGGCGGGTAACTTATAGTCTAGAGTTGAAAACTTACAATGGTCATTTATACAAAGTAGATACAGAGCTGCGTCCTTCGGGGCAAGCGGGTTTATTGGTCAGCGATATTGCTCATTTTAAGAGCTATCAAATCGAGCAAGCCTGGCTATGGGAACATCAAGCTTTATTGCGCGCCCGCGCTGTAGCGGGTAGTGTTGCGATGGTGGCGCAATTTGATAGCATTCGCCATGAGGCTTTGGCGCGGGATCGCGATGTAGAGATGCTGCGACACGAGATAGTGGACATGCGACTACGCGTGCAAAGCCACAGCACAGCGCGCTCTGGTGCACAGTTTGATGTGAAACAGAGCCGGGGTGGTCTAATGGATGTAGAATTTATGATACAATTTCTGAGCTTGTGCGCCTTGACGGCGGCGGTAATTGACCCTCTGTCTTATAGCAGCCATAGTCAGTGGTTGCATTGGTTGGGCAAGTTGGGCAGAATACAGGCAGAAACAGTACAGCAATTGCTCAGCATTGAGCATTGTTATCGCCATCAACTCAATCAAGCGGCGCTACAAAATGGTCCGTCATGGGTAGATAATGCCCTATTAAGCGATGAGCGCGCTGTAGTACAGCTGTTATGGCAAACGATATTGGGTAACGACTCTCCCAATCTATGAGTAAGATATAGTTACGATATTGGTAAGGAATGAAGAATGAAAGAACAAACAAACAAACACTATGATGTTTATGACAGCGATTTACCTTTGTGCTGTCCATTGCCGCGCTTGGCATTGTGGGATCAGCATCCGCGCGTTTATATTCCTATACGTCCTGGTGATGAAGCTATATGCCCTTATTGTGGCACAACCTTTGCCCTGAAAGAAAAGCATTAAGAGAAACATATGAGCTACAGCATGGATAGGCTATCACAGCGCCAGATTTATATTGCTGCGGTGCTGCTCAGCCTTTTATTCTCCTTCATTGGTTTAAATCATTTTTTGCTTCCCGATATCGGTGTGGATGGCGTTTTGTATTTACGCTGTGCTGCAGCGTATAACCAGGGGGGGTTAAAAGCTGCAATGGCATTATATCAATGGCCATTTTATTCCATCCTAATTGCCCATTTGCACCAACTAGGCCTTTCTTATATCACGGCTGCTCGCTTATTGGATGCACTGTTGCAAGCGTGGATGGTTTATTTCTTCATACGCATTGTTTTTCATCTTAATCCTTCGCCACGAGTAGGATTGTGGGCATTATTGTGCATAATCTGTTATAGCACTCTTAATGATGACCGTGGTTTCTTTCTGCGAGATTTCGGCTATTGGGCTTTTTATTTAACTTCTTTTTGGATGGCGCTTGTTTTCTTGAAGACAGAAAAGCAACGTTATCTGTGGTTATTTGGCCTGAGTATATTGGTAGCAGCGTTGTTTCGCATAGAGGGCGTGCTAATTGCACTGGGTACAATCGTTCTTTTTTTCTGTATGCCGGGATGGTCTTTTTATGTACGTTGTCGCAATAGTTTTATCATGGCTTGGCCTTTTTGGCTAGGGGCGCTGTTATTTTTGTTGATAGGGTCTCATAATGTATATGGCGGCGGCCGGTTACAAGAAATTTATAATTTCATCACACATGGCCTTGCTACGGTGCTGCAAAATAGGACACAAACCATCGATCTTATGGATAAAGCGTTGAAGCCTTATTATATCTTTATACATACAAATCAAATGTATCTTGGTATGCTTATTGGGTTTTTTGTTTATAAAATTGTGACCAGTACTGGAGTGATTTACAGTGGCTTTGCAGTATATGGTTGGGCAAAGAAAGCTTTGGTCTTAGGCAGACGTGAAAAAATATTGTGGTATGGGTTGATGATTATCCAAGTATTCATACTCGCTGTTTTTTTAATGAATAATCTATTTTTAACCAGCCGTTATGTTTTAGCTCTGTGTTTACTGATTTTGCTGTGGGCGCCATTTGGTATAGAGCAGCTCTATCAAAAAGAACTCATTGCTACTCGCAAGTGGCGTTTAAGCATCACGATAGCGTTGGGCTGTTTTTTCATATTCAGTTTGTCATACAGTTTTGTGCATATAGGACCTTCTAAACAATATGTATTGGATACGACAAAGTGGTTACAATTACATACAGGGACTAATGATCGTATTGCCGTGAATGATACGATTGTGCTCTATCGAGTGAAAGGGGCAATCCCAACTTGGGATGAAGATGTATTGACACCAAATCAAGAAAGCAATTGCCAGTTTTCAGCATATCGCTATGTGGCCGTTAAATTTCATCATGAAGATCCGTTAACGCATTGTAACAATTTGATATTGGTGCAATCGTACCATAATGAAAAAGATGGTGTGGCTAATATTTATGAAGTAAAGCGTTAATTAACCACATTTTCTTGCAGTACCGTCATTGCTTCGATAAACCAAATGTCAACAGGCCCTAAATTACTTCACAACGCACTTTCCCTTTCGCTAGCCGCACGTCGATCTTATCGCCTTTTGCCAATTGTTTAGCACCGCTTATAATATGTTGCTCTTTTAATACCAAAGCATAGCCGCGATCTAATGTCGCCAAAGGACTAATGGCATGCAAGGCTTGGCTTTGTGCAATCAGTTTTTTCTGTTTTTCATTCAATAGAGCAATAAGTGCGCTGTGCAAACGAGCCGTTAATTTTTCCTTTTGCTGTTGCCATTCTAATAATTTATGCAAAGGCGCGTGTTGATGTAATCTATGCCATAAGACCTTCAGCGCATCTTGTTTCCTTTGCAAGGCTTGCAAACTGCCTTGATACAACCGATATTGCACGTGATCCAAGCGTTGTTGATACTGTATCAATACATTGCGTGGCTCTGCTAAGCGTTTTTGTTGCCACAATAAATGTTTTTTGGCCATTTGTAATAAAGATAACACTATAGCGTGCAATGTTTTAGTCTGTTTTTGTAACTGTAAGCGCAATTCGTTTTGATCAGGACTACAATATTCCGCAGCGGCAGTAGGGGTGGGGGCGCGTAAATCGGCGGCAAAGTCGCATAGAGTAAAATCGATTTCATGTCCTATAGCACTCACAATCGGAATAGTCGCAGCAAAAACGGCGCGCACTACTTTTTCATCGTTAAATGCCCATAGATCTTCTAAAGAACCACCACCACGGCCGATGATCAAGACATCGCATTCACGGCGAGCTTCTGCCATTGCCAATGCATGACAGATTTGTGGTGGCGCACTTTCACCCTGTACCAGGCATGGATAAATAATCACTTTAGCGCTGGGATAACGACGATTTAAAGTGGTGATGATGTCGCGAATAGCGGCACCATGTGGTGAAGTGATAACGCCTATACTCCGTGGAAAACGGGGCAAGCTCTTTTTATGCTGATTATCAAATAAACCTTCTTGCGATAATTTTAAACGTAAGACTTCAAAGGCGCGCTGCAAAGCGCCGTGACCGGCTTCTTCTATATAAGATACTATTAATTGATAATCGCCGCGTTCTTCATATAAACTGACTTCGGCGCGCACCAAGACTTGCATGCCGTTTTTAGGGGTGAAGGTGGCTAAGCCATTTTGATTTTTAAACATGGCAGCGCGCACTTGAGCCCGATCGTCTTTCAAGGAAAAATACCAATGGCCTGAAGCGGCGCGTATAAAATTGGAAATTTCTGCTTCGACCCAAACGCGGCTGAAGCTAAGACTCAATGCCTGGCGTGCTTTGGCATTTAAGGCACTGACGCTCAGTATTTCGCGTGCTTCAGATCCTTGTAGTGGAGTAGACATAACTACCTCTCTATCTATCAATACAAAAAAATGAACGACTTGTTTCACCGAACTATTTGGGCGGCTTGCGAGCCGCCCTTTCTAACAATCCCGTGGATCTTACTTAGGTTCCTCTTCCTCGCCACAAATTTTAAGCTTATTGGTTCTGGCAAAGTTTAAGATAGACTCATACAGCTCAGGGTTTGTTTCTTTCATCGATTTGTCTAGCATAACGCATTTGTTGCCATCTTTCATCGCGGGGCGCAACAACGGGGAATAGACGATACGGTGTTTGACGAATTTGGATAATCCACCACTCATGCGTTCGGCCCAATCACTGGGCCTGAAGGTTTCGCCGCTTTCGGTTATTCCTTCTATGATAATTTTTTTATCGTCATCATCTGCCATACAGTTCGTTATACCCTTAATTATTGACTGTGGCCCAAACTTTAGTGTATTGTGGCCGTTTAGTGGTAGAGTGTAACATAACTTAAGGCACACAAACATGCATCCTGAACCGGATCACGAAACAGCACAGCCTAAACCTAGGCGCGGTATTTATCTTTTGCCCAATTTACTAACAACGGCTAGCCTTTTTGCGGGCTTTTATAGCATCGTAAATGGCATGCAGGGCCA
>JBIPMB010000290.1:0-12850 GCA_044369355.1 Gammaproteobacteria bacterium | reverse complement strand
GCAGTTACCTGTAAAAAAGTAATTCTGCCCGATGGTTCTTTTTATACTCAAAAAGAGGTGGTTCACGGATTCGTTGCCATTCAGAACGCAATTCAAATCGTTAAGGAATATGGTTTGAGTTAATTTGCTTAAAAAAAGCGATCGCATTTCATAAAGGAGTGCGATCGCTTTTTTGTTAAAAATACTTTATTTCCCCTGTAATTCTTATTGACAAAAAAATAACTTTTGTGTAAAATCATCAAGAACTTACACAAAAGTTTCCCTTCATATTCTATGTACAAAAAGATTCTAGCACAGTTTACAGCAATTTCGATTGTTGTTGCGACAATAGGCTATTCAATCCCAGCAAAATCAAATCCTGCTGTGATGATAGCTCCTGCGCTTTGTTCGACGGGAGTAGGGTGTCTATTTCTTGGTGTTGTTGCTATTGGAGGCATTTCCTATAACCTCTGGCAACACAACAGCAGTGGGCAACAATTCTATGTTCCTATTGTTGATAACGAAAATACTGAAACATGGGAACCTGAAGATAGTGCCGCCGTTATGAATTGGCAGGATTGTCATAAAATTGCCCAAAGATACGGAAAGGTACTTGTTGAATACAGCAAAAAAATAGATGTAACAGGAAGGGAATATTATGAATGCCGATTTAAGTAACGAAGAAATTCGTGGCCTACCAAAAGACAAATGCCCACATTATTTCTTGTATCACTATTTACCGCTTGGGACTGAAGAAGTGGGATTCATTGGTGAAGGAGGTATTTTACTCGAAGATCCCCTGTCCGAAGAAAAGTTTCAGATGGGGCATCGAATAGAAAATTATTTTCCATTTCATCGAACCTGGGAGATTGTGAAGTCGGAAATTTACCTCGGCAATGAAGAAAATATTTGCTCCGGCGTAATTATTTGCTGGTGTAAAGAAGTTCTCTAGTTTTTAGTTAAGCGATCGCATTTTTATTGAGTGCGATCGCTTTTTTTGGGTTCTGTGGTAAAATCAATTAATTGACTTGAAAAACAAAAATCATGAAACATCATTTCCCAAAAAGGCAAGCAGAACGCAAGCAAATGTTAGCTCGACGAAAAGAAGAAGTATTTGGCATAATCCCAAAACCAACAACTGAAAAAGATAACTTCAAAGAAAATTTTGACAAAATGATTGATGTTTTATCGGATATTGAGTCATCTATCAACGGAGGGTTAAACGACAACAGGAAAAAAGCTGTAAACAAACTATTTGAGCTTGTCAAGAATGAAGATGATCACCGATACACATCATCGAGTTTTCTGAAAAAATTTGATGCAAAGGACAAATGAAATTCCGAATGATTTGGTGAAAGCACATTAATTAAAAAGCGATCGCATCTCAATAGAAATGCGATCGCTTTTTACTGGCGGAACAAAATCTTCCGTATGTACGGAGTATTTTATTTGGTTATCAGCCTAATTACTAGGACAATACCATTCATTAGGTAAGATTTCCCAATCCGGCTTTATTTTCCTTATGACTTCTATCCGATAAAGATAACCAGGATCGACTCCGATCAATAAGTTTTGACCCGTTGATCGTTTATCGACAAGTCGATTGTCGATGTATCCCCAAAAAGGAATTACCGCAGACACTCGAACCAAAAGCCCAATCTGAATATCTTCCTCTTTTAAGTATTCCAAATAATCCGATTCGGGGATGCTGTAATCAATCAGTCCTTCTGCTTTTTTCTTGCGTGTTACAGATGGAGGGCCACAGATTATTCTCCCCGCAATTTTAGTGAAAATCAATTGTTTTTCCATACCAATATTTAAAGATGCGATCGCATTCTAATAATGTGCGATCGCTTTTTCTTTGTTAAACTTCTACTTGTACAGGGGCTTCAATCACTTCAAAATCCCCAGGTCGAGAAACTACTAATCGACACAAATGTCCCAGCCAATTAACAAGATGGAAATTATGGGCAAATTTGCACATTGAATCATCAACCCTGCGGATGCGATGCTCGTACCGAGAAATGAACCCCTCGTTTTGAAGTAACTCCTCCATTAATCGTTTATCCTCTAACGAATCCCTCCATAAGTAATTATTGTCAAACCGAGATTTGTCAAGCATCTCGATTGGTGAAACCAATACCCGATTTTCTGGCATTAAGTCATTCACATATACTAAATCTGAGTTATCCATCCGTGCAACCAAAACCACGAAACCCGATTCTCGGCATTCCGCTAAAAACCGAAGCAAGGTAACGTGATCAGACTGAGTATTGATTTTAGCTTTTGACGGCAAATGCTCCGGCGTGGGATTTGATTTGGCGGTGGAAGCGATCGCGTCTACAAACCAATCATGGATTTCATACGGATCATCACCAGGGTTTTGCAGAATCACTCGTTTTTTGCCCATAAAATTAACCCATTGAGCCAACTCCAGAGAACAACGTCTCAAACCCTCTATTAACAGACTGTTTGGATGGTAGATCAAAATATCATCCCCCGACTCTTGGATTTGGACATTTTGTTCTAAATAGAAACTTGCACGATCAAGCATGATGGCTATTCTCCTTCAACCCATTTTGTTTTAATAATTCAGGATTTACACCTGCTTTCAATAATCCGGCGGCTTCCGAACAGTCTGGATAACTCCCAGAAGCAATTTGTTTCAACCTCTCGATAGATATGCCTGATCGATTCTCTAGTTTAGTTAAGTCCCAACCACTAACCCAATCGCATACAGATTCTTTTTCTTGAGGATTATCCAACACCCTCAGAACAGACTCTAGTAGCCAGTCTTGGAGTTTTTTGTCATTTTCGACGCAAGCAAATTTAATGCGTCGATAAATTTCGGGTGGGACGTAGAACGACAGGCTTTTATCTATTCCTTTTCGTCTTGGCATTTTTTTAACTCATTCTTTTTTCTATTTTCCCTAAAAATACTGGTTTTAGGAAAAATTCTATTCAAAGAATAAAGTTTTTATCCAACCTCGTTTGCATTTTTCCCTAATGTACCGTACACTAGGAAAAAATGCAAACGGGTACATTTCATGAAAACCGTTATCGACAACCCCGCAATCCAACTCCTATTACTGGATGCCTTGATTGGATTTTTGCTCACAACCCTCGCAATAAAAGGAATTACGCCGTGAAACAGATTATTCCAAAAAACCAGTTGAAGTTTTACGTCTCAGCGATCGTCAACGAGACTTTCCCTGCCGAACCTTTTGATATTGATGACTTTGTTGCAGAAGTCAGAAGTATGGGGGGAGACTTAAAGATAGTTGCCTTAATGATGGGGGCAAGCGATCGCAGTGTAATGAACTGGCTCAACAACAAAACCCAACCCCATTTAGTTCACCGAGAGTTGGGTTGTTTCATGTTGAGAGAGGTCAAAAAGGTCTACAAGACTAATTCATCGTTGATCAATGCAACGATTGAAACCCACAACAGACTGTTCCCGATTTCAAGAAAACCATTTAATCTACAAGAGTTTGTTTGGGAGATTCAGGACATGGGCGGTTCTTACGATACCGCGAGTCAATTAATGCGGTGTCAGTATATAACCTTAAAAACATGGATGTCAGGTAAAGCCCAACCATCGGATGTTCACACCCAAATCGGTGTGTTCCTTAAATCAAAATTACTAAATGCTGTACCTCAAGAAAATTCTGTAGCAGCCTAGCCACAACTACCAAATTATTTATATAAAAAGTACCTGAAACCTAGTGTTTTAGGTACTTTTTATGTTTAACCCCATATCACCCCAAGAATAAGGTATATTCTTTCGTATATTCTTTCATTGACACTCCCAGTTTCAACTGCAATACTTACAAACATAGACCTCAGAAAAGCCTCTTGAAAGTTCCTAACAACGAACCTAGATAGCTCAAAAGCAGTCTGTGGCAGAACCTTGAAAACTGAATAGCCGTACCATACGCTTTGAGAAGCCTCTTTGGAAAGCAAACTGTAAAAACTTAGCCAGGATTCAAAATGACTTTTTGTTATTTAGAAGAAAAACCTGTTCAAAAAGCTATCACCCGAATTTTGTTTCAAATTACCGAGAGTTTGGGTATTTTTGTTCCACCTGCTGTCACGATTGACCAGGATTGGAAACACGATCCTTCCAATCTCAAGAGAAACGAAGTCACTAATTTTCAAGTGACCTTAGCTAACAAGCCGTTCGCATTGCTTGTAGTTAATACGGGTGATATGAAACTCAGGAAAACGTTATTTTCCGATAACAAATTCTTGGGTCAACTGAACAGGCAAATCAAGAAATTCAATTTCTGGGATTTTTTAGTTCGGGAAACGGAAATTATTCCCGAAACTCAAAGACTCAAGTTAATTACCTCTGAAGGTAAATCAGGATACATGAAATCGGTTGGCGAGTTTGCTAAGGAACTCCCAAGTCATCGGGGAATTGGAAGAAAACCCGCAACTCTTAGAGGATGGATAGAAATCATTCTTTTCTATTCGGATGATTTTCATCAACATTACAAAGAGCGAAAGGCTTACAACCCTTACGTCCAAGAGTGGCTGGTAATGATTAATAACTACGATCTCGCTCAACCACTCTCAGCAGATAGACCGACAATTATCGAGGAGTTCGTTAGAAATACGGCTCCCCATTTTAATTTTGAAGCATACAAGAAGGAGTTAAACGGCAATGAGCCAACAACCAAACCAGCAGAAGACTGTGATCGAGCAATTAGCAGAGTCGCTTAATATTACGCCAAAGCAACTGCTAGTCGAGATTCGGAATATGGGGCGCGAACCCGGTCAAGCGCAATTAAGTTGGAAAGATGCGATCGCGCAACACCTAAAAGGACAAAAATCGCAAAGTCTACCCGGTAGTCAACCCGAACCCCAAGAATCATTTAGTTTAGATGGGGATGAATTAGTGGATTGGGAAGATTTAGAAGATGAATTAGGGCAGGGTGTACTTGCTCTCGCCAAAGAGTTAGGTTACTCAACAACGGGTAAAGTCACTCTCTCCGATGCCACGGTAATTCGAGAGATGCTAACTCTTGAGATGGTACACGAATCACTAGCCGAAAAAATCCTGTCCGCCGAAGGTTTGGAAAAAGGATTTGCAGATCAATACGTTGAAAATCAATTAGAAGTTGGACGTGCGATCGCTGATGCCGGAAACATCGCCCTAACTACAGGTTTCTTCCAAGCCAAGGTGAACGGTATAGAACAAATTGCTTCCCTAAATCAAACACTCCATGAGGAGTTGATTGCCAAGATAACCCAGAAAACCGTCAAGGTTGGGACGGTGGGAAAGGGAGAGTCAGCCCAGGTAGTGATGAAACTGGGGAAACAGGAAATGGCGAAGCAACAAGTGAGACAGAAAAAGGAACCACTTGTGAAGCATCGGTTCGACCTGCGGAACATTCGACAAGCATCCACGAAGAAATGAAACAGATTCATGAACACCTAGCTCGACTGGAAGCCCTTCAGTATCAAGAGCTAGGGTTTTTGATTGACCAATACACAGAAATTAAAAAAGGAGGTTGTTGTATGAGACGTTTTCTAAATTTGCTTAAAGATATTTTGGAGCAACATTCTTATCGAGATGATGTTCTCCACACTCAATTAATCGCTTGCTCATTTTAGTTTTTAGTTCAAACAAAGGATTTAAAGCCATGAAAAAATTGCTTGTAACAACGATTGCTCTTTTAGGAATCTTTGTTGTCCGATCTTCACCTGCGATCGCGCAATCCAGTAGCGGATTCATACATCCATCTAAAACGGTTGTTGTACAAAACGAACCTCGTTATGGAGGAATGTATCAGTGGGAGGTATACAATCACCTCAGCAAACCAGTTAATGTTCGGATCGTAATTGATGACTATTCCTACTCTATCAACGGAACAAGTTACAAGCCGGGACAACCAGCTTTCGTGGCTTTACCGCCAAATCAATACACCCCCATCAAAATCAATCTAAAAAAAGTAGGGGCTGTCCCTATTCGAGTCGAAATCAAACCCTATCAATAAACCAAGAGCTATGGACGAACAGCGCGATCTCCCAGATCGCTTGCTCATTCTAATTTTTTTGTTCAAACAAACAGGAATTAAAGTCATGAAAAAATTACTCTTAGCCACTTCTGTCGCTGCTCTTGGAATCTTTTCTTCACCTGCGATCGCGCAGTATAGCTCAAATATGGAAGATGGTATTCTCCAACTTAATGACAGAGAACACATTTATCCTTCAAATGCCGAGAAGCTAAGATGGTTATATAATCCTTCTTCATCTTCTCAGGATGTCAGAATTGAAGTCGATGCGCCATTTACTATTAACAACAGAAGATACAATGGTCAGCCAGCGCATATCGGAATCCCCGCTCGTTCAAGAATTGAAATCAAATACGAGCCAAAGCCAATGGAATATCCGATGATAATCGAAACAAACCAAATAAATTATTAAATCCAGTTCGAGTAGAGATTTCAAAAAAAAATGAACCCACCAACTATTAGGAAGCCTATCCCCCTTTGGTTGATTAAATACAAAAATCTGTTAATTACAGCCGTGATCGTTGTTCCCGTGGGAATAACAATCTCGACAATGTATTTCATCAGCCAACCTTACACACAAGTTGACACTCCCCCTGCTTTAGACGCAGATGCGGTCGTTCAAGATGCCCAGGCTGAAGCCATTGTCTTTGAACAACAAATGAAAGTTTACCTAGACGGTGGCTCCGAGCCGGGGGAGATTCATCGGATTCTTTCTGTGAAGGCGGAGGAAATTCGAGATCATGTAGATAAAAGTGTCCGTAACAAGAGCAATTCTTGTTACAGAAAAAAGAAAACAGTTTGCTTTGACACCCTGGAAATAGGGGTTGAGAAAGAAATACAGGAAGCCGCTCTGAGCTATAAGACCGATAACTATCTGTCAGCCTTGATGAAATACAAGGCAATTCAATTAGCGAGAAACGGTGTCCCTACTCAAGATATCAGGCCATCGACTTTTAAAGTCCTGCGATCGCGGGTACAAGAATCCAGGCAGTTACAAGCTAAAACTTCAGTTGAAACTCAATCAACCGAAGTTTTAATCCAAGCAAACGAAGAAGCAGAGGATGATTATGAACAGTAAATTCAAGAGTGCGGTCTTAGCATTTGCGATGATCGCAGGGAGTGTTTGGGTGGCGAAAGTAGCCACAACACCAGAAAGAATTGTTACTAACAGAGATTTGCATCATTATCAACAAACACAAATGGCGAGTTTCACCGTTCGCCCTCCTATTTGGAGTGGATGGGGGATGTTGGTTTCTGGTGGTTTGTTACTAAGTGGGGGAGGTCAAATTGTAAAAGCACTAGAAAAAGAAGACTCGGAATCCGAGAATACTCCGGCAAAAGCTACTCGACAACCCAAAAAGGAGTTGAGTGAAGATGAATCCGATTCTAGTGGGGATTTGGTAGAGGATGAATCCCTGGAAGAAACCGAGGAAGGTTCCCGCACCGATTTCACACCCCGCTTGCCGGAAGCCGATCATCCTCTATACAAAGAGTCCAAGGTTTTGATTGACCTACTGGAACAGATGAATCTTCACTCGGATTTTGTGGAAGCGATCGCAGGGCCGTCAATTATTGAAATAACCGTTCAACCCCAGATGATACCCAAACTGGGTCGTCGGGTTACGGTTTCAAACATCGAAAGAGCTTCCTCTGATTTGCAGGTAAAAATCCCAACAAAACGTCCTCCGGTTATTAAGGCATCAGAAAAAGGGTTGCAGATTCAGATTCCCAGAAACGATAGGCAGATTATTGATTTTGAATCTATCAATCCCTCTTGGGAATTAAGAGAAAACCCCGTTGATATTGAATTGTTACTGGGTTGTGACATCAATTTCAAGCCTGTTCGCGCAAAATTCCGAGACTTACCTCACTGGTTTATTTTAGGAGAAAGCGGTGGTGGAAAATCCGTGCTACTTCAATGCCAGGTAGCCGACTTAATGAAAAATTACTCCCCCAAAGCCATTCAATTTGTGTTGAGTGATCTCAAGGGAGAAACATTCTACCAAATTCCCGATAAATTACCTTGGTTAGCCCAACCCGTTAGTGTTGATCCTGAATCTTCTATCAATCAAATTGAATGGTTGATTAAGGAATCTGAAAGACGGCAAAAAACCTTTGAAGACGTGGGTGTACCTAGTTGGGAGGGTTACAACGAATTAATGATTGAACAAGGACAGCCTGTTATGCCTCGTTTGATTTACATATCTGACGAGAATAGTGACCTAAGCGAAAAAGGGGGTAAATGGACAAGTAAATGGGAAAGTTTGATGCCTGAATTTACCCGCAAATGCCGAAGTCGAGGAATTAACGTTATCGTCACACAGCAACGGGGAACAGCAGATCAAATCAGTAGAGCAGTCGTTTCTAATCTTCAAGGGAGAATTTGTTTATCTGTTGTTGACGAACCAAATAGCACTGTCTGTATCGGTTCTTCTGGTGGCGAAAACCTATTGGGTAAAGGTGACTTACTCGCAAAAACCAAGTTTGAATTAATCAGGCTTCAATCTCCCTACTTGAACCCGAAATTACAATGGTTTTTAAACATCCCAGAGGAATACAAATCGAGTCAAAAAGTTGAGCCTTCAGTTCAAGTTGTTTCTAAGGAAGTTGAGGAGCTTGAATTTACGATTCCCCAGTCTAAAATCCTTGATCATGCTCTTGCTAAATCCGATTGGAATCATGTGATTATGGAATCCTCAGATGAAGACATCAAAGAGTTAATGAAGGTGCTTCAACAAAAAATTGGTTCCGTAGATTCGACCGTAGAGAACAAAGTAGAGCCAGTAGAATCTACCTCTACGCCTCTACAAGTGATCACTGTAGAATCTACGCCCGTAGATTCCGCATCTACCTTACCCAGTACGCTTTCTTATAATTCCGTAGATGAATCTACATTCGAGGTTCTCTACAAAGAAAAATTCCCAAACATGACCGGAAAAGAAATTGAAGTGATGTTTTGGGGGAATATCAGAAACGCGATCATCAAAGGCGAATTGACTTCTGACATCATCCGTGAGGTTCTGTTTTGTACGGGTAGTCGTGACAACTCTACTCGCCATTACAGAAAAATAGGGGTTCCTTTGTTGACTTACTTTTTACAAAATTACGGGTTAAAAGACCCAGAAATTGCTGATAAAGTAAGAACTAATTTTAGGAATGTCAAATGATTAGGAAAAAGCCCGTATACAAAGCGGCATGAGGACGGTGCAATCCCTCCTCAAAACTGGGAGTAATCCCTATTACGTTTATCCCTTGATTAATTAAGGAGAAAAATGTGGCAAGATCAAATATTCCAGATGAAGATCTGGAGTTCAGTAGCAGGAGGCAAAATGCTGTAAGGCAAAATCTCCCAGGTAATTTTGATTCAAACAACAATAGCAGGGTGCAAACTACTATGAAAACACAAAATATTCCAGATTTCGATCCAGACTCAAACCACTGGGTAATGTTCGATCACCTCGTAGGGGCATTGATTTCCATGAAGAAACATCCGATCAAATCAACCATTGTGATCCTTGGTTGTGGCAGCGCACCTTTTTTTGTTGGGGCGATGTTAATCGGGCTGTTCCGAGGAACGCAGTTTGCTTCAAAAGGGGGTTTTGACCCCGTGGCAATGGGTTCCAGCTTTGGGGCTAACGTAGCTCGTCCGGTTGTATTTGGGGCGGGAACAGCAGTTGAAGCTACTTTTGTTGGTTGGTCGGGACAACAACCCACGGCAACACCTGTTGAACTTCGCCAACAACGTCGAAATAGTCAAGCTCAACGGAATTGGGTAACTGTCCCGACCAACTATGACGGGAATTGACCTGCAATAGAGGGGAAACACTTCCCCTCTGAAGGAGATTTATGTTAATTCGATTTCAAAACACACAGATTATTTTGGTCGCAGTTTCCCTTACCGCTTTAGTTCTCAACCTCAGAACGGGGGAATACGGGAAGTTTAACTTCAAGGAAACTTACACCGAAAATCGCGATCGCTTCACTGAATTTGCGGAAATAGCCATCAGTTCTGCTAAACCCGCCAATATCGTCAAGTTTGGGAAAGAAGAATTTAAGGAAGTTCACGAACTTCTGAAAACACAGGGGGCTGATAAGCGGGAGATTGAAAGCAAAATTGGTAAAGGCAAGCCCCAATCCTCTACCAATAATAGAACCGTTTACGAGTCTGAGAACGGACGAAAACTAACCATCGACTACACAGAGGGTGGCTTTTTAAGAGAAGCCCGTTGGAACGACAAAGACAAACCCATTACAAAGGCTGAAACTGATGACGTATGAATTTTCTCCACACTCAACTCCAACAATTGTTGTTAACACGAATCCCCAGACCTCCGCCTCACCAGAGGTTGCCCTACAACGGGGAAAGTTTCTTACTGCATTATTTTGTCTTTCCTGTTGGGGTGCGATCGCATTCCCGGGAGTTAATAATAATCTTCAGAATTCTGCTGGGGTGTTAATCAGAGGTGGCACACCTTCTGCTGAACAAGCAAAAACAACACAACCCAAAGAGGAATCTGATACCCAAGAGAAAAAAGAATCATCTCCAGCGATCGCAACCAGTAATATTCCTACCTCAGAACTAGGCAAGAAAATCATTGCCCAGATGAAGTCGAAGGGATACAAGGTTCGGCCCCAAGGAAATATCGTTTTTATCAAGGGTTGGTACTGCCAAGATACACCTGACCGATGGTGCGATCTACAGACCGTTGTGAAGGACGATGGAACGATTCTTTATCAAGGGCGATCGACAACACGACCTGGGAATGCTTGGTATCCCTCTAAATCCAATCCAGGGGGAGTTCTTCAAATAAAAGAAGGGCAATTTGCTTCGTGGAAATTCGGAAGTCATTGCGGGGCTTCAAATAATTGTCACTCTGCACTGGTTCAGGTTGGAAACATCAACGCAACCCGTTCTTTTAGTACAGCCAGAGGAAGTGAAACTTCTGTTACTGGAGTTTACGGAGCCAATATTCACTCTGGGCCGAGAAGTTTTAGTAATTCAGTTGGGCTGTGGAGCGCAGGTTGTTTGGTTGCTTCTACTCGAAAGGAACACGAAAAATTCATGGATACCGTTAGAGGTATCTACGGAACTAACGACACGATTACTGCAACAGTTTTAAGGATAAAAAAATGACCAATCTATACGTCGGTGTTTTGGTAGCTTTACTTGCTGGTGTTCAATTTGCTATTCCCGCGATCGCGCAGGATAAACCAGAAAACGAAGTTAAAGAAATCTGTGAAGCTAAACAGAAAGGGGCAAAAAAAGAGGAATATTTCTCTGAGTATCCCAGTCAAGAAGAAGTTGAGCAGGCATCGGGTGAAAAGAAATCCGAGTTACAAGCCTTGTTATCAGATAAAGTACGAGCTTTAAAAATTTGGGATAACTGCGGTAAATAAATGGTCAGATTTTTGAGAGATATTTGCACAATCGTTGGACTTGGGTTTCTGGTGACAATCTTTTTTTATCCCCAACTCGTCCCTCCAACGGTTGTTTTCTTAAATAGTTATTGGAGTAGAGCAGTTAACTTGAGTCAATTAGTTACAGAGGAGTGGAATCGTGGTCAACGCAAACCTTGAACGGCGCATTATTGATTTTGAAACAATCAACCCTTGTTGGAACCTAAAGGAAAATCCGATTGATACAGAGTTACTTCTAGGGTGCGATCCAGAGTTACGACCAATTCGAGCAAAGTTTAAGGATTTACCCCACTGGTTCATTATGGGAGATAGCGGAAGTGGTAAATCGGTATTACTTCAGTGTCAGGTTCCAGATTTAATGATGAATTACTCCCCGAAAGCAGTGCAGTTTGTATTGAGCGACTTATGTGGGGAGACGTTTTACCGAATCCCAGATAATTCACCTTATTTAGCTCAACCTATTAGCTATAGTCCCGAAAATTCAATTGATCAAATTCAGCAATTAATTAAAGAATTGAATGCACGTCAAGGATTATTTCAGAGTGCAGGAGTTCCTAATTGGGAAAGTTATGTTGAATTGATGCAACAACATAATCAACCCATCGTACCTCGTTTAATTTACTTCTCTAATGGAAACAGTGATTTGAGTTACACAGGCGGGAAGTGGGCAGATAAATGGGGAGAGTTAATGCTTGAATTAGTCAGAAAAGGTCGCAGTCGAGGTATTAACGTAATCATTGCTCAACAACGAGGAACCGCAGATCAAATCAGTAGATCGGTCGCTTCTAATTTACAAGGAAGAATTTGCTTAAAAGTTACCGACAAGCACAATAGCATCGCTTGTATTGGACAGCCCGGAGGAGAATCTTTGCTAGGCAAAGGTGATTTACTTGCCAAAACCAAAACGGAATTACTTAAATTGCAATCGCCGTATATTACTCCTTCTTGTTGGAGTCAGATTGTAAAAATATCGCCAATCAACTAATTCATTTTATTGAGGAGTGGAATCATGGTCAACACAAATAATAGTCAAACCGGGAGAGATTTTAATTGGGACATTGTAAGTTGGATTTCAACAATTGCGATCGCATCATACGTTGTCATTCCCCTTGCGCCTCCTGCGGTAGTTGCCCAGGCAGAAATAACAATAGATGCTGCAACAGGGAAAACAAATAAACAAGCGGCACGATTAGTTAGTGCTTCTACTTCTACTACCTCTGGTGGTAATAACAAAAAAGTAGATGCGGCTCTCAAGTTGATCTTCAACTCCGAGGGTAAGTGCCAGAACTGGAGTCGTGATTCTGGTAATTATTTTCAGGGGAGAAAAGGATATACCTGTGAGGGGATTATTCCTGAGACGTTGTGGAATGCTAAAGAAATCTTCTCTTACTGCATGACTGGATTCACTGGGCATCCAGCAGACTCAGTAAAAC
>JBIPMB010000051.1:0-12851 GCA_044369355.1 Gammaproteobacteria bacterium | reverse complement strand
CGCTGTTCTACATAATTTTTGTCTATTGGACAGCAAGCATTTTGTCCAAAAGAAACCAAGCTTGATAGTATTTAAGCCCTTTTTAAAGCTTATGTTTATATTTTGACCTTCACCGAGAATTGCTGATCAATATCACGATAGGATCGCCTTTATTCTTATACCATAGTATAATAATCCTAGATTTTCCCTAATATAAGGCGGACTTGACCGTGCACGCGATATTTCCTGGTACTTTCGACCCGTTAACACGGGGACATTTAGACTTAATCACTCGTGCGGCCAAGCTATTTAGCCATTTGCTAGTGGCGGTCAATGCCGGAGAGAGCAGCGCTAAAAAACGTTTTTTCTCGACCGAAGAGCGTTTGGCATTATTAAAAGCTGAGTTACAGCATTTGCCCAATGTGGAAGTATGCGTTTTTTCGGGCTTATTGGTGGATTTTGCTAAGGCTAAAAACAGTATGACGGTGATACGCGGAGTTAGAAACAGCGTGGATTGTGAGTATGAAATGCAATTAGCCCATATGAATGGTCAATTACAGCCCAATTTAGAGGTGGTTTTTTTAGCGACCAAGGCGGAATACAGTTTTGTACGTGCCAGTTGGGTGAGAGAAATTGCGGCCTTCGGCGGAGATGTGAGTGCTTTTGTGACGCCTAGGGTGGTAGAGGCGTTGGCGAAGAAGCTGAGAGATTGTGTGTAGGTGGGTTGCTTGTAGGGGCGGCTCGTGAGCCGCCCAGAATCAACGCGAATGATTATAAATTTACGCTTAATGTTTACAAAGTGCTGCGTTAGCAGGGCGCCTCGCGAGGCGCCCCTACAATACGCACGAAGGATGACGGTTCATTTTTAAACAAAGAGCGAGAGTAGCTACAATAATGGCTTTATTAATCACCGATGAATGCATCAACTGCGATGTGTGTGAGCCGGAGTGCCCCAACGAAGCTATTTACCAAGGCGAATGGTATTATGAAATCAATCCTAAACTTTGTACTGAATGTGTAGGGCATTTTGATACCCCTCAATGCGTGGCGGTATGCCCAGTGGCCTGTATAATCAAGGATGAAGCCGAACCTGAAACCCAGGAACAACTCTTGGCGAAATATGAAGTTTTAATGGCAGAAAAAGGGAACGATAAGGCATGAGCTACACTTTGGCCACCTGGAACGTCAACTCTTTGCGCGTCCGTTTGGAGCAGGTATTAGCCTGGTTACAAGAGCATAAGCCCGATGTGTTGGTTTTGCAAGAAATCAAAATGACCGATGAAATGTTCCCTCTAGAGACTTTCACCAACCTAGGCTACCACGTTGCGGTAGCTGGACAACCGACTTATAATGGAGTGGCGATTTTAAGTCGAACGCCGCTGCTAGATGTAGTCGTGGGTATTCCAGATTATGATGACCCACAAAAAAGAGTCTTGGCAGCAACGATAGCCGATCAACGCATCATGTGTGTGTATGTGCCCAATGGCGCTAGCGTAGATTCGGATAAATATGGCTATAAATTGCAATGGTTTGAAAAGCTATTAGGCTATGTTAAAAATACCCTGGCAGCGCATCCGCAAACTATTATTCTAGGGGATTATAATATTGCACCGGAAGATAGGGATGTGCACGATCCTCTAGCCTGGCAAGGACAGGTTTTAGTGAGTGCTAAGGAGCGCGCTTGTTTTCAAGCTTTATTGGCCTTGGGTTTGAATGACACTTTTCGCGTCTTGACGCCAGAGGACAATAGTTACACGTGGTGGGATTATAGAATGAATGCTTTTAAACGCAACCTAGGCTTGCGCATCGATCACATTTTAGCGACACCCGCCGTGATGGCGCGCGCTGAGCGTTGTGTCATCGACAAATTGCCGCGCACTTGGGAAAGACCTTCTGATCACACGCCTGTTATTTTACAGTTAAGCGCATAATTAGGGATTGAGTATGAGACATTCTACTTGGGCTAAGGAATATAAATCAAAGCAAATTGCCTTGTACGATCGCACTTTTGTATTATGCGCGATTTTAATCGTAGTCATGGGTTTGGTGATGGTGGCTTCATCATCGATGATGGTCTCTACGCATTCCTACAACACACCCTTTCATTATTTGTTTAGACAAATATTTAGCGTCGTCATGGGTGCAATTCTATGTGCAGTGGTAGTGCAAATGCCGCTGCGTCATATAGAAAAACACAGCCGTATTTTATTGATAGTGGCTTTGGCCTTATTGGCATTGGTATTGGTGCCGGGCATTGGTCGCTCTGTGAATGGCAGTAGGCGTTGGCTGCATCTAGGGCCACTTAATTTTCAAGTGTCGGAATTGGCGAAACTATTGTATATCATTTATTTAGCCGGTTATTTAAATCGCTTTCGCGATAAATTGGTTGAAAATCAGCGTACCGTCATTTTACCTATCATCATCTTAGGTATAACCAGCGTGCTGTTATTATTAGAGCCTGATTTTGGCTCGGCAGTGGTTATAGCCGCAACCACCTTGGGTTTATTATTTTTAGCAGGTGTGCGCGTACGGTATTTTATATTGCTAATAAGCCTTGCTTTGCTAGCCTTAGCCGCTTTGGCGGTGGTATCGCCGTATCGTCTATTGCGCTTAACCAGCTTTTTAAATCCTTGGGCGGATCAATATGGCAGTGGTTATCAGCTCACACAATCTTTAATTGCCTTTGGCCGTGGTGGTATCGGAGGAGTAGGTTTAGGGGAGAGTATTCAAAAATTATTTTATTTGCCCGAAGCGCATACCGATTTTTTATTTGCCGTGTTAGGCGAAGAAATGGGTTTAATAGGCATGGTAACTATTCTGCTCTTGTACGCAGTATTTTTCTGGCGCGTATTTGTGATTGGCCATCGCGCGTATAAAGAGCGCTTATTTTTCGCTGCATTTTTGGCGTATGGTTTAGGTTTGTGGCTTTCATGCCAAGTGCTGATTAACATAGGCGTGAATGTGGGTTTGTTACCCACCAAGGGTTTAACCTTACCGTTGATGAGTTATGGTGGCAGTAGTCTATTGACTAATTTTGTTTTAATCGGCTTGATTTTACGCGTCGATCATCAAATGCGCATACATTATATGAGTCAGCATTGATGAACAAAAAAATATTAATCATGGCCGGCGGCACAGGTGGCCACATTTTTCCTGCATTGGCCGTGGCCGAAGCGCTCATCGCGCGTGGCGTAGAAGTCGCCTGGTTGGGTCGTGCAGAAGGTATGGAAGCGGATATCGTTGCTAAAGCAGACTTGCCTTTATTTACCATTCAAGTCGGTGGTTTACGCGGTCATGGTTGGCAGCGTTTAGTCTTAGCGCCGTGGCAATTATTACGTGCAGTAAAACAAGCGCGGCAACATATGCAGCGGTGGCAACCGGATTTGGTATTAGGTTTTGGCGGTTATGCCAGTGGTCCGGGTGGCGTGGCTGCGTTTTTACGGCGTACCCCCTTATTGATTCAAGAGCAAAATGCGGTACCGGGTTATACCAATCGTATCTTAGCGAAAATGGCTAAAAAAATATTTGTTGCTTTTCCGAGTGCTTTTACAGCCAGTAAAAAAGCGACCATTACGGGCAATCCTTTGCGTCATAGCTTATTACAATTGCTAGAACCGCGTATACGCTTGGGCTCTAGGCAAGGGCCAGTGCATATTTTAGTGATGGGTGGTAGCCAAGGTGCTAAAGCCTTAAATGAGGCCGTGCCTAAGGCGTTAAAAATAGCCCTAGATGCAGGCACGGTGCGGGTACGACATCAAAGCGGACTACGTCATTATGATGCAGCTGTCGCAGCTTATGCTAATATGAATGATGTGGAAGTCTTGCCTTTTATTGACGATATGGCAGCAGCGTACAATTGGGCTGATCTGGTCATTGCTCGTGCCGGTGCAGCTACGGTCAGCGAAGTAGCGGCCATAGGTTTAGCCAGTGTTTTGATCCCTTATCCGCATGCGGTAGACGATCATCAAACCAAAAATGCGGCTTATTTAGTACAGAGTGAAGCAGCGTGCGTCATCGCCGAAAAAAATATGGCGAGCTTAGAAAGTATTTTAACGCCGGCATTTTTGCAACGTGAGGTGCTATTAACGATGGCCGAAGCGGCCTATGCGTTGGGGCGCAAAGATGCCACCAATATTATTGTTGAAGAAAGTTTAGGAGTTTTAGGTGCAAAATAACAATCCCACTTTACATTATGCGCAAGAAATGGGTATGAAACTCAGTATACACCGCATTCATTTGATCGGCATAGGCGGCGCTGGTATGGGCGGTATCGCCGAGGTATTGCATAATCAGGGTTTTAATGTCACTGGTTCCGATAGCGGCGACAATGCCATGACGCAACGTCTTAAAAAATTAGGCATTACCGTTTACCAAGGTCATGATGCACGTCATGTAGAAGGAGCTGAAGTGGTGGTGCGTTCTAGTGCTGTCGCTGAAGACAATGTAGAAGTGGTTTATGCACACGCACACAAAATTCCCGTGGTGATGCGCGCACAAATGTTGGCAGAACTCATGCGTTTTCATCACGGTATAGCCATTGCCGGCACGCATGGTAAAACGACTACAACCAGCCTTGCCGCCAGTGTATTGGCCGAGGCGGGTTTAGATCCTACTTTTGTGATTGGCGGTTTATTAAATAGCGCCGGCACCAATGCGCGTTTAGGGAAAGGGCAATTTTTTGTGGTTGAAGCAGATGAATCCGATGCTTCATTTTTATTGTTAACGCCTATCTTAGCCGTTGTCACCAACATCGATATGGATCATATGGAAACCTATGCGGGTGATTTTCAGCGCTTACAAGAAGCCTTTTTACAATTTATACATCATTTACCTTTTTATGGGGCGGCTATTTTGTGTTTGGACGATCCCATCATCGCGCAACTATTACCACAAATATCTCGACGTATGGTAACTTACGGTATAGACAGCGCTGCCGATGTGCGCGCTGTAGACATCGCGCAACACGGCGTGCAAACTGAATTTACTGTGCTTCGTAAAGGCAAAGCGCCTTTGGCGTTGCAGCTTAACTTAGCAGGGCGCCATAATGTATTAAATGCCTTGTCTATAGTTGCACTGGCCGAAATATTGAATATAGACGATGCCAGTTTAACGCGTGCTTTTGCAGAGTTTCAGGGCATAGGACGGCGTTTTCAAATTTATGGGGAATATAAACCTAAACTAGATGTGAGTGTATTGGTCGTCGATGATTATGGTCACCATCCACGAGAAGTAGCGGCTACATTGGCTGCAGCGCGCGCCGCTTGGCCGGAACGACGTCTAGTATTGGCGTATCAGCCGCATCGTTATACACGCACACGCGATTTATTAGACGACTTTGCCGAAGTGTTATCCAGCGTCGATGTGTTATTGTTATTGGAAATATATGCAGCGGGCGAAGAACCCATTGCAGGCATCAATAGCCGTGCTTTGGCTAGAGCCATACGCGAACGCGGCAAGGTTGAACCTATTTTAGTAGGCGAAATTGCTCAATTATCAGAATTATTAGGTTCTGTGTTGAAACAAAATGATGTATTGCTAACTCAAGGTGCGGGCAGTATAGGCGGCGTCGCTAAAATGCTGCTGAGTCAAACAACAGAGGTGTAAATCATGTCCAGTGTGTTGCGTGGTGAATTACAAGAAAACGTTAAATTATCGGAATGGACGACGTGGCGTGTAGGTGGTTTAGCCAAACGCTGTTATTTTCCAGCAGATAAAGATGATCTCGTTGCTTTCTTAGAAAGTTGCGCGTTAGACGAACCTTTATTGTGGTTGGGTTTAGGCAGTAATACATTGATTCGCGATAAGGGTTTTAATGGCACGGTGATTATCACTCAAGGGCATTTAAAAGAATTAAGTGAATTGCCTACGGGTATTATACGCGCTGAAGCCGGGGTATCTTGTGCGCAAGTAGCGCGTTTTTCAGCACGTGCGGGTTATCAGCATGGCGAGTTTTTGGCGGGTATTCCCGGCACCATCGGTGGTGCTTTGGCCATGAACGCGGGTTGTTTTGGCCGCCAGACTTGGGAACAAGTCGTTGCCGTGGAAACTATCGATCGCCGTGGTCATATTACAAAACGTACGCCTAAAGAATATAAAATCGCTTATAGAGAAGTGACTAGACCAACCGAAGAATGGTTTATTGCAGCGCATTTTGAATTTCCACGCGGCAACAAAGAAGAATCGCTTGCTACCATCAAAGATTTATTAGACAAGCGCGCCGCCTCGCAACCTACAGGCAAACCCTGCTGCGGCTCGGTATTTCGCAATCCTCCGGGTGATTTTTCTGGCCGATTGATAGAAGCAAGCGGCCTAAAAGGTTTTCATATCGGTGGTGCCGAAGTGTCTACCAAACACGCTAATTTTATTATTAATACGGGTGATGCCACTGCCCGAGATATAGAAGCCGTAATGGTACATGTGCAAGCCGAAGTATTGCGCTTACACGGTGTAACCTTGCAACCCGAGGTGCATATCGTCGGGGATGTTTAGTTTTATCCCGTACGGGATAAAAACATTGACAAAGCTCTAAATCCGTGCTATTTTTACCGTACGGGATAAATTTAGAGCCACTACTATGCCATCATCATTCAAGTTAAAAGCTACACAAATCAAAAATACCCACGAACTAGGTGCTTTGATTCGCACCTTTAGAAAAAGCCAACATTTAACTTTAGAGACCGTTTCGGGAATGACCAATGTCAGCATGCGTTTTTTGTCTGAGCTGGAGCGAGGTAAAGAAACGGCCGAATTAGGAAAAGCATTGGCCATTTTGAGTCAACTGGGGCTTAAAATTATCATAGCTCCCAGAGGAAATAGCGATGAGTAAAGCGGATCAACTCAATGTTTGGCATGATAACACTTTAGTGGGGGTGTTGTGGCGAGATGCCGTGGGCGGTTTAGGTTTTGAATATACAGATCATTGGTTAGAACATGGTTTTGCATTGTCTCAGCAATTACCCTTGTCAATGAAACAATATAGCCCGTCAGGTCATAAAGCGCAATTATTTTTTGCCAACTTATTGCCTGAGGCTGGAGCCAGAATGCATATAGTACGCGATTTAAAAATTGCGGACAGTGATTTTGAATTATTAAAATCGATTGGGGGTGAGTGTGCAGGCGCTTTATCTCTACTACCTGTAGACAAACAACCAGGAAATTTAAAAAAATATAAATTACTTCAAGGCACCGATTTAAAAGAAATATTATTACACAAGGGGCCTTTGGGAGGACTGTATCCTAAAAACCATAGGCCGCGTTTGTCTTTAGCGGGGGCGCAAGATAAATGCCCTGTTTTGTTTAGAGACGGACAATACTTATTGCCCGAAAACGAAGCCCCCTCGACGCATATTTTAAAATTTGATATTGCAGGGTATAAAAACATTCCGGCTTACGAATATTTTATGACAGCCTTAGCAAAAACATTAAATTTACCGGTAGTTGAATGTGAATTTCAACAATACGATTCTATTTCATTTTTGATGGTAAAACGTTATGATCGCATCATAGAAGCTGATGGTTCTATACGACGTTTACATCAAGAAGATTTTTGCCAAGCCTTAGGCATAGGCTATGAACGAAAATATCAAAAGGAGGGAGGACCTTCTTTTTATGATTGTTATAGGCGTATTCAAGATTTAAGCAGCCAACCCATTATCGATACGCAAAATCTATTAAAATGGCAAATGTTTAATTTTCTAGCGGGTAATTCGGATGGGCATGCCAAGAATATTGCATTATTGTATGCTCAAAATGGGCAAATCACATTAGCACCTTTTTATGATTTAGTTTGTACTAGAGCTATTCAACGTATAGATCCCGATCTAGCTTTTTCTATAGGCGGCGTATTTGATCCTGGCTTTGTGCTCACACCACAGTGGCGGCTACTGGCCAAAGAATGCAATATTCGTGAAAAATTTTTAATGAAATTGCTGCAACACAGTGCAGAAATTTTATTAGCTCAATTGTCTATACAGAAAGAGAAATTTGAAGATATCTACGGCTCGTATCCGGCGTTACAACAAGTACAGTCTGTAGTGCATAAGCAATGTAGTAAGATTTTGCAGCAGTTAGCTTGAGATGAAATGGTTTGGGGTTGTTTCTACATTGTCTGAAAAAGAACATTAAGCCATTGAAAAACAGATAAATTATTGCCTAATTTCAACACAAAACCAATATATCCTGTTTTAAATCAATTGGTTACATAAAAAGATAAAATTTTGAAGGCTAAGGGCTCTTAATATTTTCTTAATGTTCGGATGCTACTATGAACATATGGTACTACGCACATCTTAAACAAGATAAGTGGCAATAATTGAAAGCGAGGAAATATTATGAAAAAGCTTAATGACACACCTGCAGATTGGGAGTCCGATCTTCCACCATCTCTACCATCAGATTCAGAATTCGATGCCTATGCAGATTGGGAATCCGATCTTCCACCATCTCTACCATCGGATTCAGAATTAGATGCCTATATTGATCCTGAGGAAAATTTGACGGATGTTATTCGCTTTCTGAGTAACGAACCAGATAAACAAGGCAAGAAAAAAGATGACTATTTCCACATTATTGGATGCTATTTACATGAGCTACATGACAAGGTTGATGAGGATAAAACTGAGATATACGAGCTGCTTAAAGATATGCCTAAACCAGCACCAGAGACAGCACTTGTAACTCAATTCTATGAGACGAAGTTAAAACAATTGACAGATCAGCAATTACTGAATTTGTGTTATTTAGCGATTAAGCATAATCCAAAGAATGAAGAATTCTTTGAAAGTGCATTAGTACTTTTAAAGTATATGGCTAGTGATGAACTTAGAAAAACCGCAGAATACCAATATTTTATGAGTTGGCAGAAGGTCAGGCAGGAAGCACAAGCTACTGCAACAGCATCACAATCTGACCAAGTTCAAAAAGCTGCACAGGTTCCAAACTCATGGCAAGCACTAGATACAGCAATGCAAGAATTCCATACCGCTGCACACAATTCAGATGTTGAACCTGAAATGCATAATCGTATGTTCACTGAAGCTAGTTGTTTTATAAATGAGACTATAGCTAACGCAAAAAGTGATAAATCAAAAGAGCCGCGTCAACAAAGCGACTCTTTTGTAGAAATTGTGAAGAGTTTAGTTATTAAGAGAGAGCCATCTGCTCAAGAAGTTTCTGCTGCTAAATATAAAGGACTGTTGGGTGCGGCAATGATGCTTGCTGGTGCTGCAGCCATGGTGGTTGGTGGCATAGGTGTAGTTGCTTCGTTTGTTGCCGCAGTGCCTACATTTGGGCTGAGTACGCTTGGAGTCCCTCTAAACTTAGGATTGTTTACATCAGGTTTAGCTTTTTTTGGAAAAGGCTTAGATCTTTGTCATGAAGCTAAAAAAGAGAAAGAAGAACAAAGAGTTCTAAAAGTTGATCCAGCTCTGAGAAAAGCTAGTGCTAAGTTGCAAACTGCCGCAAAAGCAGTAGCACCGATGTCGCCAGGAAAAATATTAGGTCAAGGAGAGGGGCAAAATTCAATAATTTCAAGTGATGATGTAAAACATGGAGTAAATGTTCCTGCTTTTGGTGAAAGAGAAAAAGGAAAAGAAGAAGAAAGGGACGATCAGTCTTTTAAACGTGATAGCAACGAGGCTAAACCCTACGTGAGTAGTAACGAATCTGATCCGCAATCAGCAGAAAAGATAGTTCCTTTATTTCCTCTACACGCAGCCATTAAAGCGCGAGAGTTAGAGCGTATAAAATCGTTGCTTGCAGATCAGGCTGTAGATATTAATGCTCGAGATCTAAAAGATCGTACCGCTTTAGCGTATGCAGTTAGAGATGGGTTAAGTGAAATTGTGAAATATTTATGCGAAGCAGGAGCAAAAGCTCAACTTCTGCCAAATAATGGGTATGATGCTGTACTTTCTGCTGCTGAGGATGGAGAAGCAGACATTGTAATAGCTTTGATTAACGCTGGCGCAAATGTGAATGCTGCGGACAATAACGGACAAACTCTTTTGCATCATGCCGCAAAGCATGGCCAAGGAGAATTGATACGTATGTTGGTTAAAGCTGGTGCAAATGTGAATACTAAAGATAAATTTAGCCATGACCCATTATATTATGCTGCGAGAAATTCATCATTAAGTTCATCATTTCAAGCAGCTGCTACACTGTTGCTAAAGGAAAGCCGGAAAGCAATAGAAAAAGCTGTAAATGATCATGCTGATGCAGGAAATGCTGCTGCTAGAAAACTCTTCTCTCAACAAGTACCAAGGTTAAACGAAAAAGAAGGCTTAATCAGTAGGAATCTAAATTGTATTTTTGCTCCTCCTCCTGTAGCACCGAATAGCAAACAGGTGGAGATTGCCGTGGGCGATAATCCAAGGGTAAAATGAGCGACCGGAGATTCATACAGCATATACAGATTCAATATGAAAGCCGCCTCAAATGATTTATCTCAGGCGGCTTTTGATTTATCTCAGGCGGCTTTGTCTGCCGGCTATGGATTGAAAATATTTTATAAAATGTGCTAATATGCTTCTATGGTTGAATAAGGATTAGTTAAATATGGCCGCTACAGAACACGCAATTATTCCGTCTACTTATACAATGTTTGATTCGTCTATTGTGAAGCTCATTCTAACTATGGCTACACAGCAACAGCAAATTGTAGTACAGCAACAAGAGAATAATTCAACCGAAGAGTTAATCAATAAGTTAGAACAAGAAAAAAACGAACTTAAAATCCAGCTAGAACCACATAAAAAATACCAAACATTATTTGACGATACTATAATAGAACTTAAACTGCAAATACAAAACATTAGAAATATACAATGTAAGCCTTGGGAAGAAGAAATAAAAACAACAGGAATTAATCAACTGAAAGCTAAGATATTAGAATGTCAGTTACACTTTAATAAAACAGGGATAGTAGCGCATATCAAGGAACAAGAAAAGAAATTAGCACAACTGGATGAACAAATCAGCGAATTAAAACAAAATCTTAACGAAGGGAAAGTAAAACTATCTGCTTTACAAGATTTTTTGACTAAAATGGAACAAGAATTAGAACGCAAAAAACCACAACTGCAAAAACCACAACCAGGTTTAGTTTTTTTAGGTGTACAAAAGATAAAAGCGATGTTTGCTGCTTTGAATGAACAACCTGTTGTGCCACGACCAAGATAGATCTACCTTAACATTCAACCAACCGACAACCGATCACGCAAGTTGACAAATAAGGTAATACTCTTTTAAAGCGCACCCATTTCTCCGTTACCGTAGTCTCACACCATAAAGTTGGGTGCAGCCTAGAATGATAACCAGTTGATTATTAATGGTTTTTAATCTACCCTCGGATCACATCACTTTTTTGTCATAAATTTTGTGATATTACAAAATTTTGTGATATAATAAAAATAATGGCAAATTAGTGATATGAGGATTATGGTATGCAATGGGAATCCATAGGGTTTAAAGATGAACCCTTTAGAACACATCCGATTACGGCGAATACACTCTATCTTTATACCGGCAACGAAGACAAGATTGCAGAGAGTCAGTTTGCTCTACAATCAAACAATATAGTGATGGTAATTGAAGGATCTAGAGGGGTTGGTACGACCTCATTTGGAAATTTTTTAAGATTCAAAGCAGAAGAAGCAAAGCATTATTTTACGCCGATCAGTGAAATTAGAGTGGAACCCACTTGGAATGCCGACACGTTAATGGCAGCGATTATTGCAAATATTGTGTCTACATTAGAATTGCAGCATTTAGACGCCATGAAAAATAAGAAAAAATTCAAAGAAGCCAAAGCAATCGTACAACGTGTGACAGAGATATATCATTCATTTGGTCTAACCGCTTTTGGAGTGGGCGCGAGCTATGGACAAGCCGGTGGTGGTGGTCAACCTATGATTATGCCCACACAAGTCTTATCACAACACTTAGAAGATTTGGTGCAAGTTGTATATGATCTAGGATTTAAGTATGGTATTTTAATTCAGTTAAATAACCTGGACATCGGTGTCGTACAAAATGAAGCGCATATTAAAGTTTTACTCAATATTATGCGAGACTATTTTCAAATGGCGGGGACTAGTTGGTTGTTGGTGGGTGATACGTCATTACGTCGTTTTATTGCGCAAGAAGTGGATAGAGTGGATGATATCGTTGCACATGAAACAGAGATTATGCCTTTGTCAGAGAGCGATTATTTGGCTTTAATTGAAAAGCGAGTAAAGTATTTTCGTATTAATTCACAGGTAGAGTTACCGGTTGATAAAGATGTTTTGTTGTATATGTATAAGATCACCAAAGGAAGATTAAGATTCATTTTTGGTTTGCTGAACCGGTTATTTAATTCGTTGCAATTAGGGACATTATCCGAGCATGTTACTTTGGAATTGGCAAAACCCATCGTGATAAATTATTCTAGGGAGCGCATCAGTCGTTTTAATTTAAGTCCCAATGAAGAGCTAGTATTAAAACTAGTAGCGCAAAAAGATGGCGTACAAGTGAAGGAGATAGCAGATATTCTGGGGAAAAACCAAAGTTATATTTCAAACATACTCGCACAACTTTCTGCGCATAAATTGGTAAGCCATACTAAAGAATGGCGCAATCATTATTACCGTGCCTCTATCGATGCTTGTATCGTTTATTTGGATGATATCTCATAGTCTAACTTTTAGCTTTAAGCACACTATAATGGGCGTTAAATGAAGTTAAGGACCACTATAGAATGCTTGATTTTAAAGATATCATCCCACTTTCGCCAGCAATTTCTGGCGAGTCTCTTCATCCACAAAAGCCGCTTTTAAGCTATTGCGCGTCATTTCCAATAATTCTTTTTCATTGAACTGAAAATAGCGCAC
>JBIPMB010000350.1:0-3719 GCA_044369355.1 Gammaproteobacteria bacterium | reverse complement strand
TAGATACAGAAATCAAATGACCTTATTAAACGATACTAATACCTCTAATAATCTCTTGAAATCAACGTATTATTACTTTAAAAGCTTTCAATATTTTTGGATCTATACAAATTATTAATATAATAAATACATTAAAGAGAAAAAAAAATTAGATACAGAAATCAAATGACCTTATTGAACGATACCAATAACTCTAATAATCACGTATAATCAACGAATCATTCCTTTAAAAGCCTTCAATATATTTGGGTAGCTACAAAATATCAATTTTTATCAATATAGTAAATATATTAAATTAGAAAAAAAAATAGATACAGAAATTAAATGGCCTTATCAAACGATACTAATAACTCTAATAATCTTTTAAAATCCACGTATCGTTACTTTAAAAGCTTTCAATATTTTTGGATCTAGACAAATTATTAATATAATAAATACATTAAAGAGAAAAAAAATTAGATACAGAAATCAAATGACCTTATTGAACGATACCAATAACTCTAATACTCACGTAAAATCAACGAATCATTCCTTTAAAAGCCTTCAATATATTTGGGTAGCTACAAAATATCAATTTTTATCAATCGACTTTAAACCGTTTTTAAGGCAGAATGTCACAATTTCATATTAATTTTACACCTTTATCTTGCTTAACTATCTGTTTATATCACATGTGGACCAACCAAACATATTAAGCAAGTATGCATAGACTATTTTACAATTATCTATGTTGTTTAAATCAATGTCTTCGAACATGTCAAATGTTTGGTCGATGTCTTGGAGATATTTTTGCTTATGGATCTCTATAAATTCCAATTTTTATGTTTATTTTATAAATTATTATAATGTTGATTTAACAAGCTAAAAATCACGCACCTCATCTCCATATATCGATATTTAAAAACGCGTTCCAAAGCTAATCCACTTATTAATTTGAGCTTTGATCTGTTTAAGATATTTTATTCGCCTTTGTATACATTTTATATCCACATATTTGAAGTTTGGGTGGATTCTAAATCTATTTTTAAAGTGATGGATTAGAATCGAATATACTTTGTATTTTATATTATTAAGTTATTTGGTAAAGCCTCCATATTGAGTTCCACATAAAGGGAAGACTTTTTAGCAACCTTACCTTATTAGTTTATATAATTTCAAAGTGTCCTGCCTTTTTGTTAAACCATAGTCAAATCGGTTGTTGCGATCGTTTATTATTTAAATTTATTCTAATATTCGAGTAAAATACTTCTTTTTTAAGCCAATTGCAAAAATTATAACATACTCGACATTTAATTATTAGAGGATTTAAATTAGTATTTGTGTATCTATGCGAATTTATTTGGCTGCTAGAGATAGATCTGATGATACACTTTAGAATATGATTCCTTTCTTCCTGAGTCTTCTCCTTATTTGTTTGCAAATATTTTGGATCTACAAAAACTAGAGGATAATTACCAATTACACACTTATCGTTCAAGTAATGTTAATTTTATGGTCTGTATTTGTTAGCACCTAAAGTAAATTACCACCCACAAAGCTTATCCAATGATTTTACTGATACTTTACAAAGAATTGTGTCTAGATCTATATCCCACTATAAATTGTCGAGTTTTAGTTTACGAGGTTAATATAATTTATATAAGTTAAGCCCTGCTAATTGCTATTTCTGCCTTTTTACCTCATCTTCTAACTATTGAATATTGACTGAAGCATTTTGGACTTCCTATTGACATTTAGTGAGTTATATTGTCTTATTGGTGAGAGTTTGTGATTGGTCTAGAAGTAAGCCCTTTAATTCTAGAATATTTTGCCTTAATTGCTCTTCTTCTGACAGAATATTCTACAATAATTTAATAAGTACTTTGGCGTTTAATTTAAAATTCCAGGGATTTTTATTAATCAGACCGAGTGCTCTACAGTTGTTACAATAAATAGATTGTGTTTTGACTTATATTTCAATCTATTATTAGATTTGGCTCTTTGAAGCTTGTTGTTTTTATTTTTATTTTAATTTTTATTTCAAGCAAGTAATTTAATTATTTAGCCTCTAATTTTCAGCTATTAAGTGCTTTATATGCCCTAAATATTATTCTTATTGGAATGTCTTTAATTGGATCTTAAAGTTTTATGCATCTTAACGTTATTTTGCTTACCTCACTAGGGAAGCTATTTTCTTTTAAAGGTCTGATCTTATAGAATTTAATTGTTAAACTTCCTTGTATATATTTGAATGCGATGGACTAGTCTCATGTTTATTCTAAACTTTTAAATTATTTTTGTCCTCTTTCTAACATTATTCCACTTTAATAGCTTAATCTATAAAAAAAAAATACAATCTATTTCTGAATCTTATTGCTAAATATATTCTACTTTTTCATGATGTTAAGAAACTAACTTCTTTTACTTTCCTCTTTGTTGCTTTTTATTCTTCTTGTTCTTTTTATTTTAACAATTTTCTATTGCTTAAATGGCCTTGTGATAACCATTACAGGAGCTGCACACATATTTTTTTCCCATTACCTTTTTTTAAATATGAATTATAAGATAATAATTATTATAATTCTTAGAAGAGCAATGACGTTTAAAGCATTATAATTTCTTTTAAAAAAATGTTTTTTACTCATTTTTTTCACTATTTGCGCTTATTTTAGCCATTGGAAAACTTTCTGTTCATGACATATTTTTTGTGGTAAAAAATAATATTTCATAGATTTGTAATTATTTATGCTTATTTCAGCTATTCAACCCCCATCAGCCTCATATTAAATTTTTTAATTTTTTTTTTAATTTTTTTAATGATGCAATTTTATACAGGAATAAGATATTTTATCACACTCATTTCCTACGATTATTTTAGGCTTATTTTAACTATTCCTACTCATTTTCATCATATAAATGTTTGTAAATTTTTTTGAATTTTTTTTCAATTTTTTGTGAATTTTTCTTAAATAGTGCCTAATAATTACCGACAAGTATCAAGCCCCCTATGTCGAGAAATTCTGAAAGCAGATTCTAAGAGAGCACATACCTTCTCTATAAGAATGTACTTTCAGAATGCATCGACATAGGGGGCTTGATATTTTTAAATTGACATATATTATTACAAGACAATAACTAAAAATCGACAGTCAAAACTTAAACATCTAAACGTCTAAATAGATGCTTGACATGCTATCTATTACCATATAATTCATGGATAAAATATTTTCTTTCAAAATCCTTGACTTGGGCAGGATAAAAATTTTAAAACTTAAAGTACAGTTTTTCGAATTTTCCTTAGGATTTTAGATAGTAATACATACTTTTCAATACATTTTGACTACTTTTGTTGATTTTTAAAGAAATCGTTGGACCAGTTTTTGAGATGCTAAAAAATCAATATTTTGTAACTTTATGGTCTAAGAAGATTTAAACGCAATCCCGATCTTTGCTGAATATAATCATCATATGATTAGCTACAACTTTGTAATTGAAAGTTTCTCTTGAATGTTGCTCCTTTTAGGTGAAAAAATTATACACAAACTTTTTTTTTTACCGTTTTAGGTCATATCTCGACGAACACAAATCATGTGCAATTTGCTGTTGGCACAAACATAGCAGTCACAGCCTACTATCAAACCTCATATATGAAATCTCCATAAGTCAAAAACCCCCCAAAACCCCCGCCTCCAACCCCCACCCCCACCCCCCCCCCCCCCCCCCCCACCCCCCCCCCAAAA
>JBIPMB010000185.1:0-3723 GCA_044369355.1 Gammaproteobacteria bacterium | reverse complement strand
TGTATAATTTGGTTGTGACCTCATCATAGCGACCGTGTGAGTAGGTCAGCCAAATTACTTCGGCCAATTCCTGCTTAGACCCGAATTTGCAGAACTACCGCATCCGGCTCCCGATAGACCAGTGTCCTCGTGAGAATCTTTTGTTTGTGGGAAAAACTGGCATGCCTTTACGTTTTTACCAGTATTATCCATTCTTCCTTTTGCGACGGGAGTTACTTTTGGTGGAGTAAGAGGAATATGTTCTTCCGATAAGGATTGGGTTGACAAATCAGGCTCAGCTAAGCAGCTATCAACAGCAGACAAGTCACTAGTTAACAACACTTTTGCATTGTATTTTTTGAGATAATCTTCAAAACGTGAAACGCATTCTGACATATAAAAATCATACAGTGGTGATAATAAGGGAGAATCTTGAATACTACTTCTATTTTCAACTCCTTGAGCTAGCATATGATTTATACGTACAATTAATTCTGCTGTCCTATCTGATTCGTTGTAATTAGAACTTTTGTAGACTCTATCGATGATATCATTAACACAAACTAGTCCTGTGTCTCTTCGTGTAATATCAACAATAAATTTATTAAAATCTTTATCTGCTAGCTTTTCTTTAGTTAGACGTCTCACTTTAACCTTGCATTCTTCCGGTAGTTTTCCTTTTTTTATTTCCTTAAAAAGTGGGGAATATACAATATAGCTCCCATCGCTTGAAATGTAAATTTTTGTTATTTCCTGTTCAGAAGAACTCTTATCTTCTTCTGAACAAGTTATATCGTCGTTTATTCTCTCCAGATTAGGGGGTTGCTTATCTTCTCCTAAGGAAGTTTTGTTTGATAGAAAATCTAGCCAAGCCATATCATCCGTATCATCTGTTATCTTCAGTTTAAAAGATCTCTTATCTTCTTCTGAACAAGATATATCTTCTAAATCAGTCATCAAAAACAACCGATTCTGAGTTAAATGTTTAATGCGATTGCTAATATTTTCAATCGTTTCCTTATTTTTTGAATCCTTATCATTATAAGGGGCGCAATTATTTCTATAAACTATCTGCATAGCTTGATGAGTTAGTTCATGCGCCAATGTCCCTAAAAGTTCAGGCTGTTGTACATCCCCCCCGATAGAAATTTGTCCCACTAAAAAATTACATGACCCCTTTGCATTAGGTGTATCTGTCGGTGATATTTCTTGAACATTATCTCTTTCAAAGTCAAAAGAAATACGAAAATGAAAATCTGCTTGTTCTAGTACTTTCATCACTACAAGAACCTCTGGAATTTCTGCAAGTTGCGCGTAGCATCTGCTGACGTAATTGAATAAATTACGGTCATTTTGTAAGATTTTTGTTCTAGATAAGAAAAAATCTATCATTGAAAAATGATAACTATGCATGCTCTCTTGCATAAAAAATTTCATTTTCTTTTGTTCAGATACATTAAGATGATCAATTTCAACGCTAATATTCTGCATTTCATCTTTAAAAGGTAAAAATCCATGCGCTCGAAGTAAAGCGTAAGTTTCATATTGTCCTTTAAAAAAAGCAATAAATGGTGCCGTATGATTTTCCTTACTAACGTATTTTTTTGTTAATTTACCCGTTTTATATGCATGCATTACGTTATGAGCACTTTCGGTTTCAATCATTTTCTGAAGAATATTTCTTTCCTTAATAATTACGCTAAATCTATCATCAGAAAAACTTTCAAAGTCGTCAGGAAACAAGCTACCTTCTTTCAATAAAAATTCCATAATATCATAATTATGTAATTTGAATGCTACATCGATCAAACGTTTATCAATCTCTACCCCACATTTGATGAGAAATATAATGTTATCTATTTTCTGACCATGACAAGCAAGCAACAATGGATCGTGTTCTTCAGCTAAAAAATTTTTCCATTTTTCTATTGCCGCATTATAAGCGTTAGTAGAAAGTACAATATTATCCTGAGGTAAAGGCAATGGTACACTTAACAATAACCTAAGTATATTAACGTCCTTAGAATTTTCAGCGGCGATATCTATTACCGTTCTTCCGGCGCTATTTCTGCTCTTAAGATCGATCCCATTTAAACACAAAATTTGAGTCGCTAACAAATCAGAATCAGAAACTGCCTCACTAAGCAATTCGTTCTTAACAGAATCAATGCTCTGTTCTATTTCACCGCTCACAATAGCTTTAGCATTTCTAATAACATCATCATATTCATCGTCTTGAACAAGTATTTGGCATTGACGAAAAGTTTCTTTTTTTAAAATAACTTTTTCCAACTCTGGAAGTATACCTCTCATCTTTGGGTCAAAGTAATGAATTCTCTTCAACGAGGAAATACTTTCACTATAAATCACATAAATCAAAACCCAATCTCCAGGAGCTAATCTGATCGGGATGATCATTTTTTGTTTAGATAAGTTTACGTCATTTGTAGGTATCATAATATTGGCTAATAGTGTCTGATGATTACCAGTTCCCCATTCATACCCTCCTAATATAGGGTCTAAATAAATCAATTCAGAACGATAAGCATTTACACAATTTTCAAGTAATGCCGTTATCCTCGTATCAATGTACGAAGACTTATCAATAGCTAATATATACGTGTATTGCTTGATCCGAGCAAAGTGTATGGAACGAGCTTGTCTAGAAATTATAGCCTGATTCCCTTCTGTAAAAATAATATCCTCTTTTATAAGAGAGAATTTTCTTGATTTTGTATGCGTATCTTTTTCTTTTTGCAAATGTACCACAAAATTTTCTTTTCTATCTATCTCTATGCACAATATTATATCTTGCTTAACACCAAAAAGGACTTTTTTTATTTCTTCTTCACGTTTTAAAAAGATATCAAGGATTTTATCATACACAGAAGATGGTACAGCACTAGATACATGTTCTTCAATCTCTTGGCAAATCTGATGAAACTTTCGCTCCCCTTCATTAACAAAACTTCCCGAAAATAAACTTTGCAATACCTTTTCCAACGAACTGCGAGGAAGAATAGAGATTTTCTTAGGTTTATGGCAGTCATAATGGATCTGGATGGACTCTCGTGATTTTATAAAGGTAACTCTTTCTTTTTCGTTAAGACAAAAATTTTTGTTTGACTCAAATTCTTCGTAGGTCGTATAAAATTTAATTCCTTTTACCTGCTTATGATGAAAAATATATTCCCAGTTGGGTGTATGAAAAAGAACACAATCAATAAGAAAACTACGCTCTTCTGACAATTCGAGAAGTTGTGCTGAAATATAGTCTGGGTAGTTTTCAAGAAACACTGAACTATCGAGAAGTCTAAATTCCAGAGCAAAAAGATTTAATGCAGAATTTAACGCATCATAGAAATTTATTTTAACAAAAATATTGTCGAATATCCCAAGATGCGCATTATTATCAATAATTAACGTTTTAATCTTCAGATTACCTTTTATATACTTGATTATTTCATTTGAAGAAATTCCATCGCCCCTTAAGGTAACATTTTCGAAAAAATATGGTGAAAACTCTAGTATTTTTAGAAAAAATTTATACGAACGACGCATAACTTCAGAGGTACTTAAGTCATCTAACATCCATTTATAAAATTCAATTGTTATGGAGGAAAAACTCATCAACCTCAAATTCTTCTTCAACCGAATAAGCTCGCTACTAACACGTTCCTGTTCATCTTCTTCCTCTGAGTTTAAGTCTTCTTTCTCAGAAAAAAATCTCTTTAAATCAACCAA
>JBIPMB010000184.1:0-3736 GCA_044369355.1 Gammaproteobacteria bacterium | reverse complement strand
AGAGTCTCAGAAAAATCAGCGGTAATGTTATCGCCACCAAGCCAAGGCCTATACAGTGCCGTATATTTCCAATTTCCAGCAAGATCAATCGATTTCATGCTATACCATACAGTATAGCTCGCGTTTAAATGTGTATTACCGCCCTCAACAAATACTTCACGAAAATACGTACAGCCTTGGCTATCTAAGCCTTCTTTAAGTTGTACAGTTTGCCCTGTTGGTGTACCCGTGACCATAGCATTATATTGCGCTTGATCACACCCAGGGCCATTCCATGGTGCTACAACTGCTTTCAAAACCTGATCATCTTTTTCTGAAAATAAATTTCTAGCAGATGGATCTGATGATTCTATCATCTGACTACCAGCAGTTAAGGATGATGAATCTATTCCTCCAAAAGGTGACGCTACTACTTTATAAGCATTTGAAAGTAAATCGCTCCAAAATGAGTCTGGGGCATCTGACGACTCTACTTTCTCATTGATGTTGGAAATTCTATCGAATTCTGCTGCTTCTTTAGGCATGATCTATCTTTCCTTATTACTATTTTATTTATACGGGTGCGACTGTTTGAAACGGACATTGTACTGCGCTTGTAATACAAGTGCTGTTCGGAAGCGGCTCACTAGGAGGCCAGTAAAGAGAAGGTCTATTAGCGATCCAATCTCCCGGTGGGGTGCCCGTTGCATAGGTGTATCTAGGATTGCGCAATATTAAGTCGTGGCCTTTGAGTCCTATGCTATAAAGGCATGAAATGCCCCCTGCTGGCGTACCCGTCACATTGGCAGAATCGAAAGCAATGAAAGGTGCTTTACTTTGCGTTTGGAGTGGCGTCGGATAGGCTTGATGCCATCCGCCAGGGGCATAATAGAAGTTTCCGATTTGACTATACTTAACCTTGCCTCCATCAGGGCACACCGCAGTAATCGGATTAAAGGGCGGTGCCTTTGTACAAGAAACGCATTCATCGGTAATGGCCAATACATCCGGCATACGTACTGCGGGTGTTTGTACCCAGGTGGTTAAATCGTCGATCGCTAGCTCAGGGGGAGCATAAGAAAGTTTATCCGTTGAGTTTTTCTTCGCTTCATCCCATACCACATTGAGATTGATTCCATTCACCCAAAAACTACGCTCTGTCGTTAAATCATGGGTATAACTAGAACTTACACCGGTAGACAGCGCTCGGGTTGGCGTAGAGCGAAAAATCCAATTAAGACCTGCTCCACCGCTGTCAAATAATTGTGAGATCGTAGTTTGTGCCTCTAGTTGTATGTTTGGTTTGAGTAACTGTTCTAAACGCGCGTGCCCACCAAAACCTTGCGCATCATGACCATCTTGGGTGCAATATTCCGTATCGTAACGCACTCGGTCGTAATCACCTCCCACCGTTAGCAAGCTATTGCGCCACAAATGCAGCGCTGTTTCTGCCATACCATTCCAATCATCACCACCGGCAATGCGCCGCTGATCAATTAACGTACCGCTACTGCACTCAGGGCAGGCTATGGTTTGACTGGAAAGATTTTTGCTAGGCGCATGCGAATAATGAGTGCCAATTTCTAAGCCTTTCAACCTATCGCCATCAAAGAGATGTTGATAAGCAGCGCCCACTGCCCCTTGATCTACCCACTGCCTAGTAGTGCCGGTGAAAAATTCAAAGTCTAAATCTTCTCGCAGATATTCTCCCGTTAATTTAACGCGATTATCGTCATTTAAAGCCAAGCCATAGGTACCATTGGCGCGAAAAACCCTGCTCCCGCCATCTAATTCCAGAGCTGCTGCATGCGTCTCATCAAAACCTAAAAAAGATTTTATCTGTCCGATCATGCCTAACATGCTGTCATCTTGTAAAGAAAAATCAACTCCTTTCTGTGGGGTTGTATCATCTGTTTTATCGTTAGGCTGTATAGTCACGCTAGACTGGGGTGTGCTAGATTGAGGCGTAGAACTGACTGCGGCAAAGCCAACCGTCAAACATCCCGTGAAAAGCAGCGAAAAAAAGCAAATCCATTTCTTAAACAGCTTTTTAACGCTTACTTTATCTTTTTTTGACATAATCATAGTGACATCCCTTGAATAATGAAGTTGATCTCATTGAAGCCTTTGGTATTTTCGCTTGTCATTCAAACGCACCACGAAATTAAGGGGCCTCTCATTGAAAGCTGAACCACGCAACATTGAGGCCCCTATCTTTTTTTTATTTACTTTCCTAAAGCAGAGAAAGTTGAACTCGTCGCTAGCGCAGTACCGCATGCAAAGTGCGCGCTAACAGGTCGAAAATGTCCCATTAACTTCGTATTAGCACAGAATTCGACCGGTGGTAAATCTTTTACGTCACAAACTTCAGCTTGTAATAGCTGAATATCTGCTTGTAAAGCACGAATGTCTTTCCCACTCAATGTTACTACTTTAGCCTGCCAATCACTAATGAGATCTTTATAGCAAGCTAATTTTTTTCGTAGATCCAGAACGTTATCAGGAAGCATATTTTTTAAAGTATCAATGGTTAACTTCAGCTGCATTAATTCTTTCTTCAACTTGTTCTGCTCTACTTCACTTAACTTAGTTGGAAGATTTGGCTTGGGTAATAAACCTGGAGCAGGGGGTGGTACCGGGCAACCTTCATTACTGTATGGAACACAGCAATTCGGTGGCTGTGTATCGGTATCCTCTGCTGGCCCGCAGGGAAGGCATCCACTGAAGATCCCACCATTATAAGGAGAACAACATCCAAATGGTGTAATCGGGCCATCGGGGCCGCAACAACCAGGGATTTCTGTTCCATTACAGGGTATAGGTGTAGGGCTTGGTGTAGATGATGCAGCGATTCGTTCTTTTCTTGTAGGTAGATTTTTAACTCTTTCTTCTGAATTTTTAGGCATGATTTTTACTCCTTAAATTACTGTTACACACGTCCTTCGCCATCTAGTTCTAAAAAATTCATATTCACTTTACACTATATTAGAATTTTAAATCAAGCTATTTTTTAAAAATTTTGGCTTATTTATTGTTTTTTTCATATGCTTACGTAAAAATCCAGATCATTCTGATCTGATATCTAATCAAATCACGCGTGTAATTACAACGACTGTTCTTAAGTTGAACCGCTTTACTCTCAGGCAAGTTTTAGCTTACCTGAGAGTATTGCTATTTTGCCTTATTGTCTAACAAAGCCGGGAGCTTCTCTTTGCTCATTTCTCTCTGCTTGCTTAGCATAGTACTCTTTTGCCGCTTCTCGCCATTTTGGGTCGAGAAAAAGGACATTCTTATTATTGCTACTATACGTCATGTTAGCGTATGGAGTATCTGTCGCTGCTTTACGAGCTCCAGTACTTGGGTTCGGAGATGGAGACGGTATAGGCGAAGGAGACGGCGTTGGCCATGGAGGCGGAATCGGGCAACCTTCTTCACTATACGGCTGACAACAATTCGGAGTCATGCCTACGCCACAAGCTATGCATATACTGTAATGGAAGGTGTTAGAAGGAGGAGTACAACAGCCAAATGGCTCAATCACTCCATTAGGACCACAACAACCAGGAATTGTCGTTTCAGTACAAGGCATAGGTATCGGTGTAGGCGTTGGCTTGGGTGTAGGTGTTGGTTTAGGAGGCTTGGTCGGCGTTGGTTTGGGGTGCGGCGTCGGTGTAGGTTTGGGCGTCGGTGTTGGTTTGGGGGTCGGTGTTGGTTTAGGTTTGGGCGTCGGTGTTGGTTTAGGGGTCGGCGTTGGTGT
>JBIPMB010000333.1:0-3743 GCA_044369355.1 Gammaproteobacteria bacterium | reverse complement strand
ACCGTTTAGGTTGAAATTGCAATATTATTATTACTTATATATGTATTTTTAGTCAAACAATTGCTATAATTTTAGATTAACCTTACATAGCTGTGATGTTTCATTACAAGAGCGTTGTTAACTATTATTTTCGTCAAACTATTGACAAAAATTATTAGATTGTTGTAGGGTTGTGCTTGTTAACGTTTGTTAGGTTAAACAAATGGTTTCAATTCGTGTCAATGGTCATACCATTAATCTCGGTGGTTATGTCTAACATTCAATCAATTTTAGAAAAAGTAATTGCGGTCAACAATAAAGCTCCGTTGGCTAACATTGCAGACGCATTAGGGTTACCAGTTCAGTCTTTAAATTTAAAGTTGAATTCACTCCCTGAAGATTTGCGTAATACTGCAATCACTGGTGAAAAAATTGGAACGGTAGCACAATCTAAGCTCTATAATTTCAACCGTAAAAGGGTTCAACAGACTCCGTTGTATTACGTTAAGGAAACCTTGGAGTTGTACTTTTACGCGCTAGAGCTGCATAAGGCAGAAATCAAACGAAATCGGGAACGTAGAGGATACTAAACAATGAAAGACGAATCATACACACCTGATTGGGTGGTAAAAGCTGTAAAACACGTTTTAATGAGTATTGAACTTGATCCAACCTCTAACCATTTTGTTAAATTAGGAGTTCACAATTATACTCAGCACGATAATTGTTTTGTGCAAGATTGGTCTAAACATCTAACCGAGCATAAAACGGTTTACATGAACCCACCCTTTAGTCAAGGTGGCTTGTTTTTATCAGAACTTCACAAGTATCTAACGAATGGTGCAATTGATTATGCAATCACGCTAACCTTACCAGGATTGCTACATAATAAAAAATCATCTTGGATGTTCTCATCAAAGTTCTGCAAAAGTCTTGCGTTTCCTATCGGGCGTATTAACTTTGAAAACAATGGTAACTCGAATGATAGAGACGCTTTGTTTACCTTTTGGAGTAATAATGACGATAAGACCGATCAGTTTAATTCAGTGTTTCAAGAATTGAAATCACCGAAAAAAGGTCGAGTCCATCGCGTCAATGGCTGTCTTATCACACAACCAATGCATTCTAAGGTTGAACCTGAGACTCAAACAAGCATTATCTTTACGTAAATCACTTGACAACACCTTGTATAAACACTAAACTCAAATTTAATCCACTAAAAGGAAAATCATTATGCTGTTCTATACGCATACAGAAGATTTAAAATCTTCTTTAGCTCTAGCACTGTCAGCAGTACCTAGCCGACCGTCTCACCCGG
The DNA here is from genome assembly GCA_044369355.1 of Gammaproteobacteria bacterium. Classification (GTDB taxonomy): domain Bacteria; phylum Pseudomonadota; class Gammaproteobacteria; order UBA1113; family UBA1113; genus VFKP01. The sequence goes on along the minus strand of JBIPMB010000333.1, from coordinate 2,446 downwards.
TTCTAGGGTGTTTTAAGTTAACGGTTGCAGGTTCAACCCTGACGATTACTAGCTTTGACTTGTCTATCGGCATTGAATCTACCGTAGAGGTAGATGTTCATCAGATTGGTAAATGCTGCGTACCAGCGGGTTTGTTCAGCTCGATCGTAAGTAAACTTCAAAACAACCTTAAAATTGAGTTGAATGAAGGTGGAAATGATTTATCCATCACGACTGAAGATGGTGAATACAGTATTCATACAATGTCTCCCGATGAGTTCCCTACAATCAATGAGCCTGAAGGTTCCTCGATTGTCTTACCTGCGTTTGTCATTGAATCAGCATTCAAGTCCACCTTGTTCTCCGTTTCATCCGATGAAACGAAACAAATCCTAACGGGAGTGAATATCAAAGGTACGGGTACAGAGGTTAAGTTCGGAGCTACGGACGGTCACCGTCTGGCAAAGTATGAAGCTCCAGACATCTCTGATACATTCTTGATGACGTTACCTTTAAAAGCAGCGAACATCATCAATAAACTTTGTTCCACCAGTGATGAAATTGGACTAAAGGTTAACAGTAGCAACCTTGCACAGTTCCGTGTAGCAGATACAAAAGTCACTACACGCTTGCTTGAAGGTGATTATCCGCAGTATGATCAATTGATTCCTGACACGTTTTCGACTAACTTCACGGTAGACCGTCGTGAGTTTATTTTTGCTCTTAGCCGTATTGCGGTTATCTCTAATCACGGTACAAATATCGTCCGAATGGTTATCACTGAAGATACCTTAGAGCTTTTAACAGCGTCTACGGATGTAGGTGACGCAATGGAAAAGCTACCAATCCAATTGATTGGTGACCCTATGCAAATTGCATTTAAACTGGTGTATTTGGTTGAATCCTTGCGTCATCTTGAAACTACAGAAGTGCAAGTTTCATTGAACTCTAACACCAGTCCCGTTATTATCACCCCGCTAGGTGGTTCAAATAACGTGAAACACTTGATTATGCCGGTTCAAATTCGAGATTAAAGGAGTGTCTGAATTGTTTGTTTTGTTGGTAAATCCTGTTAAACGACAGTACCGAGTATTACCCATATCATCGTTTAAGACGGTAAAATACCCTGAAATTCGGATCGGTCAACTCCATACAAAAACCGCTGCTGAGACAATCGGCAAAGAAATGTGTGGTCAGTGATTTGTTAAAGTTCAATTAACCGTAAGACATCCTTACGGTTTTTTGTTTGACAATTTGAACTTAATACGTGTATACTTTCAGCAGTTAAAAGAAGGTAACAGCTATGATCCCAAAAACCAGTAAACCCGTTAATCGAGCAAAGCTAAATGCAGCTCGAATGGCATATTACTATGAGGTAGAACGACCTCGTAGTGAAATGGCATATTGTAGCATTTGCGGGGGAGTCCTACGACGTGGTGGGTTTTCTCATCATGTAGGCTTCCACCAAAAGTGTAACCAGAACGAGTACATGCGTCTTTGGCGAATGGAAAAGAAAGTTTTCCCCTAAGACTAAACGACAGACTCCAAAGGCTTCGTAACACTAACTTTCACACACACTAAAAGGAAACACATGGATTTTTCTAAAAATATCATCGAGACTCAAGGGTTAGTTGCAATCCGTCGAACAGATAAAGAAAATCTTTGGATTCTTATATCAAAGAATTATAAGATCTGCAAACCATTTGAATGCTTATCAGATTTCCGATCTGCAAATGAAATTTATCAAATTGATGTTGCAGCTCTAATTGACAATGCTGTAATTTACGAAAAGTATGGACTAAGTTATGCGATTCGAGATTTGGAAGTTTATGACTTTTCAAATCCTATCGCTAACGAAATGCAGTCTGATATTCGATTCATTGAGTCAAGATTTAAGGTTAACTCTGGATTAGTTCCAGACTATCTTGATTATTTCAATAAACGGTATACGGGTCTTGACTATCAAATCCAAGTCAAAGACTATAATGATACTCATTTTTACAATGAGTATATTCCAGGGTTTTCCCAAGGGTTAAATGACACCACTTTGAAGTTCACGGTAGACTTAGTGGATTAATTGAATACTATTTTCAATCGTTTTAACCGTAAGGAAGTCTTACGGTTTTTATTTGACAAATTGAAATGATGTCTGTATACTAAAGACAGTCAAACACTTTAGAGGTTTCCACAATGACTTGCGAACTTATACAATACCAATCAGATGGTGCGAATTTTCAAGCTAAATCCGTTTTAGCGGTTGTCCAGTATCTTTCTTATAATTTAGAAGGATGGAAAGTCACACGATGGGAAAACGGGCGTGAAAATGGTTATACGATTTACAAGAACATTTGGGGTGAAGGGTTAACACCAAATCAACTGAATATTACGTTCTGTGAATGCCGTAATTCTGATAACATCATTGTTTATGTTTGGTATAAACGGACATTTAACGCACCCGTGCTTGATG
>JBIPMB010000050.1:0-12983 GCA_044369355.1 Gammaproteobacteria bacterium | reverse complement strand
GCGACAGGACGTCGCGACCGAGCCTACAAGGATGTATTGACGGCGTGTTTGACACAACGGCGACGATGGCTTTGGACGAGTAACCTGTGAGTTTGCGAATCTCGCATCTTGAAGTATAATGGGTATATAAGCGCACTACGTGCAAATTGTCAACCAAGAGCAACTAAGGCTGAATTTCAAGGCAGTGATTTTACTCTAAAAGAATGGTTGCCGCACGAGCACAATATTGATGAGGTTTATCAATATAGGAAAGCTGCATTAAATAAATTAGTGGTGTATGCGCAACAACCTCAGCACACACAAAAGGTTTTAGATATGTTATGTGAACATATTTTTGATATAGCAGTGAATGGTTTAATAGATGAATTATGTCCACTATTAGCTTTCATGCCTCGAGAACAACTTATTCAATGGAGTACTGCTTGCTTGGCACACTTAAAAAAAGAAGATTCGAACTATCCGATTCTACAAAATTTATTTATTTTCTATTTAAGCAAAGAAGATGTTAGTCATCAATCAACAAAGCAAATAAAGTTAACTCCCCTCTTAATGAGTGGATGGCCTCCATCTGATACTCCTATACCTTCAGCGGGCTCAAAACGTACTGCTAATAAAGAAGATGAAAGAGATAGTAAGCGAGCCAGAATCGGCGAAGACGCTTCTTTTCACGATTTTAAAAAATAAAATTACAAATACAGGAAACACGCGATTTGTGAAATTTCAAGTTACTGAAGTTGACACCCCTTGTAACTAAAAGAAACAAATTACAAAACTAAAAATATTTTAAAAAATGATCCTAAGGGTATTGACAAACCATTAAAAAAGTTCATAATGGCAGTGTGATAAGTGCTTGTTTAACAACAAGTGCGAGCTCACAATACGATGGGTGCTTACTGAGGAAGTAAGCGCAGCAAACCGAGTGTTCAGGCCCGGTAAGCTGCTGACCCGCAATCAACGACTAGGAAGATTGGAGGCTATAGAAATGGTAACTCACCAACACGCATTCGCACAAGAAGAATATAGAATTCCTTACTATATTCCCACACACTTTGTACATAGATCGAACCGATCTGTGAAAATTTCAAACATAACACCGCTTTTATGGGCTCAAAAGGTACATGATGAGGCTTTGCTATTGCGAAATGAGATGAACGTACAAGAGGGCGTTCCTACATAGTGGCTGTTTTGTCCGCGCTTATTGCGCTAGCTTTACCGTAAACGGTTAAAGTGACAAACGCCACTATTAAGGCTTCTTATTTCGCAAGGCCGAGGGTGCATGTAGCTGTACGCCCTCTTAGCGCGTGTTTGCCATTTTGCCGTTGAGTTCGGGGTTAAAGTGCTAAACGCATGACAGCGCCAGGACAATGAAGCGCGAAATGTTTCGCCTATCCAACTTAGGCGCGACAGTGCGTAGACTTTTTTGAGGTGCAACCTTTAAAACCCTGCCCGGGACTCGCACCTTTGCGAAAAGATGAGTCTATGCCGATGATGTACAACCTTGGAGTGACTTTCCTTCAGGGTCTGATCTATAGCTAGTCGTATCTAGGCTGGGTGAGGCTTTGGCCTCATCCAGCCCCTAATTTTAAGGATAAATTAACAATTCTTTTTTGCATATTCAAACAAAAATATCAACAAGTATGCTATAATCTGGCTCAATATATTGAGAGTATTATTATGCTAAGTAAATTTTTAGATCCCAAAAATGATTATGCCTTTAAGCAAATATTTGGTACTGAGAAAAATCAGGACATCCTCATGCATTTTATCAACGATATCATGTGTTTTAAGGGTGTTGAACAAGTCGTGTCGGTTGAGTTTTTAAAAACCTCACAAGACCCCGAGATTGCCTATCAAAAGCAAAGCATAATTGATGTGTTGTGTAATGATGAAACGGGGCGACAATTTATCATTGAAATGCAAGTGGCGCGCACGTTGGGTTTTGAGAAACGTGCGCAGTACTATGCCTCCAAGGCTTACAGTAGACAGCTGGTATCTGGAGACGATTATACCGAATTAAAGGAGATCATCTTTATAGCAATAACCGATTTTGTGATGTTCACGGATAAAGTGAGCGGGCACTCAACCCATGTTATTTTGGATCAGGATACCTATGCTCATCATTTAAAAGACTTTTCGTTTACTTTTTTGGAATTGCCAAAATACAATAAAACAATAGATGAGTTAGATAATCTGATAGAAAAATGGGCTTATTTTTTTAAACACGCGGAAGAAACCAGTGAAGCAGATCTAGCGCGTATCGTGGGCAGTGATCAGGTTATCTACCGCGCTTATGAAGCGTTAAATCGTTTTTCGTGGACAGAAATCGAGCTTAATACCTATGAGCAAGAAGAAAAGCGTGAACGTGATGCGCAATCTATATTGATGAACGCTAAAGTCGAAAGTAAAGCTGAAGGTAAAGCTGAAGGTAAAGCTGAAACTTCTTATGAGATCGCCCGTAAGCTGGTATTGCGCGGTACCCAAATTAAAGAAGCCGCTGAAATAGCAGAATTAACACCTGAGCAGATAGATCAATTACGGAAAGAAACCCAAACATAAAAAACCCGAAAAGGCACCGACCGTGACAATAGGCCTAAAACGTTGTCATTACCCGGAGTACCGAATAATAACAAAACTTCGATTTGAATTTATAGTATTCATCAAAATCTCGCATCTTGAAGTACATTAGCGAAATACATGCCCCGTCAGTGCATCGAAAATAGGCGTAGGTTTATCTAACGTCCCGACTTCACCTACGATGATATGATCCACTGAAGAGTCGAAAACAGCACTCACTTCTGCGGCACTGCGACAAGGATCTGCACCCTGGCGATTGGCACTGGTCGATACCAACGGTCCGCCAAACTGTATACACAATTGTTGTACTATAGGATGAGCACTGACTCGCACCACTACACTGTGCCAATCGCCGTGTATATATGCCGGGACTTTATTTGTTTTAGGCCAAGCCCACGACACGGGCCCTGGCCAAGTCGCTAAGATCTGATCTAAGCGTTCCTGAGGCAAAGGTTGTAACAAGGATTCTAGCTGCGCAAAATTAGCCGCAATTAAAATAAGACCTTTGGCCACATCGCGTTGTTTGATTGCCAATAATTTTTCAACGGCTTTTTCTGAGAAGGGTGAGCAACCTAAACCATAAACTGCTTCGGTAGGATAAGCGATAACGCCATCATTGCGTAAGACGTTTATAGCTACAGAATAATTATGCACTTTATTCCTCGTCTAGGGATAGCGTGTAACCACATTCCTTTTGCGGACAAATTTTTTCGCGACCCTTGCGCTTACTCACCTTCAAGGTCAAAATAGGCCAATGGCAATTGGGGCAGGGTTCTGCCAAGGGTTCATCCCACAAGGCATAGTCGCAATCGGGATAACGGTTACAAGAATAAAATATCTTGCCGCGCCTGGATTTGCGCTGTAATATAGTTCCTTGTGTGCATTTAGGGCAAACCACTTTAGTATCACTGGGTTTTTCAATGGGTTCTAAATAACGACAATCGGGATAACCGCTACAGCCTATGAATTTGCCATAACGCCCCTCGCGGATCAATAAAGGTTTGCCACATTTCTCACAGACACGGCCTTCAACGATTTCTGGATCGACGGTACTGGAAGATTCTAAGTTGCGCGTATAATCGCATTCTGGATAAGTGGTACAACCTATGAAACGACCCTTACGACCCAAGCGTATAGATAAAGGCTTACCGCATTTAGGACAGGCTTCATCCATGGCTTCTTGAGTCACATCTTTACGTTCTACGGTTTCTTGTATCAACGCAATTTGTTTCTTGAAGGGTTGCCAGAATTGTTCTAATACAGGGACCCATTCTTTTTCAGCACGCGCTACCGCATCTAAATCATCCTCTAATTTAGCGGTAAAATCATAATCTACGTAAGTGGCAAAAAACCGCGTTAAAAAGCGATTGACTACTCTACCCACATCGGTAGGAATAAAGCGTTTTTTATCTAAAAATACATATTCTCTGTTTTGCAAGGTTGAAATGATCGACGCATAGGTCGATGGTCGTCCTATACCATGTTCTTCCAACGCTTTGACTAAACTCGCTTCTGAATAACGTGGTGGCGGCTCAGTAAAGTGTTGTGTGCCTACAATCTTTTCCAAAGGGATCTGCTGACCCACCGTCATTGCCGGTAATACGGTATCATTATCGTCTTGGGGTTTAGCATCGTCTTTGTCTTCTTGATAAACGGCGATAAAACCTGGATCGCTGATCACCGAACCATTGGCTCTAAAAATATTGCCCTCTCCAGCGGCTAAATCTATTGCCACTGTATCTAAAGTAGCGTGGATCATTTGGCTTGCTACAGTCCGTTTCCAAATTAGAGCATATAACTTGTATTGATCGGCACTTAAATATTTTTTAATTTTATCGGGTATATTCAGCACCGAGGTGGGGCGTATAGCTTCATGCGCTTCTTGAGCATTTTTGGATTTAGTTTTATAAACCGGCTGTGTCTTAGGCACATTGCGTTCGCCATAATGTTGAGCAATATACGCGCGGATTTCGGCTACCGCTTCTTGCGCTAGATTAACCGAGTCGGTACGCATATAGCTGATCAGACCTGCAGAACCCTCACCTATATCGATCCCTTCATATAATTGTTGCGCTATCATCATGGTGCGTTTAGCAGTAAAGCCTAATTTACGCGCGGCTTCTTGTTGCAAGGTAGAAGTGATAAAAGGTGCCGCTGGTTGGCGCTTACGTTGCTTCTTATCTAAAGCAACAACGAGCAAATGATCGCCCGCTGCTTTGGATAAGGTATCTTGTACTATCGTCGCTTGTTCTTCATTGGTAATGCTAAATTGCGTTAGCTTTTCACCTTGGTATTGCTGTAATTTAGCGGTAAATTCTTGTTTTGCTTCTAATAGATGCGCGTGTAAGGTCCAATATTCTTCCGTTTTAAAGCGTTCGATTTCTTCTTCACGCTCTACAATCAACCGCAATGCCGGACTTTGCACTCGACCCGCAGACAAACCACGACGCACCTTCTGCCACAATAAAGGCGATAACTTAAAGCCGACTAAATAATCCAATGCCCGTCGCGCTTGTTGTGCGTGTACCAATGGCATAGCCACTTCACGTGGGTGCAACATCGCTTCTTGAATCGCACTCTTGGTGATTTCATTAAAAACGACCCGTTTTACCGGTTTGTCTTTTAAGAGTTTACGCTCTATCATCAGCTCTTGCACCGACCAAGCAATGGCTTCACCTTCTCTATCTTGGTCAGTTGCTAAGATTAAACAATCTGCGGACTTCATGCTTTTGGCAATGGCTTCTACGTGCTTACTATTTTTCTCCGCCACTTGATAGTGCATTTCAAAATTATTGTCGGGATCCACCGCACCTTCTTTGGGTATTAAATCGCGCACATGCCCATAAGAGGCTAATACCGTATTACCAGGACCTAAATATTTTTCTATGGTTTTCGCCTTGGCAGGAGATTCAACGATCACTAAATTTTTTGTCATATATACCTATTCTATTTTAAGATGCGCATTAGCGCATAGGGGCCAACCCCCTGTGGTGCTCTACCCAGGGCCTGCCCCTACGTTCTTATGCTAAGAGGCCCTTTCATAGCCACCGCTTTGTAAACGTACCAAACCCTTTAATTCTAAGGCCATGAGGATGACGGAAACTTCAGTCACCGTCAACCCCGTACGTGTAAGAATAACATTAAAAGAAGTCGGTGAAAAATCAACACTACTGAGTAGATTTTGTTCTTTTCTATCCAGAACAATGGCTTTTCTACCTTCATCGGTCTTTTTTTGATCAGTTTCTGCGCCATACCAAGAAGCAAAACCCGTGGTTTCCTCCAATATATCGTCTAGCGTCTCAACCAATTTAGCCCCTTCTTTAATTAAAAAATGGCAGCCTTTGCTCAAAGGATTGTGTATGGAGCCCGGTAAAGCATAAACCTGACGCCCTTCATTCAAGGCAAAACGGGCCGTGATCAACGAGCCACTTTGCAGTGTGGCCTCTATTACCAACACCCCCACCGCTAAGCCGCTGATGATGCGATTGCGTGCCGGAAAATACTGTGGCAAAGGCGGTGTAGAAGGCGGATACTCAGAAACCAATAAGCCTGTCTGCAAAATATCATCGCTCAATCTTTGGTGGCGCTTAGGATAAATTCGTTTTAAGCCGGTACCCAAGACGGCGATCGTTTGCCCCTTAGCCTCTAAAGCGCCGCTATGTGCCATACCATCGATGCCCTGCGCTAAACCACTGGTAATTACCCAGCCTAAAGCCGCCAATTCACGTGCAAAATGCCTAGCCCATTCACAACCTGTGGTAGTGGGATTACGGCTGCCTACAATGGCCAATTGCGGTCTGTGTAATAACTCGCTGCGACCTTGTAAGAATAATAGCTTTGGCGGCGATTGAATGGTCTTGAGTAATTCAGGGTAAAGCGCATCATCGGCAAAACAAATTTGACAATGAGGGTTACTGTCTTGCCAAGACAGGCATTCGTCTATTAACGCCCACGGTAAGGTTGTTAAATAATCTATGGTGCGGGGTTTTAAAGCTAGGCTTTGCCACAAACGCGCTCCACCAGCGATGAATTCTTCAGCATTAAGACCTTTTTGAGTGATCCCCTGCCAAAGGCGCAAAGACAAGCTTGGTGCCAAGGCTACTGCTAAGCGCGCTTTTAGAGTATTGTGATTCATGATGTATGCAAGCCCAAAAATGTCAGGGCTTTAATTATACTGAGCATTTTAAATAAATGCAATTTATTATATTTTCTCTACCGCCTTGGATTCTCGCCCAAAGCACAATCAAACCATCGGCAAATCACACAATTCAAACTCTTCCGCTGCATGCCAGTTAAAATGCCACCATTCCGTAGGTAAACCTATGAAACCGCAAGACACCATCACGTCATTTAATAGTTCACGATTATGTATAGCCTCTGGACTACATTCCATATAATTGCGATGTGCCGCGGCACTGAAGTCATCAAATAAAGTAGGCATGACTAACTCTAGTCCCGTTACCGTATTTACCAAGGTTAGATCCACGGCACAACCTCTATTGTGTGCCGAACCTTCTTTCATTTGCCCACTTTCTCTAACGGGCTTCATGATATAACGCTCATCAGGACAGTGAGACCAAAATATTTCTTGAATATGAAAAGGTCTATATGCATCCCAAATTTTAAGTCCCAACTGTTGAGCATTCAATTTGCGTTGTGCAACCACCAGCGCTTCGGCTACAGGTCTACGTAAATATGCTTTAGCATTGGGGTCATACATTATTTTTTGCGTAAAGTTGTTAACGCTGGCATAAGGTAAATCAACGATAAAACTATGGTCTAAAGCCAACAGTTCAACAAAACCTGCTTTCGATAGATGCTGCATTTTTATTCGTCCTCAGACCAAAAATTTTGTATGGCGACCGCTTGTGGCGATGTTCTCGTCGGTACATTCACGATGAGGACCGTGACAATAATATTCTTCGTCGTTATTTGGTTCGCACTTTCAAAGGTTAATAGTACCGGCATTTGCACCTTCCAACTATATTTCCCCAGCAATAGCCCTTGTTCTAAAATAACAGGTTGGCCTGAAACTACTCCCGTTAAGTTCAGTTGCTGTGTAGTAACTTGTTCTAACAATTGACTGTTATTCAAAACTTGACGAAAAGCACTAGCACCATCTGACGTAAAATTGTTAGTCAATACAGAATCAAATGTTTTTTGATATGTAATCGCATTAAAAGTATAAATACTACCAACTATTTCTTGCACCCACAGCAACAAAGTTTGACGTGACAAGATGCGGCCATCGAAAGATTCCAACGACACAAGTTGTTCTTTGCCCTGCTCCACGCTCACTTGAAAATAGCGTGGTTCTTCAGGATGTTGAAGGCGCCAAAATATGATGACCATTACGCCTATGAGAAAAAAAGTCAAGGCAATAACGGTTCTGAAAAAGGCGCTGTTTTTTCGATCTAAACGATTTGCCATAAATATTCCTAAAAATTAGCTTGCTGTTTGTGCTACGAATTGTTGCACACCTACGCCTTGCAAACTGTCAAAGTTCATTTGTCTGGCCACGGGATCAATCAACGAACTAGTGCGCACAATCGTCAAAATAACATTATACATATCGCTAAAAGTGCGTGCCTGACTAGTCCATTTTACACGGATGGGTACTTTAACTTGCCAAGCAAAAACTTTAGCACCCGTATCTGTCGTCATAACGCCACGATCTAAGATTATCGGTGCTTGTACCACTTCAGCGGTCACCACAAAAAAACCTTCCAATACTGTTTGCAAATTGAGTGATGATTTGAGGGCATCCAAAAAATTCTGTCCTCCAGAAGGAGTAAAATAAGTATTTTTAGTTTCTTCTATTTGCTGTTGATATTGCATGTAGTTGAGTGAATATGCCGCGGTTGCTGCGCGCGACGACCATGCTAATATAGCGGCATCGGATAAGGTGGGCGTAGTGAGTGGTTGAATTTCAACCAAGCCGCCCATTACGTTAGTAGCAAAATAGCGCGGCGCTGGCCGCGTGGTGTAAAGATAAAAAATGACCATCACCATCAAAACACACAAGGCCACTAAAGCCAATACAGCACTCATTAAAAATCTATAGCTATCACGGTAATAGTTATTTCTTAATCGCACTATTTCTATAGCGCTTTTACGAGCGCTATAAGCCACTTTTTTATCTTGTTTAATCTCTTCTTTTTCTGCCATGAAAGCCTCCTCATCAGTAATTGATAATAAACCCCTATCTTAATTGCACGTAGGGGCAACCACAGGGGGTTGCCCCTACGTGCAGATTCCAATACACATTGGAATCATCGCCTAGGATCTAACCGATAAAATGTAATTTGTATCCGTCTATTCATCGCTCGACCATCGCTGCGCTGATTGTCGGCAATGGGGAACGTACAGCCATACCCTATCGCATAAATAATCGGTGCTTTTATTTCTTGGTTCTTTAAGTAATCCGCTATATTTTGCGCTTGTTGTCGTGACAATGCCACTGCACGCAGGGGATCGCCGCAATTATCACTATAGCCCCCCACCTTGACCGTTTCCACATCAAACAAAGAGATATAATCGCTCAACACATTTAAAGTTGCATAATTAGCGCCATTTAAATGCGTCGAATCCAGAAAGAAAAATTTATCTGCGGGCAACACTAACATACTTTGTTGCCCAGAATGAATCACCGTCACACCCCCAGCCTGTAATTGCTTTTCCATATCGCTGATCTTCTGCTCGCGTTGTTGTTTAGCATAAGCTGCTTTCTCTTGTGGCGTCATCGGTGGGGTCGATGAACAGCAAGCCACCAGTGCAAAGGATATCGCTAAGCATAACATCATACATTTTAACATTTATTCTCTCTCACCCTTGACAAATCGCATTCGCCATATGGCTTACTGTTCCTGCATAATAAACGGAATTATTATACTGCTCAAATACAAAAAAGTTAGCAAATGCTAACAAACCAGGTCCCCCATCGGGGATAATTAACACCGCTTGAGCGGTACTATTCGGAATGGGTTGACCATTGCTTAAAGTAACACCCGCTTGTTGCCACGCAGAAACCGGATACCAATTGTTTTCACCCACATTCAAACTTAATTGTGCAGGTACATTAACCTCATAACCCCAAGGCGCATCGGCTTGCCAACCATGTTGCACCAAATAATTAGCAATGGAAGCAAAAACATCAGGTAAACTAGTCCAAATATTTTTACGGTTATCGCCATCATAATCCACCGCATATTTTTGAATACTAGAGGGCATAAACTGTGGCTGCCCAGAAGCGCCTGCCCATTCTCCTACATAATGTGCGTTGTCTATATCCCCTTCGTTTAATATTTGCAAAGCATCTAGCAATTGTTCATGAAAATAATCGCTGCGCTTGCTGTAAAATGCTAAGGTCGCTAAAGAGCGTATGACTGAAAAATTTCCTACATAATGACCATAGCTCGTTTCCATCCCCCATAAAGCAACAATCGCGCAGGGTGAAACGCCATAGGACCGTGCCACACGATTTAATAAGGGTGCATTGCGCTTATATTCGCGGATACCCATTTTAATGCGGTAATCATCACCGCGCGATTGCCTATATTGCAAATAGGTTAATCGCCCTTCGGGTTGTGTTTTCTCATAACCCAATATGCGCTGATCGGGTGTTAAGTCATTTAAAGCACCACCCACCACTGTCATAGAATCTCCTGCGGAAATAGCTTCTTGTTCCGTTGCCGCTAACCATTGCGACCAAGTTGTACTTTGACTGGGTGTAGGATCTGCCCACACCACTGTGACACCTAGACAAATCAACAACAGAAAACCTATGCCGATTCCTTTCCCTGTCATTCCTTTCTCCTTCTACTCTACGCATTTGATTTTTAGGGGGTATTGCCTTCGCCCAACTGCTATGAATAATATTAAATAACTATTCCTTTACACGCGAGACATATTCGCCGGTACGCGTATCGACCTTAATAACTTCACCTTCTTGAATGAACAAGGGCACCTTGACTACTGCGCCTGTTTCTAATTTAGCGGGCTTATTGCCGCCACCGGAGGTATCACCGCGTACGCCAGGATCGGTTTCAACAATTTTCAAAGTAACAAATATAGGCGGTGCCACACTTAAAGGCTGACCATTCCATAAAACAATGGTGCACATGTCCTGCTCTCTGATCCAATTTTTTGCATCCATCATTGCTGTACCTTCAGCAGCGACTTGTTCGAAGCTAGCAGGCGACATAAAGTGCCAATGATGGCCATCTGTGTATAAATATTGTGCTTCTATTTCGGCCACATCGGCTGCTTCCAAGCTTTCACCCGATTTAAGGGTCTTTTCAATAACACGTCCTGTTTTTAAATTGCGCAATTTAGTGCGCACAAAGGCTTGCCCTTTGCCTGGTTTAACGAATTCATTCTCAACTATAGAGTACGGATCGCCATCAATGATAACTTTTAAACCACCTTTAAATTCATTTGTACTATATGTAGCCATTCTTTCCTCTTTAATCAGTGAGCTGTGTTATGATCTAGCACTATTTTAACGCGTTAGCGCTCTATTTACCACTGATTAGACCATCCATGAAACAAAAATTAAGCTGGCAAGAAGCCTTACAACAATGCATCACTAGCCTAGAGGAATTGGTTGAACTTATTCCCGCGGCAGCAACACATATTTCTACAGAAGCGCAACAGGCTTTTCCTTTCAAAGCCAGTCGCCGCTATTTGGGTAAGATCGATCCGCAAGATGCTTCTGACCCACTATTGTTGCAAATTTTACCACAGGCCATTGAAATGCACGCCAATAGTAGCTTTAGTGCCGATCCTTTAGAAGAACACCGCTATAATCCTCTACCCGGCTTAATGCACAAATATAGTAGTCGCGTCTTAATCACCTTAGTGGGCAGTTGCGCCATTCATTGTCGTTATTGTTTTAGGCGTCATTTTGCTTATGAAAACAACCGCCCCGGTACGCAAGGCTTAACCGCCATTTACGATTATATCCATGCACACACAGAAATAAATGAAGTTATTTTAAGTGGTGGCGAACCTTTGCTCGCTAATGATACGTTATTGCAGACTGTCATTCAGAAGTTAAGTGAAATTCCACACTTAAAACGCGTGCGTATACATACCCGTTTGATCACCACTATTCCCGAGCGAGTCACACCTACGCTCGTGCATGCTTTGACGCACACACGCTTAAAAAGCATCCTCGTCACGCATTGCAATCATCCGCATGAATTAGACGATGATATTGCCGAAGCTTGTCATACCTTAGCACAGAATAAGATAACCGTCTTGAATCAAAGCGTATTTTTAGCGGGTGTGAATGATAATGCCGAAACATTGATAGCATTAAGTGAAAAGTTATTTGCTTGCCATATTTTGCCTTACTATGTGCATTCCCTAGATGCGGTTGCAGGCAGTGCGCATTTTGATTTGCCCCTAGAAAAGAAGCGTGCCCTTTATATGGCGATGCAACAACAGTTGTCGGGATTTTTAGTTCCTAAATGGGTTAAAGAAGTGCCCGGAGAAAAACATAAGATTATAGTGCGTTAAAAAAAAGGCGCTTTACAGCGCCTTTTTAAGTTTAAAACGACTATTGCCGTTAGTTACCTGTTGGTGTGTAAGCACCATCAAACGTGGTAGTACCGCCTACACCTGCGACTTGCGCATCCGTAAACAAGGTCGCACCACCCATTTCGAAGATAGAAGGCATAAAGATCAAGCCCGTACCTAGAGCCAACAAAGCAAGACCCGTGGTAACTGGAATTTGCTGTGGATTATCTTTGTGTTGCTTGAACTTAAAGATAGAGGCAATCGTAAAACAAAAACCTGCTATATAGGATAAAGCAGTAATAGTTTTTGCTACGTTCGCATAACTCAACGTCAACGTTGCGGCCACAGCACCCAATGAATTAGCTGGCGGCGCTGTATCTGCATATGCTGCTGCGGCAAAAAATCCAACAGCAATTGTTGCGTAGACAGCAGCCTTTGTAATAGATTTAGCATTCAATTTCATTTCTATACCCTCATTAATAAAAAATTAAGCACATGCTTAAGTTATCAACTCTAATGTAAAATACAGTCTATCTTTAGCCTGTATTAGTATTAAGAGACGACGTTCTTCTTACATGCAAAGCAGTATACATTAAGTGTACAGTTGTAATATTAAAGGTTCCTTAAGGCTCGCATTTAATAAGGCTCTCTTTGTAGGGCGCTTGCAATGACGAGGCGAGTAGTTAAAAGACATAAAAAAAGGCGCTGTAAAGCGCCTTTTTATGGTTAAAACGACTATTGTCGTTAGTTACCTGTTGGTGTGTAAGCACCATCAAACGTGGTAGTACCGCCTACACCTGAGACTTGCGCATCCGTAAACAAGGTCGCACCACCCATTTGGAAGATAGAAGGCATAAAGATCAAGCCTGTACCTAGAGCCAACAATG
>JBIPMB010000049.1:0-13038 GCA_044369355.1 Gammaproteobacteria bacterium | reverse complement strand
CAAAAACTTTTCTTAATGGAGATTTTTCTATGAAACGTATATGGTCTGTTTTATCCGCAATATTATTGGTAAGTTTTGCTGGCTTAAGTTTAGCTGCTACGACGAACAGTACTGCAAAACCAGCTTTACTCGTGGATAATCCTACAGCCGCTTCTTCGTCCGCCGCGAATTTGGGTGATACCGATGCTTCTGACGATGCTGATAGTAATGCGGGCGATAATGCTGCTGACGATAGCGGTTTTGGTAATGAAGGATCATCTGATGACAATAGTGCTACTGGCAATAACAGCAATAGTGATGATTCATCTGACGACAATGACGATAATAGCGACAACGGCGATAACAGCGACAATGGCGCTGACAATTAATCGCTCTTCATAAAAAACCTCCGCAGATAAAGCTGCGGGGGTGAAACCTCTGGCTACCTTCTTTTCACGGTGCAACGAAAAATATTAAAAATCAGGCACTTAGAAAAAAAATGTTGGTTTGTGTTTATCTTTGCTATTATAGAGCAACTTCTGTACAATAGGCGTTATTATAATTATAGTTTGAAGGTAGAAGAATATGACATTATCAGAACTGTATGACCAAAAACAACTGAGTATAGAGGAAATTAAAGCGTTACTGCCTAGGGCCATTGTGGACGGATCCTCGGATGATTTACATGCTTTATTAAAGCAATTTTTGTTAAAAACCAATGGTGTTTTCGACTTAGACGAGCCACTAGTAGATAGCTTAACGCCGCTAGAACTTTTATCTAAAAGCAATCCTGATTCTAAATTTACGAAACAAATGATGCTGTTTTATGCGGCCACTTGGGATTACTTTGTAGGTGAAACGCCTACCGTAGAGAACATTCATAACTTACCGCAGCATTTTTCATTAGACCAACCTCACGCTAATATAGAACGGTTTTTAGATGTACAAGCAGAGGAGATTGCTGCAAAGAATGATCCCTCTGTGAGTGCCGTTAATGCAAAAGATAACCCCTTTTTTAGTAATTGGGGGCTATGTGTAGGGCTTAGCTATCGATATGGTTATTATGCTTCACGGGGGCTAGCTCATTATTATTTAATGACTATTGCGTTGTTGAAGCTTTGGAAGGGCACTGCAGCACAATTAGACAAAAAATTGCTCGATAAAGAATTGCCCGCTATATTGCCGCAAGCGCGCTTTTATAAGACTTTGCGTGAACTTTTTGAGCAATGGACTAATGATATTTCGGCTTTTCATAGTACTAATATAGATGCATTAATACTGAGACCGAAAGCCGGGATCGAGACTCAATTTCCGATGGCGCGGTTTGACTTAGTAAAATCGGAAACCGAAGCAGATACACAGCTGATATTGATAGAGTATAGACATTGGAATTTTGGCTCCTACGATACTGCAGAACAATTTGGAGAATATTTAACGTATCTTACACAAATACCCAATGCGTATATAGCTTATGGACAAAATGATCATAAGACATCCATTTCTACTTTAGAGGGTGATGGCCGAACCATCTATTTTGATCCGGGTGATATAAGAGATAGAGATAATCTAAGGAAGCTAGGTGAGTTAGATGCTTATTCTGTGGAAGCCTTAAAAGATTTAATAACACAAGCTCACTCTGAATGGGAGGATTATCCAAAACATCGGAGCGTACTGGTATATCGCTATGCTGGTCCCGGGCATAAAGAGCCGTGGGAACAAAGCCGTATTTTTAAAGAATTACCCCAAACGCCCGAAGCAGCGGAAGCATTTCAAGAAGAATCCCCAAATCACTTTACACATTTACATGTAGCCGTTTTGGTTCAAGATACTAAAACAGTAGTAGAAATACTAGCTGCCAAAAAAGTTAATATTTTAGCAAAGGATGACTATGAACGTTATGCAATTGATATAGCGGTAGCAAACGCTTATTGGGAAGGCGTGGAACTATTGTTAGCAGAAGAAGAGATAGAATCTTTTTATCTTTCCGATGACAAGATAAAGCATCTCGTAAAATATGAACGCGAAGACTTTATTCTTAGGCTTATTCAGCATAAAAAAGTAAGCCATAGCTTATTTGATATAGTGGAACTATCTATGCGCGATAACGGTACAAAAATAATTGAAGCCGTAAAAGATTTGTTTTTACAAGATGAAGAAAAACACCTACCGATTTTATTTAAAATGATAGAGCCCCTCTTTATACTTCGTGAAGAAGTATCGGCTAAGGAACTATTTGTATGGCTGGCACAGCGTATGAGTCCAGGGGCGCTGGATATTCTGTTAAACACGAGTATAGAGTATCGCCGTTTTAATGAAAAAATTACGCCGTTACATAAAGCTATCATAACTGAAAATGATGCCTATGCTGTGTTTTTGTTAGAAAAAGGCGCTGATCTAAACGTGCGTGTTGAAGGCGGGTACGATAATGGTAAAACAGCCCGCGAATTATTAGTAGAACGTGGAAAGCTAGATCTTATTCCTGAAGATGAAAGAGAGTGGGACGAAAAACTGCAAATAAAGTTTAGGAACACATTTTTATTTTTTGCTGTAGGAATAAGAGGAGCAGAAAGTCATGCTCAAGGAATGATCGGTGCTATGGCTTCAAATCGAAACTCCTGTAGGTAAGAAATGACATTATCAGAACTGTATGATCAATTCTGTAAAAAATATCGTGAAGAAGATTATGTGGCATTAGCCGTTCTGCTACAAGACAATGCAGCACTGCTTTCTACGAATACCTTTGTTTTTGATACAGCAGAAGCCTATGAAAGCGTAGCCGCTGCGGAACGTCCTCCATTTTCTTATATCGCAGCGACACAATCATGGATTATCACCACAACCGATCCCATAACGATAATTGACGATAAAGAGAGTTTATTTTTAAAGTTACTTGCTTTTAAAGCAGTTTTATCCGGTGACATTCATTTTCTAAACAAAACCAGACTGGATCGGTTATTTTCCGCAAAAGACGATCAAATAATTTTTGAGCTACTGAGTGCAGATGAAATTAAAACACTGCTGCCTTGGGCGATTATGGACGGATCCTCGGCTGTATTACATGTTTTATTAAGGCAATTACTGCTCAAAACAAACGGTGTTTTCAATTTAGATGAGCCGCTCGTGGATGGCTTAACGCCGTTAGAACTTTTATCTAAATGCAAACATGATGCTAACACCGTATTCACCAAAAAGATTATGCTGTTTTATGCTGCCAGTTGGGATTATTTTGTAGGTGAAACACCTACAGCAGAGAATATTCATAAATTACCTGGTTCTTTTTCATTGGGCCAACCCGTTAAGAAGATAGAAGATTTTTTAGACTTACAAGCAGGAGAGATTAATGCAAAAAATGACCCCTCTGTGCGTGCAGTTAAGGCTAAAGAGAACCCATTTTTTAGCGTAGAGGGATTATGTGCTGGGCTTTGTGACTTGCACAATTTTTATCACTCACAAGGGCGAGAAGATTATTATCTTATGACGATTGCATTGCTGAATGCCTGGGATGGCAGTGCAGCGCAATTGGATAGACCATTGTCATCTGTATTACCCCAAACACTATTTTACGGTACGTTGCGCGAACTTTTTGTTCAATGGACTAATGACCTTATACTTTTTCACGGCAAAAATGTGGATACACTTATATTGAAGCCAGAGCTTAAGCCTAATTTTGATGAAACAAAAGACGTTCAGCTTCAGGGGGCCGAAGCTAATCATCTCTATTTAGTAGAGCCAGCGCTGATGAATACCCGACTGATAATTATAGAAAACCAAGCAAAATTAAATAAAGACCCGGACTTGACACAAGATCAATTCGATGAACAGTTAAAGTTTTTTATAAAAATGCCCAATGTTTACATAAAGATTTTAAAAAGCAATCATCTTACATCTATTCATCGCGTTTTAGAAGGTGGTGGGCAAATAAATCATTTTGACCCTAATAATTCTGTCATACCTAGCGGTTTAGTATCCATAGATGATTTAAAAAAATCCATAGAAGCAGCTCATCCTGAAGCTGAAAAAAAGCATAAGTCCTTATCCGTATATCGTTACGATGGCCCTGGGCATAAGAAACCATGGGGGCAAGGCAGTGTTTTTTCTGAAGTAGAGCTTCCACAAACACCTGAAGCGGCAAAATCTTTCCAGGAAGAATCTCCAAATGGTTTTACACATTTGCATGTAGCTGTTTTGGTTCAAGATACAGAAACGATAAAAAAAATATTGAGCCAGGGTAAAGTTGATACTTTAGCAACAGATAGCCATAAACGTTGTGCAATCGACATGGCTGTAGAAAACGCTTATTGGGAAGGTATGGAACTATTATTAGCTGATCCACGTATACAGTCTTACCCACTGACCTGGTATATGATGAATATGCTCGTAGTATATGAGCATGAAGATTTTGTTCTTAAGCTGCTTCAGCATGAAAAAGTAAGGCGAGAGTTTTATAATGGCTTAGCTATTGTATTAGAGCAATCTATGCGGTATAACGACACAAAAATAATTGAAGACGTAAAAGATCTGTTCTTACAAGATCCAAACAAACAAATATTCTTCTTACTTAAAATAGTGGAGATGCTTTTTTTACGCCAAGAAGAAAGGTCGGCTAAGGAGTTATTTGTATGGCTGACGCAGCGTATTAATAAAGAGGTGCTAAATCTTCTATTAAATAAGGTCTTAGAATATAAAGATTCTAATGAAAAGACCACTTTGCTGCATACAGCTATCCTAACTAGCAATTATGCCTATGCTGCGTTTTTGTTAGAAAAAGGCGCCGATCTAAATGTTCCTATTGAAGGAGGCCACAATGACGGTAAAACTGCGCGCCAATTGCTAGCAGAACGTGAAAAACTAGAACTTATTCCTGAAGATAAAAGAAATTTGCAAGAAGAAGTACAAATATTTGCTAGGAACACACATTCATTCTTTACTAAGAAAGTAGATGAACTTTCTAAGCAAGTAGAAGAAGTAGAAAATGGCGTTCAAAAAAGAATAGATAGTCTCACCACACCGCAAAATCATCGATCAGCCTGATGCCATAGATCGCGATGATACACGTTAAAGATTGAGTCATACCTGCCAACGATCGCCAGAGCAAACATAAAACCTTGCTTTGACGATGATATTCTGGTATTACCTAGTTTATTATTAAAGTATTTGGATACATTGGGTTATGGGGAGTGAGTTGATGGTAAAAGTGAATGTACTGAATTCTAATGTTGCCGTTATTGCTATGGTGGAACCTATGCCCATAAAGATATTGCTTTCGAGTTTGCATCTTGGGTGTCTGTCGAATTTAAGCTTTACCTTATTAAGGAATTTCAGCGTCTCAAAGAAGATGAACGCAAAAGAGACGCTAAACTGTGAAACTCTAGCGCGATGGCAAGAGGAATTTGGGCAAAGTAAAGTGATTAATCATGATGCAATTCTTAAATGGCTTAATACCTTGGGAACAGAAGATGAGAGCATTAAACCAGCATGATGGCAATAGGTTGCTTAAACAAGGGATGAGTTGTAATACCCCCCACTTATTTATATAATGCTAAGATTATCCTTAAAACTAATAGATTGAGTCCCTCATGCAAAAAAGTGCTATTTCGCCTACTCGGCAAGAAAATTATCCAGAATGGTATCAACAAGTCATAGCCGAAGCGGATTTGGCCGAAGTATCGCCCGTGCGCGGTTGTATGGTTATTAAACCCTGGGGTTATGGCATTTGGGAGCGTATTCAAAAAATATTGGATGAGCGCATCAAAGAAACGGGACATGTGAATGCTTATTTCCCTTTATTGATTCCTTTAAGCCAATTGGAACGAGAAGCCAAGCATGTAGAAGGCTTTGCCAAAGAATGCGCTGTGGTAACGCATCATCGTCTGATCAGCAATGGCAAAGGCGGTTTGAAACCCGACGGCGAATTGGAAGAACCTTATGTGATACGTCCTACCAGCGAAACCATCATCGGCACTATGTATAGCAAATGGGTGCAGTCCTATAGAGACTTGCCTATTCTATTAAACCAATGGGCGAATGTTATGCGCTGGGAAATGCGTACGCGTTTGTTTCTGCGTACATCTGAATTTTTATGGCAAGAAGGGCATACTGCACATGCGACTGCCGATGAAGCACAAGTTGAAACGAAGAAAATTTTAAATCTGTATCAAGAGTTTGTAGAGGGCGTTTTAGCGATGCCGGTTATTGTGGGCGAGAAAACAGAAGGCGAGCGTTTTCCGGGTGCAGTGAACACCTATTGCATGGAAGCAATGATGCAAGATGGTAAGGCTTTGCAAGCGGGCACCTCACACTTCTTGGGACAGAATTTTTCTAAAGGTTATGACATTAAATTTACGGATCAACAAGGAGACATTCAATATGCTTGGACGACTTCTTGGGGTGTGTCTACACGTTTGATCGGTGGCCTCATTATGACACACAGCGATGACAATGGCTTGGTATTGCCACCACAAATCGCACCGCAGCAAATCGTTATTTTGCCTATCTATAAGAAAGAAGAAGACAAAGAAAATGTATTATCTTTCTGTGAAGCGTTAAAACAGCAGTTACAAAAATGTCTGTGGCGCGATGAAAAACTACGAGTAAAAATCGACACTAGAGACATGGCTGGTGGTGAAAAGAATTGGCAGTGGATTAAAAAAGGCGTGCCGATTCGTTTGGAGATTGGTCCTAGAGATATCGCTGATAACGCAGTGTGTTTGTATAGACGCGATCAAGATGTGAAAACAAGACTAAATAAAAAAGTGGCTGAATTAGCGGAAGTTATACCGGAAATGTTAGAAGAGATTCAAACCGGGTTATTTACGCGAGCAGTAGACTATAGGCGCGAGCGCAGTGTCACCGTGACTAGTCGCGATGAATTTGAAGCTTATTTTAGTAAAGATAATGCCGGTTTTGCCCATTGCTACGCGATAGATTCGCCCGAGATCGAACAATATTTAAAACCATTGAAAGTCAGTGCACGATGTATTCCTTTGGCACAAGATGGCAAGGAAGGGCAATGTATATTCACCGGACAGAAAACGAAGCAGCAAGTCGTTTTTGCCCGAGCATATTAGGGGCTTTGAGTGGATCACTTTTTATATCGAGGGAATGACCTATACGCCGAAGATGTTGCTGTGGCACAAATTGCCGAGCAGTATGGTACGCCTTGTTATGTTTATTCACAACAAACCCTAGAGCGACATTGGCATGCAGTCGATGCAGCCTTTGCCAAACACCCGCATCGCATTTGTTATGCAGTCAAGGCCAATGGCAATTTAGCGTTGTTAAAAATATTAGCCGAATTGGGCGCAGGCTTTGACATTGTTTCCGGTGGTGAATTAGCGCGTGCGCTAGCAGCCGGTGCGAATCCGCAAAAAATTGTTTTTTCGGGGGTAGGTAAAACAACCGCTGAAATTAGAGAAGCCTTATCCGCAGGCATCGGTGTTTTTAACGTAGAATCTTTGCCCGAAATACATCGCATCAATGATATTGCTGCGAGTCAGGGCAAAATTGCTGCCGTGGCCGTTCGCATTAATCCCGATATCAATGCGCATACGCATCCCTATATTTCCACCGGTTTAGCCCATAATAAATTTGGTATCGATAAAAACGATGTGATGACGGTGTACAAAACCATACAGCAACTGCCAGCATTAAAAGCCGTAGGCATGGCGTGTCATATAGGTTCACAAATTTTAGAGTTATCCCCTTTTGCTGAAGCCTTAAGTTGTGTCTTGCAATTGGTAACGGCTTTAAAAGAACAAGATATTATTTTACAGCATGTGGATATAGGCGGCGGTTTGGGGGTGTGTTACGACACCGAAACACCACCCTCTTTAGAAGATTATGCTGCTACGCTATTAAATACGTTGCAAAAACAAGCACCCTATCCTTTAGAGCTATGGCTGGAACCGGGACGAGTCATTGTCGCCAATGCCGCTATTTTAGTGTCTAAAATAGAATATATCAAAGAAACCGCCAGTAAAACCTTTGCCATTTTAGATGCAGGCATGACAGATTTGGTTCGTCCTGCTTTGTACGATGCGCACCATAAAATTATTGCGGTAAAAAAATTAACGCAGAAAGAAATCATGGTGGATTTAGTGGGACCCGTGTGTGAAAGCAGTGACTTTTTAGGGAAATCGCGTTTATTAGCGATTAATCCAGGCGATCTGATTGCTATACGCAGCGTAGGCGCTTATGGTTTTAGTATGGGTTCACACTATAATGCGAGACCCCGTTGTGCTGAAGTGCTGGTTTATAAGGATAAAACACAATTGATACGCAGACGTGAAACGATAGCCGATCTATTATCCCACGAACAAAAACAACCTTTTGTTAAAATGCAGGGGTTGGGCAATGACTTTGTATTATTGGATCTAGATGAGAATCCTGAAGCTTGGCCTAGTGAAAAGATTAAACAACTGTCACCTAGACAAACAGGTATAGGTTTTGATCAGCTGTTGATGATAAAGAGAAAAGAAGATAATCAATTTTATTATAAGATCTATAATGCTGATGGCGGTGAAGTAGAGCAATGCGGCAATGGCGCGCGTGCTGTGGCTTTGTATTTGACGCTAAAGCATAAAATAGATAACAATAAAGAGTTACAGTTACTGACTTGCAATCGATTGATGACGGTTAAAAAGGTAGGTGCGCAAAGGTTTAAGGTTGATATGGGACCGCCTGATTTTACACCCGCAGCTATTCCGTTACAGCTACCACAGCAAGAACAGTATGAAATTGTTTTAGACGATGAAACCTGTAAATTTTCGGCTTTATCCATGGGCAATCCTCACGCAGTATTGCGAGTAGACACCATAGACAATGCTCCAGTGCAAACCGTAGGAAAAGCATTGTGTATGCATCCAAGTTTTCCTAAACAGAGCAATGTAGGGTTTATGCAAATAATAGATAAGCATCGTTTGGCTTTACGCGTATATGAACGCGGCGTAGGCGAAACCTTGGCTTGTGGCAGCGGTGCGTGCGCGGCCGCTGTAGTGGCCATACGCGATGGTGATTGTCAGAGCCCCGTGACAGTACAATTAACGGGTGGCGAATTAATCATTCATTGGCAAGGAAAAAATGAGCCAGTGTGGATGGAAGGTGACGCGCAATGCGTTTATGAGGGATCCGTGTAATGAATTACAGGGCTATTGAGAAGAAATCGCATTGAATATATTTTATTTAGATGAAGATCTAGCACTGTGCGCACAATATCATTACGATAGCCATGTTGTGAAAATGATTTTGGAATCCGTGCAAATACTGTGTACTGTTCTTCACGAAAATGGGCTTAGTGCGCCTTATAAAGCTACGCATAGCAGACATCCTTGTGTCATTTGGGCGGGTGAATCTTTGGAAAATTGGCTTTGGCTTAAAGATCTAACGGCTGAACTGGATAAAGAATACCGTTATCGCTTTAGCAAAGAACAGTCACACAAATCCTTTATTATCTCGCAGGATCTTTTATTGCCTCCGCTCCCATCTTTGGGACTCACTGAACGTCCTTTAGTGATGCCTGATGAATATAAGATAATAGGAAGACCCATTGACAGTTATAGACAGCTTTATGCTTATGGCAAGAAACATTTGTTAAAATATACAAAAAGAAGCCAACCATATTGGTTAAAGGATAATTAAAAGGATGAATAGCAGAAATCAAAACTATTTTTTATGGGTAGTCGCATCCATTGCCGCCTTAGGCGGATTTTTATTTGGTTACGATACGGGCATTATTTCAGGCGCGCTGGTTTTTATACAACAAAGTTTTGTATTGAATACACTGCAATCGGAATGGGTGGTGTCTAGTGTAGTTTTAGGCGCATTATTGGGGGCATTGTGTAGCGGTTTTTTGGCGGATCATCTGGGTCGACGCATGATGCTATTGTTATCGGCACTGTTTTTTATAGTGGGTACGATAGTGGCGATGATGGCCTGGCAGGTGTGGGCTTTAATTGCAGGTAGGTTGATCATCGGCCTAGCCATAGGTATTTCATCGTATACTACGCCCTTATTTATCTCCGAAATGGCACCCGCCAATAAACGCGGTGCGTTGATATTATTGAGCGTGGTAATGATAACCAGTGGTGAAGCTATTTCATTTTTAGTCGACTATGGCTTAGCGGCAACGCAAGCTTGGCGGTGGATGTTAGGCTCGGGCTTAATTCCGGCAGTATTTTTATTATTGGGTTTATTATTATTACCTACTTCACCACGTTGGTTGGTGTTAAAAGGCCAAACCAAAAAAGCAAAAGAAACACTGAGCCGTTTGCGCGGCAATGCCAATATAGACAGTGAATTCGAAGAAATCTCTGACACACTCAATGCACAATTCTTCAAATGGCGTGATCTGCTCGCAAAACCATGGCGTAAAGTATTATTGATAGGCATCGTTTTAGGCATGTTGCAACAATTTGTGGGTATCAATACCGTCATGTATTACGGGCCAATCCTATTTAATCAACTGGGCTTTGCCGATACCCAGGCCTCTATCTTTGCTACTTTTATTATGGGTGTGGTCAATACCTTAATGAGTATCGTGGCTTTGTTGTGCGTGGATAAACTAGGCCGTCGTCGCTTATTGCTCTATGGCTTTGCCATTGCGGGGATTAGTCTATTGTTATTGAGTTATGTCTTGCCAGAAGCTGGACAAAGTTCTGAAAATAGAATTGTTCTATTGTCACTAATGGTGTTGTATATTGCTGGTTACTCTTTGGGTATAGGCGGCTTATTTTGGGTTATTATCGCGGAGATCTATCCTCTGCAATGCCGCGGTTTTGCCATGAGTATCGTCACCGCCATTCAATGGGCAGCTAATTTTATCGTGGCTGCAACCTTTTTATCGATTTTATCTTATTTTGGTGCAGCGACTACGTTTCTATTATATGCCAGTGTTTGCGCGCTAGGCTTTGTTTTTTGTTATTTCTTCTTGCCCGAAACAAAGCAACGCTCTTTAGAGTGGATCCAAAAAACCTGGGGTACGCCTTGACATTATTTTCGCGTTAACAACAGTAACATCCATTCATTCCGCTCTAATTTTTTTTGTAAGATAAAATCTTTATCATAATGTTGTAATAATTCATCAGCCTGGCGCTCTAATATGCCGGATAATAATAAGGTTTTGCCCGCTGGGATGCGTTCAGCAAACAAAGGTTCTAATTCTATTAATGGATTCAACAAGATGTTGGCTATCCATAGGTCGTAATGCACGGTTGGACATTCGGCTGGGGACAATACTATTAAGCTCTCTTCAGCAATATTATTTTTAACAGCATTATCGCGTGTTGCTAACAATGCTTGCGGATGATTATCTATAGCATACGCTTTTTTAGCGCCTAACTTTAAAGCAGCCAAAGCTAAAATACCGGAACCACAACCATAATCCATAATGGTTAAACCTTTGAGTGGTAATTCTGTTAAAGCTTCTAAACACAAAGCAGTAGTAGCGTGTGTACCGGTACCAAAAGCTAAGCCAGGATCTAGCCATAATACCGGTTTATCGTCCTTAGGTTTTTCGCCTTCGCTAGGGCAGATCCACAAAGTATCGTTGATACAAAGCGGTTTAAAATGTTCTAACCAAGCGCGTTCCCAAACGGCATCTTCTAAAATATCCACATGATAAGGTGGCAATGGTTGCGGTGTAAGACCTAAGATGATGTGTTTCAATACATCATTCATGTCACAATCAACCTCAAACAAACCAATTATTTGTGTTTGCTCCCACAAACGAGTGCCATCTTTAGGCTCAAAAATAGCATTGTCCTGATTATCACTGCAGCTGACGGATAATGCATTGGCTGCAAATAATAGTTCGCTGATGAGTTCAACTTCATCGGCATTGACGGTGAAATGTAACTGTTGCCAGGGCATGGTTTTGAGGCCTTTATTTTCTTTGAATGCGGTGACAATAGCAAATTATGCTGAAATTTGCAATAAAATGACACTATTTGTTATTATATCCACATGATCAAGCCATCTTCCTTCAAACCCGCCTGGTGGTTGCCGGGGCCGCACTTGCAAACGCTGTGGCCGGTTTTCTCCTGGGCTAAGAAAAAGCCTACAACGATAAGGCAACGTTTAGAATTAGCCGATGGCGATTTTATCGACTTGGACTGGGTCAATCAAAATTTAAATGCACCTATTATTGTG
Organism: Gammaproteobacteria bacterium; assembly: GCA_044369355.1. Classification (GTDB taxonomy): domain Bacteria; phylum Pseudomonadota; class Gammaproteobacteria; order UBA1113; family UBA1113; genus VFKP01. The sequence goes on along the minus strand of JBIPMB010000049.1, from coordinate 915 downwards.
ATTTTGCATGGACTCGAGGGTTCAGTCAATTCGCATTATGTGCGCGATATGTTATACACCTTGCAACAATTGAATTATCGCGCTGTGTTGATGCATTTTCGCGGCTGCAGTGGCGAAATCAATCGTAAGCCGCGCTATTATCATTCTGGAGACACGGCCGATTTACAATGCGTTATAGAGGTGTTACAACAACGCTATCCACAGACCCCGCTAGGGGCAATCGGCTATTCGCTGGGCGGCAATGTATTATTAAAATGGTTGGGAGAAACCGGCACAAACAACCCACTACACTGTGCGGTAGCTGTTTCCGTTCCTATGTTACTCAATAAATCGGCTGATAGAATGCAACACGGTTTCTCACGTTTCTATCAATGGTATTTAATAAAACAGTTGAAGCAAAAGTTCCTAAAAAAGGAACGAAAAATGCTGTTGCCTATAGAGGCGGAGATGAAAAACATCCATGATTTCTGGTCCTTTGACGATAAAGTGACGGCACCTTTACATAGTTTTAAAAGTGCAGAAGAGTATTATCAAAAATCCAGTTCTAGGCAGTATTTAAAATCTATTGCTATTCCCACTTTAATTATTCATGCCGCAGACGACCCTTTCACAGACACCAGCATTATTCCTGATGCCGATGAACTGTCATCTTCAGTGACCTTAGAATTATCGACTACAGGAGGCCATGTGGGCTTTATAACGGGTGCTATTCCAGGTTTTGGCAAATCGTGGCTGTTACAACGCATACCAGATTTCATTCAAGAAATTTTCATGGAAAGTAACTATGCAGAAACTAAATCTAATTATTACCCCAAAAGTACAGATTGATATGAATTACTCAATACAAGGCACAATAGTGATGGCGGGGTGTCCCGGTGATGGGGTCCTCGGCGCGCGCAGGCACGAGCACGACGG
>JBIPMB010000065.1:0-10839 GCA_044369355.1 Gammaproteobacteria bacterium | reverse complement strand
CGCTGTTCTACATAATTTTTGTCTATTGGACAGCAAGCATTTTGTCCAAAAGAAACCAAGCTTGATAGTATTTAAGCCCTTTTTAAAGCTTATGTTTATATTTTGACCTTCACCGAGAATTGCTGATGTAGATCAGAGATGACTTGCTTTGTTAGGTACTATCCGGTATAATATTTGCACACATATTCAATCTCTAAATATGTTTTTTATAAATTATAATGAAGGTAAAAATGAGCGCAAATATAGCAGACACTGAAAAACCCCAATCACAGAGTAGCGGTGATTCACAATCTATGCAAGCTGTACCTTCTGCAAACCCAATGAAAGAGGTTCAAGGGAGAATGCTATCAGATGGCGGTGATAAGTTTAGTGCATTTCACAATAGATTAATAGAAACATACAAGACTGAAGAAATACCACCATTAACTTTTTTAGTTTGGTTTGGGGATCAAGTTCCAACGGCAGTAAACAAACTATTTGGGTCAAAGAAAGATAGTCAACAAAATTTTCTAAATAATATCTTTTTACATGCCAGATTTAATGATAATGAAACAGTAAAGTTATTTGTTTCGAAAAGATTAATTGCCGATTGGGATGATTTGGAGAGAAAGTGTAATGAGAATCGTGTAATATTAATAGATGTTGATAGCCAATGTAAGGACTATATTAATTACGACTTAGTGCAAGATTATATAAAGGATAAAGTTGATTATGTCTGCGCGAGCGATACCTTACGGCTATCAATTATATTTCATGAAGGGGGTAAATATTTTGATACTGATATTATCACTCAAGCTTCAGATAAAGAAACAGTTATTAAGTCATTAAACGAGAATTTATTATCACATGAAGCAGGAATACGTTTGTTTAAACATGATTCAGGAATAAAAGCAGCTAAAGATATGGGTATGTTAGCTGGTATAGAAATGGATATGTTAATGGCAGTGCCAAATCACATTCTTTTTTTAATTTTTTCTACTTTTGTTAGATATTTCAGCGAAATTGGAAAAAGAGTAGCCTCTGAACAACCAGAGCTATACAAGATAATCTTAAGCGATTGGTATTTACGTAATTATTTTGTTAGCTCCACAACTGGAGGTGGAATTAATGCCTTTTCAACAACACTTTTAAAGTACTTTAAAGTTATAGGAAAGCCGGACCTAATGAGTGGAGAGCGAAATTATCTCTTAGATGATAAATGTAAAACATGGTTGCAAGAAAGCGTGATGGGAAAAGATATTCGTTCTAATCTTGATTGGGACGAAAGGGCTCGTATAATAAAAGCTATAAAAATTTTATTTGAAAAACATATTCGATCTGATCCGGATTTTATAGATATTGGGAGTAAGGAATATTTAATATTACTTTTGATGATAGAGAAATCTCAACAATATTTTCCAGAATATAAATCTTTAATAGAGAAATGGATGGCGCCAATTCTTGCCCAACAAGAACAAGAAATAGCGCCATCTAATTCTTCAGATATTATTTCTCCAGAATCATCTGTTGTTACTAATGAGAATTCTGCAGCGACATCAGAATTAAAAGAAGAAGATATTATTGATGATGGCAATACAGAGATTCCTATTATATCTCATGACACTGTGGCCATAGTACCTAACACTAAAGAAGAAAAAGTTTTCGGTAAGTCTGAGTTAGACAAATTACGTCAGGACGATTCATCTCAAAAAGAACCAAAATCATATTCACATAGACAGAACGTACCGAGATATGGATTTTTCGAAGAAGAAGCATCTTCAAAAAATTCCAAGATAGAGTCACAAGAATCAGAGTTTATTTTACAATTAAGGAGGATTATTCTGTATATGGAAGTTCAATATGCGCGCCTAGTTGGATTTAATAAAGTCCCTCCACATAGCCAGAAGCTATTAGATGAAATTTACACTGCTTTTGAAGAGTTCGCCAATGCATTTACTAGCTTCAAGACTTTTTATGATACAGTGGAAAGTATTCAACGTAGAGCTGAAGAGGAACATAGAGGCAGATCTCTGTGGGGCTGGTTAGGGCGGAATGAAAGCAGGCTGGCATATTTAATCCGCGACATATTAGTAAAGAAATGCATTGAACTGGAGCCCTTATCTAGTTTCAAGTGTCACTAGGGAAAGGTGCATTTGCAGTAGGTTCCGCTCATATTTTATACAATTATTACCCTTTATTTATACCCTAGACTGCCGTATAATGGCGCTTTCAGCTAATTGGCATAGTGATAATGGCAAAAATGAGGGTTATTTGTAGGTATCTAACGGGCATAATGCTCTTGTTGGCTGTGGCCGGATGTGTATCCGAAAATAGCAACGATCCTACGACTGATAATGGGGTGCCCCTGAGTGCTTTAAGCTATAACCCTAAGGCAGCGGCCATTAATGCTGAGTTAGGGGTAGGCTATTTGCAACAAGGCGATATAGAACGAGCTAAAACAAAATTGCTGATGGCGCAAAAGCAAGATCCCGATTCTAGTATAGTAACGGCCAGTATGGCTTATTATTATGACAAGATTGGCAACGCTAAAGAAGCTGAGCGTTATTATAAACGCGCATATTCTCTAGCAACAGAAAAGGGCGATGCGGCCAATAATTATGGTGTTTTCTTGTGTAAGCAAAAAAACTATACCGCGGCTTATACTTATTTTCATAAAGCCATTGACGATCCCAATTATGTCAGTACGGCGCAAACGTATGAAAATTTAGGTTTATGCCATTTGGAACAAAAAGATGCGGCGATGGCTAAAGATTATTTTTTAAAGGCATTGCGCATCGATCCTAGATTAGCAACGTCACTGTTGCAAATGGCACAAATTAGTGTGAATGCCAAAGATTGGGCAGCAGCAGAAAATTATTTAACACAATATACGGCAACAGGAGAACAATCACCAGATGCTTTGTGGCTGGGGATTCAAAGCGCACAAGCATTGGGAGATAAAGAAAAAGCAATGAATTTAGCAAAACAATTGAAGGCACTCTATCCTAACTCGGTACAATACCGTCAATACTTAGCAACAACACGAGGTGTGGCATGAAGGCAGACTCACAGGAAGCATTTTCTGATTTAAGACATGATGAAGCGGCGATTATGAGCCCAGGCGCTTTATTACGCGATAGGCGTTTGGCATTGCACTTAAACGAATGGGATATCGCTCGCGAAATGCGTTTGCAAACCCAATATATCTTAGATTTAGAAGCCGATAACTTTGACGCTTTCTCATCCTTAGCTTTCGTGCGCGGTTATTTGCGTGGCTATGCTAAATTGGTTGGCATTTCTGAAATGGATGTGATGCAATTATTCAATCAATTGTCCTTGCAAGATAAAGTTTCTACCAGCGTGCCTAAATATATTACTCGCGATAGACGTCACGGTGATCGTTATTGGCGTTGGATGGGCTTGGGCGTAATCGCTTTTATTGCTATTTCGCTAGTCTTGTGGTGGCAAAATTACAATTCTAATATAAAAACATTGAATACCTCGGTAGATACAACCTTGTCGCAAGTGTCTACTTTACAAAAAACTTTGCAAGCAGAAAATACAGCAGCACAAACGCCCGCTACGCCTGATCAAGTGGGCGGTGCTTTAGGCGCGAGTGCTGATTTATTGAATAGCACAACTACGGCTAATCCATCTGCTCCCGCACAAAATACGACTGCAATGCCAGCAACTCCTATGACCGTTACTCCCGCAGGCAATGCTAATACAGCACCAATGGCACCAGCATCAACGATGCCTGCAAGCAATGCCATAGCATCGCCAGCACCAGAGACCACAGCGAATAGTACCACTACACCAGCGTTTAAACCTAAAAGAAGGCATGCTGCCCAATCCCAATCCGATTTGAGCAGTGCGCATGCGCCTATAGTCGATGGTCAAGCACCGCGCTTAGGTGAAAATTAATATGGGCTTTTGTCGAAAAAGAGGCGAGTAGTTACACCATGGCGGAATATATCCAAGCAATACGAGGTATGAACGATGTACTGCCTAGCGACAGTGCTTTGTGGCGTCATGTTGAAAACATTATACGTCAGACAGTTTACTCATTCGGCTATGATGAAATCCGCACACCCATTTTAGAAAAAACAGAATTGTTTAAACGCAATATAGGTGAAGCAACCGACATTGTTGAAAAAGAAATGTATGTGTTTGACGATAGAAATGGTGACAGCTTGGCTTTACGTCCAGAAGGTACAGCCAGTGCGGTTCGTTTAGGTTTAGAGCACGGATTATTAACGCAAGGGGTGCAGCGTTGGTGGTATATGGGCCCTATGTATAGACATGAGCGGCCGCAAAAGGGGCGTTACCGTCAATTTTCCCAATTAGGGGTAGAAGCTTTTGGTGTCATGAGCGCCGATATAGATTTAGAAATCATTTTATTGTTTGAAATGCTAAAGCGTAATCTATCTTTACAAGCACCGCTGGTATTACAACTCAATACGTTGGGAACTTCAGTTGCCCGGAAGGCGCACAAAGAAAAATTGGTGGAATATTTAAATCGCTATCGTCATGAATTAGATGAAGACAGCCAACGACGTTTGCACACCAATCCTCTGCGTATTTTAGACAGTAAAGATATACAAACGCAAAAGATTATTTATGATGCGCCTAAGCTGGGTGATTATCTAGATGATGCCGCCAAAGCGCATTTCGATGAAGTTTGCGCTGGTTTAGATGCCTTAGGCATTGCTTATCAAATTAACCCCGCTTTGGTGCGTGGTTTAGACTATTACACGCACACCGTCTTTGAATGGGTTAGCAACGAATTGGGCGCACAAGGAACAGTATGCGCTGGTGGTCGTTATGATGGTTTGGTAGAGCAAATGGGTGGAAAGTCTGTGCCTGCCATTGGGTTTTCCGTGGGTTTAGAGCGCGTATTATTGTTATTGCAATTGCAGCAACAAGAGATTAGCGAACCTGCTGATATTTATGTGATCAGCACAATGGGTGCGCCGCGATTGGCGGCATTAGAATTGGCGCGTAGTATACGGTTACAGTTTAAAGGTTGGCGTGTCATAACGCATTGCGGCGACGCCAGTTTTAAAAATCAATTTAAAAAGGCCGATAAATCCGGCGCAAGATGGGCTTTAATCATCGGCGATGAAGAATGTATTGAAAAAAGCGTAACGTTCAAACACTTGCGTGATGAACATTTGCCACAGACTAAAGTAGCCACAACAGAATTATTCACTTTTTTAGAAAAGCTTAGGAGCTCTTAACAATGGAAGAATATTACAATGTAGATGACCAGGCGCAAGCGGTTAAAGCGTGGTTAAAAAAATACAGTGTTTCTATCATCATAGGTTTGATTTTAGGCATTGCTTTATTTTATGCCGTACAAATGTTTATGAACAAACAGGCAGCAGCTTCCCAAAAAGCGGCGGAGGCTTATATCGTTTTATTGAATGCAACGGCTATTGCCAATAACCCACAAATTACAGATATTGCCAACGACATCGTTAAAAATTATCCTAAAACACCCTATGCCAGCATGGCGCAATTCTTTGCGGCACAGGTTGCGGTCAATGCGGCGCAATATGATAAGGCAGATAGTCAATTGCAATGGGTTATAGATCACAGCTCTGTCGCTTCTTTTCGTCAAATTGCGCGTATTCGCTTAGCACGAATATTGTTGCAGCAACAAAAAATAAGCGATGCTGAAACCGTATTAAAGAAAGTAGATGATAAAACCTATATGCCATTCATTGAAATGCTAACAGGCGATATCTACTTAACACAAAAACAATATGATAAAGCAAAAAATGCTTATGAATCTGCACTCAATGGAGCTAGTCAATTTTCTGGCTTGGCCAGTATGTTGCAAATGAAATTAAGCGATCCACAACTGACGCAAATGACACAAGGAGCGAAGAAATAATGAATAAAAATACAATAAAAGCCATTTTAGTAGGTGCTTTACTGTTGCTAGGCTTGACGGCTTGTAGCAGTGATAAAGACAAAGTAGAGGCCAAACCTTTAGCGACGGTACAAAATCCATCCACGCTTAAGACGGTGTGGCGTGGACATACCGGTGATGGTAATGGTAAAAATATTGTTAATTATGCGCCGGTATTGGCTGATGGAAAGCTGTATACCGTCAGTGAAAATGGTACTATGGTTGCTTACAATGCGCAAAATGGCCAAGTAGTATGGCAGCAAAAAGCAGGCACACGCTTGGCTTCAGGGCCTACGGTGGGCGATGGCAAACTATTTGTAAATGACGACCAGGGTGAATTGTTGGCTTTTAACGCCAGCAATGGTGCTAAACTCTATACAGCAACCTTACCCAATAGAAGCTTTGCGGCACCTGCTTACAGCAGCGGCATCGTGATAGCAAAGACCATCGATGAACAAATATTGGCTTTCCATTCTAACGATGGTAGCCAAATCTGGACCTATGAAGGCAATGTGCCCAATATGATTTTGCAAGGGGGGAGTTCGCCCGTCATCAATGATGGGATTGTCATTCAAGGTAGTGCTGACGGCAAAGTTACTTTAGTCACTTTAGACAAGGGTCAGTTATTATGGCAGCGTGCGGCCGCAGAGCCTAATGGTGTCTCCGACATTTCGCGTATGGTAGACATCGATGCCAATCCGTTGATCAGTAACAATGTGATCTATGTAGGCAGTTACCAAGGTAGCCTAGTCGCGCTAGATAAATTTAAAGCTGTTTCTATCTGGGAGCATCGCCTTTCTACACGCAGTGGTTTGGCACTGTCTGCCAATGCGTTGTTTGTTACTGATACTAAAGGCCGAGTGTGGGCTTTTGACCCTAGCACGGGCAAAGTGTTGTGGCGCCAAAATAAATTATTTAACCGCACTCTAACTGCACCGGTGATTGTGGGCGATAATATAGTCGTTGCCGACAATATGGGTGATGTGCATTGGTTAAGTCAAACCGATGGCCATTTTGTTGCACGTGTACAGATGGATAAAAAAGGTATAGCGTCAAACCCAGTTGCCAATGGAAATACCGTTTTTGTTATGTCAAGCAAAGGTGCTGTGGCTGCTTATAGTTTGTAGAAAGTGTGTTGTGTAGACTACTCATCGAGGGGGTCTAAAAAAGTCCAATAAGGGCTTTTATTAAAAAGAGGCGAGTAGTTACCATGTTACCTGTTATTGCTATTGTGGGCAGACCCAATGTGGGAAAATCCACCTTGTTTAATCGTTTGACGCGTACGCGCGATGCTTTAATTGTGGATGAACCGGGCGTGACGCGCGATCGCCAATATGGTGAAGGCTGTATAGACGAGCAACGTTTTATCGTTATCGATACTGGCGGTATAGGCGAGGCTACGTTGGATATTGAACATCTAACCGAAGCGCAATCTCGTTTAGCGATGCAAGAAGCCGATATACTCTTATTTATGGTCGATGCCAAATCAGGTGTTACCAGTGCCGATGTGGACGTGGCCAATGAATTACGACGCTTGAATAAAAAAGTACATCTAGTGGTGAATAAAGTTGATGGTAAAGTCATCGATGAGGTTGTAGCCGACTTTTATCAATTGGGTTTTACGGATGTGCATGCTATTGCTGCCAGCCATGGCCGCGGTGTCAATGTTTTATTGGAAACCGTTTTAGGCGAGTTGCCTAAGCCGGAAGAAGTACTAGAAGAAGAAGTTAAACACAGCGGCATTAAAGTCGCCATAGTAGGTCGGCCTAATGTGGGCAAATCCACCTTGATCAATCGTTTATTGGGGGAAGAACGTACCATTGTTTATGATATGCCTGGAACCACACGCAGCAGCATTTATATTCCACACGAACATCAAGGTGTAGAGTATACCTTTATCGATACCGCGGGTGTCAGACGACGATCGCAAGTGACTGAAACAGTGGAAACCTTCTCAGTGATCAAAGCCTTGCAAGCTATTGAAGCTGCTGATGTGTCTATTTTGGTACTCAATGCGCGTGAAGAAATTTCAGGGCAAGATCAACGTCTATTTAATTATATTATCGATGCTGGTCGTGCTGTGGTTATTGCGGTTAATAAATGGGATGGTCTGGATACTGAAACCAAAAAGAATGTGCGTGGTGCGCTGATAGATTCATTTCACTTTGTAGACTATGTCAAAATTCAGTGTATTTCAGCATTGCATGGCACGGGCGTAGGCAGTTTATACACCTATATCAAACAAGCATATCGATCATCGCGTATGGAGCTCACTACGGGTCGTTTGACAACGATCTTACAAGATGCAACCACACGTCATGAACCACCGATGGTACATGGACGGCGCATCAAGTTGCGTTTGGCACATACGGGCGGCCATCAACCGCCAATCATCGTTATTCATGGCAAACAAACCGAAGCTTTGCCAGAAACTTATAAGCGTTATTTGATGCATGTGTATCATAAAGCACTGAAAATTGTCGGTACACCCATACGATTACAATTTAAAACCGATAGCAATCCTTATGAAGGTAAAAAGAATGTTTTAACACCTGGCCAACAACAGAAGCGACAACGGATGATGCGGCATTATAGGAAATAAGCGCATGGATACTCCGTCATTGCTTCGCAAGCTTGCAATGACGGTTCTCATCTGCGTTGATGATGTAAGGTAGCAATAGGCGAATCACATTTTCAACGGTAATGTTAAACAAAAGCCGTTCTTTTAAACCCAATGGCTACAGGCCCTAGTAATTACCCATGTTTGAAATTATTTTCAGCAAAATCCCAATTGACTACAGCCCAGAAATTTTCTAGATATTTAGGCCTTGCATTACGGGTGTCTATGTAATAGGCGTGTTCCCAAACATCACAGGTTAATAAGGGTATAAAGCCATTTTGAGTGATTGGGGTCGCTGCATTTTGCGTTTGCAGAATTTCGATTTCCCCCTCTGGATTTTTGACTAACCAAGCCCAACCTGAACCAAACAAGGTGACAGCGGCTTTTGTAAATTCTTCTTTAAATTTTTCAAAGGAGCCGAACTTGGCATTAATCGCAGCGGCCAAAGCGCCTTCTGGAGCGGGTCTAGCCTTAGGCGTTAAAGAATGCCAATAAAAAGTATGATTCCATACTTGTGCTGCATTGTTAAAAATACCACCAGAAGATTTTTTGATTATGGTTTCTAAATCTTCATGGGCCAAAGGATTATCGACCAGCAGTTTATTAAGATTATCTACATAAGTGCGATGGTGTTTGCCATAATGATATTCCAAGGTTTCCTGGGAAATATAAGGGGCTAAGGCATCCATTGGGTAGGGTAAGGGAGGTAACTCAATCATGATAGTTCTCCTTGTAAGATTAAAGAATATATACTCACAGCAGTTGATTTTTAGGCGAGGCGCCCAGCCCTCGAGTGCCAGGAGTGTAGTACTCTACATGACTGGCGCGAGATGGGCGCAGGCAACAAAGCCTAAGAATCAAATGCGAAGAGTATAGTGTAAGGCGCTGGCGCTATTTTAGCAAGCATGTTAAAATATAGGCCATATGTAATATGGAGCTAAAAATGACCATAGTAGAACGTTTAAAAGCACAAATAGCAGAGCATGACGTATTAATTTATATGAAAGGGACCCCAGATGCACCTAAATGTGGATTTTCTGCACAGGCCGTGTCGGTGTTAAAGGCCATGGGCCAACCCTTCGCTTTTGTTGATATCTTGGCCGACCCAGAAGTACGGGCAACTTTGCCCCAAGTCTCCAGCTGGCCTACATTCCCACAGATTTTCGTCAAGGGCGAACTCATCGGCGGCTGTGATATCTTATTGTCGCTGTACGAAAGCGGCGAGTTAAAAGCTTTGTTTAACAAAAAGTTAGGGTAGTTTTTACCCTGTGTTTCTTTAATTTATTAGGAGAGTCCAAGATGACAGTATTAGTAGGGCGTAATGCGCCAGATTTTAGAGCCAGCGCGGTGTTTGCTAATGGAGAAATCATCAGCGATTACCATTTTGCTGAGCGTACCAAGGGTAAGGAAGCCTTAGTTTTCTTTTATCCTTTAGATTTTACTTTTGTCTGTCCTACGGAGCTAATTGCTCTGGACAAGCGTATGGCTGAATTTCAAGCGCGTAATGTAGAAGTGATAGCGGTTTCTATAGATTCACAATTTACACATGCTGCTTGGCGCAATACCCCCATCAACAAGGGCGGCATCGGTGCGGTAAAGTATACGATGGTAGCCGATGTAAACCACAGTATTTGCCAAGCTTATGGCGTAGAACATCCTACAGCCAGCGTTGCTTTTCGTGCGGCAGTTTTGGTGGATGCTACTGGATTGGTACGCAGCCAAATCATCAATGATTTACCCATAGGCCGTGATATAGATGAAATATTACGTTTAGTCGACGCCATTCAATTTGCCAACAAACACGGTGAAGTATGTCCTGCGGGCTGGCAAAAAGGCGAAAAAGCGATGAAACCTACCTCTGAAGGTGTGAGCAATTATTTGTCTGATAATGCAGATGTGCTGTAATTCCTGAAAAATCTGTTATAGGCATGATCTTTTGTAGAGGCGGCTCGCGAGCCGCCCATCTTTATACCACCCTGTGAAATATAAAATAGCTCGTTATAAGCCGTCTATTGGTAAATGAAGGCGGAACTAACACAGCCCCTTATCTGACGGCCATTAATTCTTTACATCATCATTATAATCGTAATCAGCATCATCTATTTCAATTTCCAAATCAAAATTTAAATTTTTTCCATTTTGAATGCGTTCATAGATCTCGGATCGATGCACGCTAACTTCCTGCGGCGCCTCAATGCCCAGACAAACCTGGTTGCGTTTAATCGCCACGACCACAATACGAATGTGATCACCGATCATAATGGTTTGCCCCACGTTACGCGCTAAGTTCAACATTTTTATGCTCCTTAAAAAATACACCGTT
>JBIPMB010000183.1:0-3782 GCA_044369355.1 Gammaproteobacteria bacterium | reverse complement strand
ACCAATCCTATGACCGGAGGGATTTTAGGGAATAAAAAGTTAATTCCAAATTTGCCTCTAAGACGCATAATCATTCGTGAATTAGAAAAACTTCTGCCAAAACCCGCCGGTTCAGAACTATGCTCAAGGCATCTCTGCGTCGCATATGAATAACGGCAAATAGCCCCATCTAAAAACATCCCTGACGTATCTAGACGTCAGGGACTTTCTCTTAATGTTCAACCCACCATTTTTTGCTATAATCGCGTCATTGAAACTAATCTCAGGAGTTATCATGGGCAAACGCATTATTTTGTTTTTATTGACCAACTTGGCCGTCATCGTGGTGGCTTCATTCTTTTTAAACCTATTTGGGGTAACGCCTTATTTAACGCAAAAGGGCTTAAATTACCAATCTTTGTTCATCTTTGCCCTTATTTTTGGCTTTGCAGGCGCGATTATTTCGTTGCTCTTGTCCAAAACCATCGCTATTTATGGCTATGGCGTCAAACGCATCCAAAGCCCTAGCAATAACTATGAAAGAGTGTTGTTTACCACTGTGCAGAATTTGGCGCAAAGGGCCGGGATCGGCATGCCTGAGATCGGTATTTACGATAGCCCCGAGCCCAATGCTTTTGCCACCGGTTGGAACAGAAATAAGTCCTTAGTAGCCGTGTCTACGGGTTTGTTGCAGAACATGACTCAACAAGAATTGGATGGCGTCTTGGGCCATGAAATTTCTCATATCGCCAATGGCGACATGGTGACGATGACGTTGTTACAAGGTGTGTTGAATACTTTTGTGATCTTCTTCGCGCGCATCGTCGCTTTTGCCATTGCGCAAATGTTACAAAAAGAAGAAGAAGGCGGCGGTATCAGTATGATGGCTTATTGGCTCATCAGTATGGTGTTTGAAATTGTATTTGGTATTTTAGCAAGCTTAGTAGTGTTGGCATTCTCGCGTAGACGCGAATTCAGAGCCGATGCGGGTTCAGTGCGTTTAGTGAATAAAGCCAGCATGATAGCGGCCTTGCAACGGTTGCAACAATTAACAGCCAAAACACCGGAAGACAATCGCGTGCCATCGATGGCGGCGTTTAAAATTTCTCATCAAAGCCGTTTTGGAAAGTGGTTTGCAAGTCATCCGCCGTTGGAAGCAAGGATTGAAGCGTTGGAAAAAATGAATTAGATTTTGCACTGAACTCCATCATTGCTGTAAAGGTTAAGTAATTCGTTGATAAGTTGATTCTGGGCACTCACGAGCCACGCCTACAAAAGATCCTCGGAATATTCTATTGATGTGACAAACTTGCTATAAAGCACAATAGTGATGGACGGGTGGCACGCGACAGAGGTCTCCGGCTCGCGCAGGCACGAGCACGACGGAGAGGTCGCGTGACCGGGCCCGGCCAGCGAGGAACTATAACGATTTCACCCTGGGTCATGAATTCGTTTAGGTTCGTGTGGATCTCTCAGCTCGCAATAACACGATCAAAGATCAAAATTAAACGTTTGCCCCTTTGCCACGAAGCCTTTGAATCCATCGACTTTGGCTTCAGGTAATGGCCCTGGATTATAGTGATATAACCACATCTTATTGCGAATCTCAGGAGACAAGCTTAATAGTTCGGAATAACTGGCGTGCACGCCACTCGCGATTTTGGTCGTTTCACAATCTTGAAAGATAAGATCGGCCCATTCATAGAAATCACAAATCTGTGTAGGCGCAAATTGTGTGTCGGTTGTAATAAATACCTTCGTACCATTCGCCGTAAAAATCAAACCATAGCTGGGTAGAATTTTAAAACCATTCATCACGTGTACGGTTTGCACCGTTTGCAAACTCAGTTTGTTCCATTTGAAAGGTTCATTATCATTGATAAGATGCACTTTGAAATAAGTGCTTAAATCAGCAATACTGCCTTGTATAGAAGTCATGCCACCCGATAATACTTTATCCCATAAAGGTACCTGCAAAGAATGGTGTATATATAAATTAGGTCTATGGCAGCTGGGGTCAAAATAAGTAGTAAAACCCAACCATTCCAAACCGCCCGCGTGATCTGCATGTAAGTGGCTCACATAAACATCGTGTATATCTTTGTAATTCATTCCCAGCTCTGCTAGAGACAAGCGCACATCAGAGCCGCAATCAATCAGCAATTTGCAATCGCTATCATCGACCAATAGCATATTAGAGTGATAGTTACCACTATTCACTGTAAATGCTGAACCTGAACCTAAAAAAATGAGTTTCATCCCTTCAAAATCCCACAATTGTTAACCAACCAAAAAATCCGTGAAATGTTTAAAAGGCACATCCCACGATTCAACTTCCTCTACCTGTGCACGTGGCGGCCCTTCCCAGAGCCATTCTTCTAGCAGTTCTAAATGCTCCACGTCACCACAAGCAACCACTTCAACCGAGCCGTCTCCTACATTGAAAACCCGCCCAGTCAGCCCCAGCTCCAGCGCTTTTTGCTGCGCACCCCGCCGATAAAAAACCCCTTGAACCTTCCCTGTAACTTTGTATTGTCTACATGCTTTGTTCATATTCAACCCATATTCAAACCTTTTTTAAAATAACTTCTCTCTTACGGCGTCATATCTGCCAATTCATTGGTACTATGTACCATTGCGTCAATAATAGGAACCTCCGTAATAGCATGGCCCGCATCACGAATAATTTTTAGATTCGATTTCGGCCAAGCCTTATGTAGTTCCCAGGCATTCCCCAATAAACATACCATATCATAACGGCCATGTATAATGGTTCCTGGAATATCCGCTAAAGCCTTAGCATTAGTCAAGACTTCGTTGTCTTTTAAAAAACAATTTTGCCTAAAGTAATGGCAACTGATGCGTGCTAAAGAGTTAGCATGTGGCGGTTCAGTAAAATGGTCTATACGCTTCTGTTGTGGCTCTAAAGTGGTTGCACGCCCTTCCCACGATGCCCAAGCCTTAGCAGCAACACGACGTACTAAGTCGTCATTCCCCGTTAAGCGCGTATAATAAGCGTTCAGCAGATCGCTACGCTCGTTTTCTGGGATCGGTGCTACAAAGGATTCCCAATAATCGGGAAAAATAAGACGGGTGCCATCACCGAAAAACCAATTGATATCTTCTTTGCGGCCCAAGAATATACTCCACAGCAGTAAGGCACGCACTCGTTGCGGATACTTTTCAGCATATAACAAGGCCAACAAACTACCCCAGCCGCCGCCGGCCACTAACCAGCGATCGATTTGCAAGGTTTTGCGTATAGTTTCTATATCGGCTAATAAATCTTGGGTGGTATTGTTTTCTAAAGATGCCAACGGGGTCGATTGACCACAGCCACGCTGGTCAAACAAAATGATGCGATAACGCTCTGGATCAAACAAACGGCGGTGCAGGGTTTCAGAAAACCCGCCTGGGCCACTGTGTATAACGATAGCAGGGATACCATAAGGGGTTCCCGATTCTTCTAAGTAAAGCTGATGCCCTCCACTGACGGGGATACTATAGACTTCATTGACTTTAAGCGGCGGATAATATGTATACATGCCTCTACTCTTTATTACATAACTCTATATAGAATATAGGCAAGAATTTGTAAATTTGCGAATTTTATGTCTTTTTTAGCGCTGAATGACGCGTCAGGGCGTTTATACGCAGGGTTTATGTTATAATGCATTTGTATTATCATTCCAATATGCATTTTCCGTGCCATCTATGTTCAGTTACCTTCAGGGTTCAGCATTATAACACCTTGCTGGCCGGGCCCGGTCACGCGACCTCTCCGTCGTGCTCGTGCCTGCGCG
>JBIPMB010000302.1:0-13060 GCA_044369355.1 Gammaproteobacteria bacterium | reverse complement strand
GCGAACGGATTGCAACGATCGCCCAAGCGTTTGCATGACCTCAGACGGCTCGATACCGCGAGCGAACTCAGACATCAACGCGCCGCCGGTTTCGTCGATATCCGATAGCGCACCCCACTTTGCCGGAGAGAACGGTAACGCGCCCCGGATTTGGGCTGCCACATTACCGATCGCCGCAACAGCGCTACCGGCAGCGGCTTGAATACCGGCGGCGAGCTGCTGGATTATCGCTTGCCCCGCGCTGAAAAACTGACCGGCAAGACCCTGGATCGTACCGATCATTTGAGCGCCAACACCTTGAATGATGCCGGGTAGCGCGGCGAGACCGGATGAAATCGCGGCGATCGTGTTGGAGATCGCGCCGCTAACCGACGCCGTGATCGACGAAATCATGCCAACGATCGACCCCATCACGGACGATAGAACTCCGGTGATCATCGATATCGTGCCTTGAATCGCAACAGCGACGCCCATAATTGCCGCCTGAACTTGCAGCACGATTCCCTGAACAGCCATCCCGATCGACATGCCGAGCGATGAGACGGAAGCGACGATCGAGATAATGATTCCCTGAATAGCCATCCCGATCAATAGCCCGAGCGAGGTAACGGAAGTGACGATCGAGGTCAGGATTCCCTGAATAGCCATACCGATCGATAACCCGAGCGAGGTAACGGAAGTGACGATCGAGGTCAGGATCGTAGTAATGATCATCCCGATCGAGGCCATTGCTCCCGTAAGAAAAGTGGTGATGCCCAGAATCGCTTGAACTGCCGCTAGTTTCACCTCATTCCAACGGGTGACGAGGGTATAAAGAACCGCGCCCCAGGCGAAAAGCGCTGTTATAACCAAACCAACGGGCGTCATAATCGCAACTGCTACCGCGCTAACAACCCCGGTCAGGATTGAAAACACCGCCGTGATGACCCCGATCGTTGACGTTATAACACCACCCGCAGCGGCGATCGCCATGCTCGCCGAAGTAAACGCGAAGCCGATACCCGACACCACGGCTGACCATGCAGCCAGCCCAGCCATCGCGATTTTGAAGGCGATGATCGCCGCGATCGTGCCGGTAACCGCGAGCGTGATCGCCGTGAAGATTTGACCGACGCCAGAAAGTGATCCGAAGCTCGCCACCGCCTGACCGATCAAAGTTGGCAAGTTTGCGAGATTACCGCCGATCATTTCGCCCGTGCTTGATAGATCAACATCGCTTTGCTGAAACAGGGTGGCCATCAACCCCTTAACCGCCGCCGCCGCCGCGACCAGTGGAGTCAGATCAATATCCATCGCCGCGATCGCTTCCGTAAAACCCGTGGCGATTCCAGCGAATAACGTCGTTAGGGGTTTCCAAGCTTTGTAGATCAATAACGCGGCGGTGGCGATCGCGAGCAGTGGCACGGTTCCCATCCCGGCGATCGCGGTGATCGCCGTCTTCAATCCCGTGAACGCCCCGATCCCTTTCATTTCAGCAAACGCCGCTCCGATCTTCCCAATACTGGAAACCAAAAGCCCGATGGCGATCAAGACCGGGCCGATCGCGACGGCGAGCGCGGCGACGGCGACCGCGACACTCGTGATACCGGGATGCGCCCGCCCAAACTCAGCAAGTTTGTACACCAGTGGAGTTAGGGCATGTAACACCGAATTGATCGCCGGGAGCATAGCGGAGCCGATCGTTATCCCAAGTTCTGTGATCGCATTTTTCGCGATCACCAACTGGCTTTTCGTCGTCTTCGACATGATGTCAAAACTTTCTTGCATCGAGCTACCCGGCGCGGCGATCGACTTATGCATCAAATCTAAAGCGGTCGCAAACTCCCTTGAACCAGCAGCCGCTTGACCCATCGTGTCGTCAAAGTTTCGACCGAATACCTCAGTTATCGCCTTACCTTTCGCGATCGGGTCTAGCGCCGAATCGTTGATCGATTGCATTGCGTCCGCAAACGCCTGGGCTGCATCCCCCTTGTTTACCGCGTCCTCAAAATCCTCAACATTGATGCCCAACTCTTCCATCGCCGCTGCGATCGGTTTAGTCGAGTTCGTCATCCGGGTCATCGCACCTTTAAACGCTGTGGCGGCGACGTTTGGTTGAATGCCTAACGACGTGAATGCAGCTCCTAGCGCCGCCGTTTCATTTGCCATGATCTTGTAAGTGCTAGCCGTACCAGACAGCTCGACCGTCGTAGAAAGGATCTTTGCCTCAGTGGTAGCCATGTTGTCACCGAGAGTATTGACTACATCGCCATATTCTCGAAGCGCACCAAAATCAACCTCGCCATTAGCACCCTTCATTTGGAAAGCATTCACAATCATCGCGGCGTTGGTCGCGGCTTCTTGGCTCGCCATATCAAATGCGATCGACATCTCACTAATGAGGGTAGTGAATTCGGCTAGATCTTCTTGGCCATTAATCCCAAGTTTCGCACCCTCTTCCGTAATCCCGGCGATCGCAGTCGCGGCCAACGGAATCGTGCGCGACAGTTCAAGGATCTGTTGCGACATTTCCTCCAAACCTTTAGGGCTGAGGTTCGCAGCTTTCTCGACACCGGCCAAAGCTTTCTCAAAATTGATCGCCGCCCTCGCGCTAAGACCCAACCCGATCGCGATCGGGGCGGTCACGGCGGTCATCGCCATCCCCAATCCGGTCATTTTGTCGCCAATCCCGATCATGCCCTGACCGATTTTCCCGGCCTGAGCTGCGATCGACTGCACCACATTGGACGCTCGATCGATCCCTTCAAAAATGATCTGGACGGTAGCAGCCATGATGGTTCACCCCTTCGACGGTTCGACGGTGACCGCGTTTTGGTAACGCCCAACCTCGCCATACAAAACGCTCGGCGCTTCCGTCGTTTTGATGAAAACGTATTGCCCAAACCGTAAGCCGGGATAGAGCGGTAATCGATACCATCTTGAGGTGTTGGAAATTTCTAGGGTCGGAGCGCCGCAATAACCCGGATCAATTAACGTCGGTGGATGGTTGTAGCCCTCACGAGCGCGGCTTGATTTGAGTACGATTAAGCCCACTAACGTCGCGGGTGTGTGTAGAGCTTGATCCGCAATACCGAGGATGAACGCACCGGGGAAAAGCCAGTATGGGTTCGACTCGGTTCGTTCCGCGATATCGACTTGCTGCCAACGCTCGGGAGCTTTCCCGCTGATCCCGTGCGCTTTTAGTAGCCAAAAGTGAATCCGTTTTAACCATAAAATCGCGGGGTGCTGCTCCACCAACACAACATCACCCAGCTTAAAATCGAGCGATGCCGGATTGATTAAACTCGGGTCTGGCAGGCTGATCAAGCCCTTTTCGATTAAATCTTTGATCGTCAAATCTACAATAATCATTTGTTTAGCAACTTAGAAAAATCGCGGGCGGCGCGTAACCAATCGGTCAGTTCATCCATATCCATCCGGTTGATATCCGCTAACGTAATCCCCCCGCGCGATATGTACATCAAGCCCAGCAGATCTATTTCACTTGGAATCGGCTGTAGTATTTCTTGAAAAAAAAGCTGACCAATAAACACCAGGTTTGCCAAGTGAAATCTTCACGCCCGCCGCTCGCCTCAGTGCCATCCCATTTCGGGAAAGTCGATCGAGGGATTCGAGTCACCTCGCCATTCTTGCGAAAGCGAAACACCTCAGTAACCCCATACTTCAAGCCGTTCGTAGCATCTTTTGCAAACATCTTTGCGATCTTGCGAATATCCTCGCGGGCAACCGTCACCGCGATCACCTCAAGCCCGTCGTCAAATTTCAAGATGCTTCCATCGGTATTAATCGAGCCAAGGATCTCGCCAGCACTCATCCACTTATTTAAGGTGGTTTGAACGTGAGCCAGACAAGCGGCGTAGCCAACATCGGTAAACCAGGGCGCGGAGTCAATGTCGATCGGTGATAGCTGTTTACCATCGACCCGTAGGATTTTTGAGAATAGCCATAATTCCGCTGCGTCATTATCCTCACCACCTTTAACCATGAGATGCTGATTCGCCCAATATAAGGAGCCGGGGGCGTCCGCTAAACCTTCAACCAAGGGTGTATCATCGGGCGCGTCCCAATCATCCGGGTCGGGCAGGATTTGCACATATTTAAAATCGCCGCTAATAACGGGTGGATTGGCGGTGGCGATCGCGGTGTCGGTGTCGGTGTCGGTGGCTTTCTTCGGTGTCGTCATAATTGATTAAATGTTGTCGAGTAGCGAGCGACCGTTAACGCGATAAATGTCCTCGATCGCGTTGATATAAAGCACCTCCTCACCGCCGTCGATGACCGTAATCTCTCGAACATTAATCGACACCGGATACTCGGTTTGCTCCTGTGCCGATCGTTCACCACCGACAGCCAGCTCATCATTAAAATTGCCGATGATCCGGGTGTATCGCTTGAAGGCGTTAGCTTCCATCGACTCGACCGTCTCCTCGCGCACGTTAGAAATCATCGTGATTTCAAACGTATCTTTCCAATTCGAGATCGCCTTTAACACCGGGGTCGATGCGCCCATGAGGGTCATTTCCGCAACGATCGCCTCAATGCCGGTAATAGCTTCAACTTTAAAGAATTTTCCCAACGCTTCATGTTCCGTCGTTGCGAGCGGGACTTTGCATTCAAACTCGTTTACGGATTGACCGAGGGGGATGTTGACCAAGCCAGCCCCGGTAATAAATCCGGTCGTTCGGTTCTCGACAATATGGGGCATGATTTTTTCTTGGGGTTGAGGCGGTGGGCAAGACTCGGAACTAGGCCGCGATCGCGGTAATCGAAATGGTCTCGATCAAGATGATTGTGTTGAGTGGTGTGAGGTAGGGGATCTCAAGTTTTAGGTACAGCGTCCCGGCGGCGCGGGCGGTCATGTCGTTTTCGGGAATGTCGATCGTGGCGTACTTCGGCGTCGTGCCAGTGGTCGGTTGAGCGAGGACAACGCCGGTCGCGCGGTTTGGATTCGTCAGGCTTTCGATGAAAGTGCGGACGCCGCCCTCGATCGAGAGCGCTAAAACTTGGGTTAGAGGTTGATCAAGGTTAGCGGTGGCGAATTTGACGATCGAGCGTAATACGGTGTCACGCGCGTTACGGACGCATGAAAACTGAGATCCATCGTTAACCGACGGATGGCTTGCGTTGTAATTCCCGTCGAGTAGATAACCTGAGGCAAACTCGTAAAAGATCGTGACGTACGATCCTTTTTCCGTCAGCACTTGGTTATCAGCTTCGATATTTTCACGGCTCAAGGTTCGGAGTTTTAGGGGAGCCAAAACACCGGCTAACGATCGCGAGCTGATTGAGCGGCCAAAATTGTAGTTGCGCGTCGTCTGGTGTCGGATCGCGATTCCATGCCAGCACAGCGGCTCGATTTGTTCGCCGCCGTCGATCGCGATCGTCTTCACCCAATCGGAATACAGGATCACCTCATCCGCAACGGTGAAGGCGTTTTTAACCCGCCCGGTGGATTCAGAACGACCGGCGATCGCGTCAGCAACCGAGGCGAATTGAGTCAGGTTGATGTGAGCTTGGCAACGTAGATTTTTCGCTAACGCTTCAAGGGCTTGGGCGATCTCGACGCTGGTGGTACGGGTAGCGGTGACCTGCGTTAAATCGAAACCCTGCTCCGCCCGTACCCGTTTGAATAATTCAAGCCCGCTTGCGTCACCATCGCCGGTCACTGTCCCAACAATCTCGTTA
Source organism: Gammaproteobacteria bacterium (assembly GCA_044369355.1). GTDB lineage: Bacteria > Pseudomonadota > Gammaproteobacteria > UBA1113 > UBA1113 > VFKP01. The sequence continues at coordinate 7,375 of JBIPMB010000302.1, read as the reverse complement.
TCGGTGACAAAGGTTGGGTGAGAGTGCGTGTAGGAAATGAAAAGGCGATCGCCGTCGTTTGCGGTTAGCAACGTGATGATCACGTTTTTGAAGTTGTAGGTCGATGGGTACGGACTCCCATTCGGATCGAGAACGTTCGTCGTTGTGACGGTGTAATCGGTGTCAAGGATTAACGGTGTCACATCCGCCGTCGTGTAACCGACCAAAGCCGGGTTAGCGGTATCGATGCCGCCGCCGTCGATCGCCGTGATGATGCCATCCAAAACGGTATAATCCCAGCCTTCGCGATAGGTGGTGTTACCGTCTTCCGTCGTCACGATCACGTTAGCGATCATCGTTTCAGTGGTATCGATCGTGTCATCGACCCAAGCTTGAGACTCGGGCGTGGTGGTGGCGGCGTCAGAAACGACGATCGCGCTATATTCCACCAGCTCACCCAAATCAACCAACAGTGTCGAGTCTAGGGTCGCGCTCGTGATGCCAGTCCCGGCGTGGATATCTGGGTCGAAGACGTTGATAAAAAACGCTTCGCTGACACCGTATTGCGTCAGGGTTTCCCAAAATTCGGGTAGGTCGTAATCGATATTAGTTCGATCGCCAAACCAGGTCGCAACGTCTACCGTCGAACGGGTGTATTTCAGCTCACCGATCGACGGAACGATCGCTTTATGAACCGGGGCGCAACCGATGAACCCGATTTTTTCGTCGGCTAATAGGGCGAGGAGTTGGGTCGGTTGCGCTTGTTGAACGACGACGCCGTGCGGATAAGTCATGGTTATTGCGAGGGGATTGGGTAGGAGCGTTCGTCAGCGGTGGCGATCACGAGCTGTAGGCGAGGAAGGTGATCCTTTGGGCGATCGACCATGAACGGCAGGGGCAGCGAGAACGTAATTTGATAGAGCTGAGTTTTGCAATCCGTCAGCTCGTCGATCGATAGCGTTTCCTCGATCCGAGTGCTGACACCGTGGTAGTCATGAGAGGCGATCGCGCCGCGTACGATTTCAGTTCGACGAAACGATTCAAGGCAGTCGCTATTTTTCCAGCCGCAGTAGGCAGCGAAGGAACAACGATCAACCGATCGATACCCAGTCTCGGTATCAACGGGATCGGACTCAGGTTTCGATCGCTGAAACTGAAAGACCACCAAGCCGTGTTGGTAGACGAACTGATTGGCGTACGTTTTTTCATTGACCGTTTGACGCCACAAAACCTTAGTCGCCACACCGCGATCGTCGTGTTCAGGAGTTGCCCCGATCGGCTCGATGATCGGCGTCGCGTATTTGAGTAAGGCTCCGGCGTACTCCAACAACATTTAAGATCCGTAATTCCCCCAGTTATCAAAGCTCGGAAAACGTCGCGGCTGTTGAAGCGCTACAACCCCGTCGCCCAATTCGCCATCGATGGCATCGGCAAAATCAGCAGCATCGCTCGCGTCGAGAGAATCCAACTCACGTAACGCCGCTTCGTATTCAGCCTTAAGGATCTCGCTATTGCATTCCTTCAGCTCGCATCGTGCCAAGCGAATCGTGACCGATTTCAGCCACAACCAAGTTCGTTCCAGCGGGAGGGTTGGGTAGGCGATATTTTTCTTCGCTAGGTAGAAATTGACGATCGCCGTCGCGGTCTCGATCGCCCGGAATACCGCGATCCAATTTCGGGCAGCAACGTCTGGAGCCACGAACGCTTCGATATAATCGCGCGGCGTCGCGTAGGTGTTTTGCCGTAACCGAGAAAATGTCACCGTAATAGTTTGATTTTCGGTTAAGTTTTCAGAACCGATCGCTGTAATCACGCCGTTGCGATGATCGACCTTGTAATCAATCAACGGTGTGGTATCTGTGATCGAGACATTGAACACGTGATCAAAGTTCAGGGCGATCGGCGTCGTTGTTTGCCAGATCACAACCTCGCTTTCGTCGAGCAATTCAACGCAGCCGATATAGATCGAGCTGGTAACAACTTCGTTGCTGACGATACGAGAGGAGGGGAGGGTTCGGACAATGCCCCGCTCGTAATCAACGCTGTAATCAGTCCCTAAGGTGTAGGTTGGGATCGCGCTCGGGTTTAGAAAGACAGAAATGTTGAGCGCGTCAGCGGGTAAGGCGATCGCCATGCCTGGTAGCGCCGTGATGGAACTGGGTGAATCATTGAGCCAGAAATCTACCGTGATCGGGTAATCGAAATCTAACGGTGCGTCAGGGTCGAAGCGGATTGTCGGGATTGCATCATTGATCGTCAAGCTGTAGTCAGTTCCCTCGATCGCCGGTAGGTTTGCCGGTCGCGTGATCACTAACGCCCCAACGTAGCCCGTCGGCAAGGTCAGAATTCGACCGTCAAATTGTTGCTTAATTTCAATATTCAGCATCGTGAACCTTTGACACGGTAACGAGATCCCGCGATAGATGTTTTAAATATGGATGCATCATGATCGCCTCATCAACCGATCGATACGGACGCCCATCGATGATGCTCGTTGAATGAGCGCAGCCGATGCCGGGAAGCATCATCAGTTCGATCGCGTTGGCCGTGTTCAGGTCGATCGCCGTCCCGCTCGTTTCCCCGATCGGCTCGATCATTTTCCCGATCGGTGTGATCGCCTTCCCGATCGGCTTGATCGCTTTTCCGATCGCGAAACCGAGAACGCCGCCGATCACGGGTGAAACTGCCCGACCGATCGCGGTATCCGGTGCGAACATTGACCCAACCGCCTGCCCGATCGCCGGGGGGATTGCTTCACCGATCGCCTTGCTGATCACCCGCTCGGCTGGAATGATCGCCTCGAAATAACCCTGGCTTAGTAACGCAGTGAATCGAGAGCTTTCAAAATCGGACGGAGTGATGATCCCGCCTGGATTTTTCCAGCCGCCGCTGGCTAATTGAACGCGCCGCCGGACGGTAAATCGGGTCATAGTTCACCATCCATCATTTCAAGCGGGTCGCGTTGCTCGCGATCGTCCTGACGATCTTGGAAATACCGCCGCGCCCGATCGTGATCAATTTCATTGAGTCGGGCTGGAATTGAGGTGATCACAAATTTACGGGGTCGGCCTCGATCGAGTTCAGCGTCAAGCCAGGTTATTAACAGATCGAAATCATCCTCGCTCTCAATCGCCCGCCGTGCTTCCGCGCCGGTCATTTCTAAAATTGACCGATCGGGGTCGGTGTTTTCGACCTCTTTTTCGATCGCACCTAAAGCGAGCAAACGCTGAAACTCCGGATCTTGCTCAACCGTATTTAGCCAGTTGAGATCCACCGCGATCGCAATACCCGCCTCAAGCCGCACACGATTAAACGTGGTGCAGGGATGACGCCGACCGATTTTGTTTGGGAAATAACGCAGTTTCATTTTCCTTAAGCGGCGGCGTTCAGGACATCGAAATAGCCGATCGAGTCTGGGTAGTTGATCATCACCGGCGTGATGCATTTAAAAATCGGGATAAACGTCGATCCGTTACGTTGCTCCTCCGGCGCTCGCATTAGCGGTTCGGCGTGACGCTCAAGGCTTTCCGGGTTGCGATCGTAAATGATGATCCGATCCTTGGTGGCATCACCGAGAACACCTTGCTCGTTCAGCGATTCGCCATCCAATTCGGTCGCGACCTTGATCGCCATCAAACCAAGCGGGGCTAAGTTTTTGATCAACTCATCCATCAACGTGTTACCAACAACGCCGCGCGGTGATGACAGCAGTTTGAATACCCGAGACGAAACTATGATCGTATTCGGTGCATCCAGCGAGACGAATAGCTCGTAAATGAAATCGTAAATTTCAGCGAAGGTCGAAGCTGCCGCGAAGGGATTGAAGCCGCTTTCCGTCGTGACCGTAACGTCTGGATGGTTGATGAAACCAGAGAAACCGGCATTGGGTTTACCAAAGGCGACGATCTGATTTTCGGTTTCCTCCACCGCCCGACGGGATACGCTAAATTTTCGTTTGAGGATGTTTGGTAGACCTTTGGCGGCGACGAACGCTTGACGCCGTTGCTCATTAAAATCGATCCGTACCATCGTCCAGATCGCACGGATTGGGTAGGAGCGTTCAGCGTAAGTCGAAGCTGAGATTGGGATATCGGAGGCGATCGACTCGCGTAGTTCAGCCCGCCCAAAATCTTCGAGCATCGGAATCGTTACCGTGTCCGCACCGGCTTCCAAGTCCATCAACACAGGAACCAGCTCACCGGAGGCAAACGGGTTTTTGCGAATCCGTGGCTCGATCGGGCGGTTTAGATATTGCTCAAGGGCGCGTGATAGATAGCCGCTTAACTGGGGGGTAGCCATTGGGTTGAGGTTGGTGAGATGTAGCGAAAACGAAAAGCCGATCCGACGTTACGGGACATTCAGCTCTAACTTGCAAACCTGACCAGCGATCGGAGCTGTTAACCATCGCGCATTGAGGAGCTGGATACCCTTATCGGTATCAATATTGGTACGGAAACGCCCGATCGCTTCATGCGTCCCCGGCGCTCCGTTTACCGTGTGCCGGACAAAAACGTCGCTATTGATCGTCCCGGTATTTTCCGGTACGACGAAAATTAAGCCGCGAGTCGCGATCGTGGTCGTTCCCTTGATCGGGTAACCGAAAAAGCCGTCAGCATCGGTTGTGTCGGCAGTGCGCTCATAACTGAAGCTGTAGAGCGTGACGCCAAAGATCACATTGGACGCTGCTGACGGTAGGTCGATGACGGGTAGGTCATCGACCGCGCCGGATACGATAACGCCCCGGCCAAATGGCGTTACGGTCGAAGCATTGTTTAATGCCCCGGCGGTTGTGATATCAGCACCGGCGGCGGGTTGGCCTTCAATCCCAGCTTGTCCTTCAGCGAGCGTGGCGTGGCGATATAAACGAGTCATGATTTACTGAGCTACTGATTTACTGAATTGCTGAACTACTGAATTATTGGGTTAACGCATCCAAGCCGATTCTCTTTGCTCACGCAGGGCAGCGAAATCGTCAGGGTTGATCGACAGATTCACGCCGCCGGTTGTATCAGGAGCGCCGATCGCGACGCCGCGAGTCTGAAGCGAGAGCTGTTTGATGTAGGCCGCTGACTGCACCGTGTTCATGCCCAGCAAGATCTCGACATGTTCGTCAACTTCGCCGATCGGGATTGCCGCGTTATCAGCCAGCACCGAAACTTGTTGGTGGCAGCGATCGCGTTGGAGCTGACCCAAGCTTTCGTCCAGTTTTGCCGATAGCTCCACAACTTCGGATCGGGGCGCTGCACCGCCGATCTGTTTGGTTAATGTCGCGATAACTTGGATCACGGATTCTAATTGCGTCGCGATCTCGCCAATTTGTAAGGCTAGCGGATCGGGTTTTTCATCCTCAATCGGCTCGGTAATCACCGTTTCCACCAAGTCGGTCGGCGTTTCTAAATCGGTGGTGATCGGTGTTTCGTCAGGTTTGGGAAGCATGAGGTCGATTAATAATGAAGGGGCTAAGTTGATCGCTTCTAAGCTGTTCGCCGATAGCGCGATCGGGTCGATCGTTAACGTTGGGTCAGCCGGTATTGGAACTCTCGCTAAATGAGACAATGCCCACTCTTGCGGGTAAGCATTATTCGGGTGACCGGGCGGTAAAATTCGTGGCGATAGATACGACGCCAGGTCACCATCGCTATTCATTCCCATGAAAAATGACGGTAAAAGGTTATCCAGAACCGCGACCAATGATCCGTCTTTGGCGATCGTCAGCCCTACGACTTGCCCCTCGGCTTCAGGGCGATCGTGATCATCACCATCTAAATGCTGCCGAATTACAGGCGGCTTGAACGACGAAAACGTCGCGTTAAAACCGCGCACGATCGATTCGATCATGTCCGGTGTGATCGTCAATCGACGCCCGATCGAGTCCTGCTGCTCACGCGGTCTCAGTATCCGAAAACGGTTAGTCATTCCAACTATGCTACATATCCGGGGCTGTACTATCTCCATTCTACGCTTTATTTTGACTGCGTAAGATCACGGCTTTTTTAGGTTGACAAACTGGGTTAAGCTATACGTACAAATAAAGCAAGCTAAGAACATGAACAAGCCGAAAAAAGCTGCAAATAATCGGACTTGTGAGAAATGTGGAGCGCCTTCGAGCAAAGGACTTTGTGACAATTGTTTCTACGAGAAATGTCGCCTATGTGATTCCACAGAGTTGATGTATGGCGGGCGCGGTTTATGCAGTCCGTGTTATTACAGGGAGCATAGAAAGGAGCATCCCGAGCAATACCCAACAACGCCGCTAACTTTATCGCCCGAGGTGGCGAAACAGGTGGGCGTCAATACCCAGTGCGGTCACCTCGATCACGATCACTACGCTCAAGGTTATTGCGTTAACTGTTATATGAAAGCGCGGCGGCTTGGGTTACTGATCCCCGCAAGGCCAAAGACCCAAATCAATACCTGCGGGCATCCCGATCGGAAGCACAGAGCGCGGGGGATGTGCGGCTCGTGTTACGAGCTGTGGCGATTGCAGAATTCCGTACCCGGTCGCAAGAAACGACCAAAAAAGACGACTTAGAATTGAACCTAGAATAGAAATCCTTCCGCAGGCGCTACAAAATGGCGTCTGTTTTTTTGGCTCAATTCAGGCTGATGATCCTTGGTTTTCTCGACATCGATCTGCCATTTATTGCGTGGGTGTCACCGCACTGTTGATCTACGGGAAGGGTTCAAATAGGGTTATAGCTCGGGTTCACAGCGGCATACACTCTTAATCTCTCCCTTAAATTGCCCTTAAATTAGCAGAGAAGAGAAGAAAGAAAGACCGGAAAGCTTTGGACAGTAAGGAAATTTCTCAAGCTTGCCGATAAAAACGGTTGATCAACGAGCCGGAGCCGGAGGGGCTGACCGTATTGAGTTGGAAATTTAACTAGATTTTCGTGATCTTCAAAAAAAGGTAGTGCTTGTTCGATCTTGCGGCGGCGGTTTGAAAATTGTTTTTAAAATCAATCGAGATAAAATCGCGCACTTCGATCGCCTGCCCGATCGTTTTGATCGTTCTTGATCGCCCGATCACTCCGATCACTCCGATCAACATTTCAGATCGCGGTTAACGTCAACACCGGGGATGTTGATTTGCGCCTGCTAGCCGCGCTTCAAACAGGTTGAGCGGGGGTGGCGCGTCTATCGGTCATCATCGCCGTGGGAGAGCAACGTTAAAGCGCTGCTTGGTGGAGACGCTTAAACATCATGTTTATGGATTGAGGGAAGGGAGCTGCGATCTGAGGCGAAACAGCCTTAGCGACAAGAGTGGAGAAGGATTTAGGGGCTGATTTTTTGGAGGTGTTGCCATCGCTATAAACATGATGTTTATGGCTTGGTGGATTGAGTGAAGGGATCGGGATACACGGTTAAACATCATGTTTATCGATTAAGGAATGTG
>JBIPMB010000048.1:0-13082 GCA_044369355.1 Gammaproteobacteria bacterium | reverse complement strand
ATAGCACCCATCGCGATGGATGACGGCTTACGATTCGCTGTACGCGAAGGTGGACGCACGGTTGGTGCAGGCGTTGTTACCAAAGTAATCGCCTAAAAGCTACACAAAGGCTAGGGAACGCCTCTTTTTGCTCTTTTTTAGAACAAAATAAGAGCGAAAGAGGTGTTTCTCTACTGTTTTTTCTCTAAAGGTATACCACAGCATAGAATTTCGTGATACAATCGGCACCCTAAAATCGCAGTCGCCTTGTAGAATGCAATGCTAGGTCAGTAGCTCAATTGGCAGAGCGGCGGTCTCCAAAACCGCAGGTTGGGGGTTCGATTCCCTCCTGGCCTGCCAATAGTTTTGGCAAGGGACAGATGGTTACGCAAAAGAATGCAAAAAAAGGTCTGTATATAGATGAAATCATTGACTACGGAGCAAACACCCTCATCAGATGTACTGAAATGGGTGAGTGTTATTTTATTGCTGGCTATAGCCATAGCGGCGAATGCTTATTTTGCGCAAATCCCAGGAGCACTACGTGCTATAGGTTGGATCGTTTTATTAGGAGCGAGCGGCGCCATTGCCGCCATGACGGCGCGAGGCAAGGCTGTAATCGCCTTTTCTAAGGATGCGCGTCTGGAATTACGCAAAGTGGTGTGGCCGTCCCGTCAGGAGACTACGCAAACGACTTTAATGGTCATCGTACTTGTTATTGTCATGTCATTGATATTGTGGGGAATTGATACATTTCTAATGTGGGCTATAGGCTGGATGACGGGGCAAAGAGGGTAATATTGATGAGCGAAAAATTGAACGCCGATACACAAAAAAAACGCTGGTATGTAGTGCATGTTTATTCTGGCTTTGAAGCACAAGTGCAAAAAGGGCTGAAAGAACGCGTCAAACAAGCCGATGTGGAAGAACATTTTGGCGAGATTTTGGTGCCTAAAGAGCGCGTGATTGAAATGCGCGGTGGCCAAAAGAAAATCACCGAACGCAAGCATTTTCCGGGCTATGTCTTGGTAAATATGGTTTTAACGGATGAAACTTGGCATTTGGTCAAGAGCGTACCTAAGGTATTGGCCTTTATTGGTGGTACCGGTTCACGTCCAGTGCCCATTAGCAATAAAGAAGCGGAAGAAATTTTACAGCGCGTCGAAGAAAATGTAGATAAGCCTAAACCTAAAGTATTGTTTGGCCCGGGCGAAGTGGTGCGCGTTACAGACGGCCCATTTGCCGATTTCAATGGCGTGGTAGAAGAAGTTAATTATGAAAAGAGCCGTTTGCGTGTAGCCGTATTGATATTCGGTCGTTCTACGCCGGTAGATTTAGAATTCAGTCAAGTGGAAAAAGCCATTTGATCGATGTTATTGGTGACAGTGCGCTATTGAGCACTGTTGAATATGAAAACGGGGAGCTTTTAATACCTTCACATTTGGTTTTAAGAATCAAATGCGAAAACTGTATACTCACAGCAGTTGGTTCTTAGGCGAGGCGCCGAGATGGGCGAGGGCAACAAAGCCTAAGAATCAAATGCGAAGAGTATAAAATGCGAAGAGTATAAGCGTTTGTACCCATGTAGGAGGTTATAGATATGGCTAAGAAATTAGTCGCACAGATAAAATTGCAAGTTCCGGCCGGTAAGGCCAATCCTAGTCCGCCCATAGGCCCAGCATTGGGTCAACGCGGTCTGAACATCATGGAATTTTGTAAAGCCTTTAATGCGGCAACCGCATCACTAGAGCCAGGCTTAGTGACACCGGTCGTGATTAACGCTTATGCCGATAAAAGTTTTGATTTTGTTTTAAAATCTCCGCCAGCAGCCGTTTTATTGCTGAAAGCTGCCAATATTGCCAAGGGCAGTGGTGTGCCGCATACGACTAAAGTGGGTCGTGTGACACGTAAGCAATTGTTGGATATTGCTAAGATTAAAGTCAAAGAATTGACGGCAAAAGATGAAGCCGCAGCAATACGCACTATAGCCGGTACTGCACGCAGTATGGGCATAGAAGTGGAGGAGAATTAATCATGGCTAAATTATCTAAAAGAATGAAAGCCATTGTTGAAAAAATGGTTCCTGGTAAAGTCTATGCGGTTAATGATGCAGTGAGTGTACTAAAAACGTGTGCTACTGCTAAATTTAAAGAAGGTGTAGATGTCAGTGTGCGTTTGGGTGTAGACCCACGCAAATCCGATCAAGTTGTACGTGGTGCGTGTGATTTACCACATGGCACGGGCCGTAGTGTGCGTATCGCTGTATTTGCACAAGGCGCTAATGCTGAAGCAGCAAAAGCAGCGGGTGCTGAAATCGTTGGTTTTGAAGATCTGGCTGAAACCATCAAAGGTGGACAGATGGATTTTGATTTGGTCATTGCCAGTCCCGATGCGATGCGTATCGTGGGTCAATTAGGACAAATCCTAGGTCCGCGTGGTTTGATGCCGAATCCTAAAGTAGGAACGGTTACACCGGATGTCGCTGGTGCTGTGCGCAGAGCCAAAGCCGGTCAAGCGCGTTTTCGTGTGGACAAAGCGGGTATCATCCATTGTTCTATAGGCAAAATAGAGTTTGAAGCACAGCAACTAAAAGAAAATTTAGAAGCCGTGTTGCATGAATTAAAGAAATTAAAACCAGGTGCATCTAAAGGTATCTATTTGCGTAAGCTAACGATGTCTACGACCATGGGTCCTGGTGTCATAGTGGATCTAGCATCGCTAGAGACATAAAGAGGTACTGAGCCGCGACCGTTAGGGAGCGGATAGAAAGAATAATACCTTATAGTCTTATAGCTATAAGGCATTAGGTCAGCTTTTTAGGTTGTTTTTGATCCAAGGCGTTTACGCTGCAGTTTCAAAGCCCTGTTGGCTGTCCGAGACCGCGGGTGCGACGTAAGTTGCTTAATAGTTAATAGGGCCTTGGCCTTATTACTCATAGCAGTTGATTTTAGGTGGAAGCAACAAAGCCTAAGGATCAAATGCGAAGAGTACAGCCTGCGTAGATGGTCACTGTGTGCAACACTGTGATCGCTAGTGTGATCGAAACACTCAAATCCGATGGATTTGAGTATGAGGAGGTTTTAAGTGGTATTAAGACTAGACGACAAAAAAGCTATCGTCGCTGAGGTCTCGGCAGTGGCATCCACTGCAGTGTCTGCAGCGATTGCCGATTATCGCGGCTTAACGGTAGCAAAAATGAATGAATTACGGGTGAAAGCACGTGAATCAAACATTTATCTTAAAGTCGTGCGTAACACTTTAGCTCGTCGCGCAGTGCAAGGTACGGCATTTGCCTGCCTAGATCCCGCCTTGGTGGGGTCGTTGGTATTGGCTTTTGCTAGAGCCGAACCCAGTGCTACAGCTAAGTTGTTTAAGGATTTTGCAAAGCAGAATGAAGCGTTTACAGTCAAAGGGTTATCCCTAGACGGTCAATTCTTCGCAGCGGCGCAAATTGATGCTTTGGCATCATTACCTACGCGTGATGAAGCAATAGCTCAGTTAATGAGTGTGATGAATGCACCCATTTCCAAGTTTGTACAAACGATGTCGGCTGTGCCTACTAAGTTAGTACGAACTGTAGCGGCTGTGCGTGATCAAAAACAAGAATCGTAACCTAACTATTTTTAAGGAGTCAATCAAATGGCTGTATCAAAAGAGCAAATTTTAGAAGCTATATCCGCAATGAGCGTGATGGATGTCGTGGATTTAGTCAAGATGATGGAAGAGAAGTTTGGTGTAACTGCTGCGGTGGCTATGGCCCCGATGGCAATGGCGGCAGCTGATGCTGGCGGCGCTAAAGCAGAAGAACAAACTGAATTTAACGTCATTTTAGCTAGCTTTGGTGAAAACAAAGTCGGCGTGATTAAAGTCATCCGTGAAATCACTGGCTTAGGCTTGAAAGAAGCAAAAGACCTAGTTGAAGGCGCCCCTTCCACTGTGAAAGAAGGCGTTGCTAAAGATGAAGCTGCAACTATCAAGAAAAAACTTGAAGAGGCAGGCGCTAAGGCAGATATTAAATAATATACTCTTCGCATTTGATTCTTAGGCTTTGTTGCCTACGCCCATCTCGCCCCAGTCATGTAGAATACTACACTCCTGGGGCTCGAGGGCTAGGCGCCTCGCCTAAAAATCAACTGCTGTGAGTATATTTGCAAAAGATGTTTTTTCGAGGTCAGCGGAATATAGGTTCCGTTGACCTCTTTGTTGTTTGTGTTTTTAGTGTCGTACTATTATTAATGAGGAACTTTACATGACTGATATGATGACAGCCCGGCGTCAACCCCTTCGTTCCAATAAAGTGCTTCGTCCGCGCGTTTATTTTGGTAAATTACCAGAAATCATGGAGATTCCATATTTATTAACTATACAAGAAGAATCGTATAAAAATTTCTTACAACACGATGTTCCTCCTGAACAACGCAAAAATGAAGGTTTACAAGCCGCATTTAGTTCTATTTTCCCTATTGAAAATATGTCACGAACCGCACGTTTGGAGTTCGTCAGTTATACATTGGGCCATTCTCTTTTCAATGAGAATGAATGTAGGACTCGTGGTTTAACCTATGCAGGTGCTTTACGCGTTAAAGTGCGCTTAGTTTTATTTGAAAAAGACAGCGTTAATCACAATCCTGTTATTAAAGATATACGCGAACAAGAAGTTTATATGGGTGAAATGCCGTTAATGACGGCCAATGCTACCTTTGTTATTAATGGGACTGAACGCGTTGTAGTATCGCAATTACACCGTTCCCCTGGTTTATTTGTAGAGCATGACAAAGGCAAAACGCATACCTCTGGAAAATTATTATTTTCAGCACGAATTATTCCTTATCGCGGTTCTTGGTTAGATTTTGAATTTGATCCTAAAGATTGCTTATTTGTACGCATAGACAGACGTCGTAAATTACCGATATCGGTATTGTTGCGAGCACTAGGTTATTCTACAGAAGAAATTCTTAAAAAGTTTTTTGATATAAATGTTTTTACAGTTCATAAAGGTAAAATTACCTTGATGCTGGATCCACAGCGTTTGCGCGGTGAAGTGGCCGTGGTTGATATTAAAAATGGCAAAGGCAAGGTTGTGGTTGAAAAAGGCAAACGCATTTCTGCACGACTCATACGTTTGTTAACTGAAGAAGGTGTTAATTCTTTAGAAGTACCTAAAGATTATCTCATCGGCAAAGTGTTGGCACACGACTATATTAATCCACAAAGTGGTGAGCTATTGGCTGAAGCCAATGCTGAACTTACCTTAGAATTAATCGATACGTTGTTAGAAGCTAAAGTAGAACAATTCGATGTAATTTATACGAATGATTTGGATTGCGGTAGCTATATTTCCGATACCTTGCGCATCGATCCTTCTCGCACACCTTTAGATGGGTTAGTAGAAATTTATCGCATGATGCGTCCAGGTGAACCGCCTACACAAGAAGCTGCGCAAAACTTGTTTAACAGTTTATTCTTTGATGCCGATCGCTATGATTTATCCGCTGTAGGCCGCATGAAATTCAATTTACGCGTGGGTCGTCAAGATATACATGGACCTGGCGTGTTAACGGCTGAGGATATCGTTGATGTAGCTAAAGTATTAGTCGCAGTGCGTAATGGTAACGGTACCATAGACGACATCGATCACTTAGGCAATCGTCGTGTACGTAGCGTAGGCGAAATGACGGAAAATCAATTTCGCGTTGGTCTAGTGCGCGTAGAACGTTCTGTAAAAGAACGCTTGAATGTAGCCGATTCTGAAGGATTGATGCCCCAAGAATTGTTAAATTCCAAGCCGGTGTCTGCAGCTATCAAAGAATTCTTTGGTTCTAGCCAATTATCGCAATTTATGGATCAAAACAATCCTTTATCTGAAGTGACACATAAACGCCGTATTTCAGCTTTAGGCCCAGGCGGTTTAACGCGCGAAAGAGCGGGCTTTGAAGTACGTGACGTACATGCTACTCACTATTCACGGTTATGTCCTATTGAAACGCCTGAAGGTCCAAACATTGGGTTGATCAACTCCTTGTCGGTATACGCAAAGCCAAACGACTATGGCTTTTTAGAAGCACCGTATTTGCGTGTGATCGATGGTGTGGTAACCAATGAAATGCATTATCTGTCGGCAATCACCGAAAGCGATTTTGTGATCGCGCAAGCCAATGCGACTATGGATGAAAATCATCGCTTAACCGATGAATTTGTACCCAGTCGTTATCAAGGTGAATTTACCTTTAAAACCGTTGCCGATGTGCAGTATATGGACGTTTCACCTAAGCAAATCGTGTCAGTGGCGGCAGCGTTGATTCCTTTCTTAGAACACGACGATGCGAACCGTGCCCTTATGGGTTCGAACATGCAACGACAAGCCGTGCCTACATTGCGTGCTGAAAAGCCTTTGGTAGGAACGGGTATTGAAAGCACTGTAGCCGTCGATTCGGGTGTAACCGTCATTGCTAAGCGTTCCGGTATTGTAGATTCTGTCGATGCTGCGCGTATCGTTATTAAAGTGGACGACACTGAAACGGGTGCAAAAGAAACGGGTGTGGATATTTATAACCTCATTAAATACGTACGTTCTAACCAAAATACCTGTATTAACCAAGTGCCTTTAGTGCATGAAGGTGAGCGAGTGAATAAGGGCGATGTGTTAGCCGATGGCCCGTCTACGGACTTGGGTGAATTGGCCTTAGGCCAAAACCTGTTGGTCGCGTTTATGCCGTGGAATGGTTATAACTTTGAAGATTCTATCTTAATCTCAGAACGTGTAGTGCGGGAAGATCGCTTTACCAGCATTCATATTGAAGAATTAACCTGTATTTCTCGTGATACCAAATTGGGTTCTGAAGAAATCACCGGTGATATTCCCAATGTCAGTGAAATAGCATTATCTAAATTAGATGCGTCCGGTATTGTGCACATTGGTGCTGAAGTGAATGCAGGCGATATCTTGGTGGGTAAAGTAACGCCTAAAGGTGAAACACAATTAACACCTGAAGAAAAACTATTGCGTGCTATATTCGGTGAAAAAGCATCCGATGTGAAAGACAGTTCTTTGCGTGTACCTACCGGTATGAATGGTACTATTATCGACGTACGCGTGTTTACTCGCGATGGTTTGCAAAAAGATGCTCGCGCATTGGAAATTGAAGCCGCTGAATTAGACAAAGTGCGTAAGGATTTGAACGATGAATACCGTATCCGTGAATTGGATATCTACCGTCGTTTAGAGAAAAAACTTATAGGCAAAGTGGTTTCAAAAGGGGTTAAAGAATTAAGAGCCAATACCACCATAACATCAGAACAACTACAAGAGTTGCCGCGTGATCAGTGGTTATCATTGAGCTTTGCCGATGATGCGACTAATAAAGAGATGGAATACGCCTCTGAACAGTTGCAACACATACGTCAAGACTTTGAAGACAGCTTGAAGTTGGCACAACAAAAAATTACCCAAGGTGATGATTTAGCTCCAGGCGTGTTGAAGATAGTGAAAGTATACTTGGCAGTAAAACGCCGTATCCAGCCTGGCGATAAAATGGCAGGACGACACGGTAATAAAGGTGTGGTTTCCAATATCGTGCCGGTAGAAGATATGCCTTACCTAGAAGACGGAACACCGGTGGATATAGTATTAAATCCATTGGGTGTGCCTTCTCGTATGAACGTGGGTCAGGTATTAGAGACTCATTTGGGCTGGGCTGCTAAAGAATTAGGTCGTAAAATTCGTCATTTGATAGAAAATGTAGGTGAAATTGAGCCTTTGCGCGATTACATGAAAAAGATCTATAGCATGAGTTCTACGCCTACGGTCAACATAGACGAATTGAACGATGTAGATGTCATGACCATTGCGGACAATCTTAAAGACGGCGTCCCTATGGCAACACCCGTGTTCGATGGTGCTAGAGAAAGTGAAATTAAAGAAGCGTTGAAACTAGCGGGATTACCAGAATCTGGGCAAGCGCAATTAACCGATGGTCGTACTGGACTTCCTTTTGAAAGACCAGTGACTGTAGGTTATATGTATATATTGAAACTGAATCATTTGGTGGATGACAAAATGCATGCGCGTTCTACAGGTTCATACAGTTTAGTAACACAACAACCCCTAGGCGGTAAAGCGCAATTTGGTGGTCAGCGATTCGGGGAAATGGAAGTGTGGGCTTTAGAAGCGTATGGCGCGGCTTATACTTTGCAAGAAATGTTGACAGTGAAGTCGGATGATGTACGCGGTCGTACGAAGATGTATAAAAATATCGTCGATGGTGATCATCAAATGGCAGCTGGTATGCCTGAATCGTTTAACGTATTAGTCAGAGAAATTCGTTCTTTGGCTTTAGACGTAGAGTTAGATAGTTACTGATAACCTCGGTAACTGCTCGTCCCATTTATTTTTAGCAAGAGAGTGTGAATTATGGCAGAAATGATTATGAATACTCCGGTGATAGGCGATTTGTGGAGCTACATGAAGCAACAAGCGCAGATCTTAGAAGTCGACCAAATAAAGATTGGTCTAGCCTCGCCGGATCTGATCCGCTCACAATCTTTCGGGGAAGTTTTAAAATCCGAAACTTACAATTACCGTACTTTCAGACCAGAAAGAGACGGCTTGTTTTGCGCCAAAATCTTTGGCCCTATCAAGAATTATGAATGTTTATGCGGTAAATACAAGCGTAAAAAGCATCATGGTGTGGTGTGCGAGAAATGCGGTACTGAAGTCACCGAGACTAAAGTGCGTAGAGAGCGTATGGCGCATATCGAATTGGCGTGCCCTGTTGCGCACATCTGGTTTTTAAAGTCCTTGCCTTCTCGTATAGGGTTGGCTTTGGATATGACCTTACGCGACATCGAACGAATTTTGTATTTTGAAGCTTTTGTGGTAACAGAACCCGGTTTGACTTCATTGGTTAAAGGCCAGTTATTGTCGGATGAAGAATATTTAGATTCCATCGAACAATATGGCGATGAATTTGAAGCATTCATGGGCGCCGAGGCGATACAACGTTTATTACAAGGTCTTAATCTAGAAGAAGAAATTTTGTTGATTCGTGAAACGTTGCCTACAACCAATTCTGAAACCAAGCAGAAAAAACTAACCAAGCGCTTAAAATTATTAGAAGCTTTCTTGGCTTCAGGCAACAGACCTGAGTGGATGGTTTTAACAGTATTGCCTGTATTGCCCCCAGACTTGCGTCCTTTGGTGCCATTGGATGGTGGTCGTTTTGCCACTTCCGATTTGAATGATCTGTATCGTCGCGTTATTAATCGTAATAATCGCTTGAAACGTTTATTGGAACTGAATGCGCCTGATATTATCGTGCGTAACGAAAAACGTATGTTACAAGAAGCGGTCGATGCTTTGTTTGACAATGGTAGACGTACACGTGCTATTACCGGTTCAAACAAAAGGCCTTTGAAGTCATTATCCGATATGATCAAAGGTAAACAAGGTCGTTTCCGTCAAAATCTATTGGGTAAACGCGTAGACTATTCAGGCCGTTCGGTGATCGTGGTGGGCCCTACATTGAAATTGCATCAATGTGGTCTGCCTAAGAAAATGGCCTTAGAATTATTTAAACCTTTTATATTCAGCAAGTTACAACTGCGTGGTCTAGTTTCCACAATTAAAGCTGCTAAAAAGATGGTCGATAGAGAAGAGCCTGAAGTATGGGATATCTTAGCGGAAGTCATACGCGAACACCCAGTGTTATTAAACCGTGCGCCTACCTTGCACCGTTTGGGTATACAAGCGTTTGAGCCCTTATTGATTGAAGGTAAAGCGATACAATTACATCCTTTAGTATGTACCGCATACAACGCGGACTTCGACGGTGACCAAATGGCGGTGCACGTTCCTTTAACCATAGAAGCGCAATTAGAAGCGCGCGTGTTGATGATGTCTACTAATAATGTGTTGTCTCCTGCTAACGGTGAGCCCGTGATTGTACCTACACAAGACGTGGTGTTGGGACTCTATTACATGACACGTGAAAGTGTTAATGCTAAGGGCGAAGGTCATGTGTTTTCTGATTTGGCCGAAGTGAAACGTGCCTATGATACACAAAGTGCCGATCTACACGCTAAGGTTCGAGTGCGTATTCCAGAGAAAACTGTGGGTGCTAACGGTGAAATTGAAGTTACTCATCGTTTTGTAGATACTACCGTGGGTCGTGCGCTGTTATCAGAAATTCTACCTAACGCCTTACCATTCTCTTGTATCAACAAAACATTGACTAAGAAAGAAGTGTCAGCGTTGATCAATATGTGTTATCACAAAGCAGGGCTTAAAGATACTGTTATCTTTGCCGATCAACTGATGTATACCGGTTTTGCTTATGCAACACGTTCAGGTATTTCTATCGGTGTGAACGACTTTGTAGTTCCAGATAGTAAGGGCGCTATTATTGCCGTTGCTGAGCAAGAAGTAAAAGAAATTGAAGTTCAATTTGCTTCTGGTTTGTTAACGCAAGGCGAACGTTACAATAAGGTTATCGATATTTGGTCTAGAACCAATGAACAAGTGGCTAAAGCCATGATGGATAAATTGTCTCATGAACAAATTCTTGATCACAAAGGACAATTGGTGTCACAAACTTCTTTTAACTCTGTGTACATGATGGCAGATTCGGGCGCTAGAGGTTCGGCAGCACAGATTAGACAGTTATCGGGTATGCGTGGTTTGATGGCAAAGCCAGACGGCTCCATCATCGAAACGCCTATTACGGCAAACTTTCGTGAAGGCTTGAATGCACAACAATACTTTATTTCTACTCACGGTGCGCGTAAAGGTTTGGCCGATACCGCATTAAAGACCGCTAACTCCGGTTACTTAACACGACGTTTGGTCGACGTAGCGCAAGACGTAGTGGTGTTGTTAGAAGATTGCGGTACGACTCAAGGTCTACCGATGAAACCGCATATTGAAGGCGGCGATATCGTTGAACCATTACGCGAACGCGTATTGGGCCGAGTATTGGCTGAAGCGGTGAACTATCCAGGCAAAGATGAAGTGTTGTTTGAAGCGGGTACTTTCTTAGATGAAGACCGTGTTGATCAACTAGAAGAAAACAACATCGATGAAGTGTTTGTACGCTCACCTATTACCTGTGAAGCTGATTTTGGTATTTGTAAGGCTTGTTATGGCCGAGATCTTGCTCGCGGTCACTTAGTGAATCGCGGTGAAACGGTAGGTGTGATTGCAGCGCAATCCATCGGTGAACCGGGTACACAGTTAACCATGCGTACCTTCCATATTGGTGGTGCGGCATCGCGTACTTCTGCTGCCAGCAACATCCAAGTAAAACATGCCGGACGTATTCGTTTGCACAATTTGAAATTCGTGCAACAAGCCAGTGGTCACTTGGTAGCAGTGTCTCGCTCGGGTGAATTGGCTCTGGCCGATCAATACGGTCGTGAACGCGAACGCTATAAATTACCTTATGGTGCAACATTAGCACTGAAAGATGGCGATGAAGTGGTTGCAGGGCAAATCGTTGCTACCTGGGATCCGCATACACATCCTATCGTTACAGAAGTGAACGGTGTAGCACAATTCGTAGACATGGTAGAAGGTTTGACCATGAATCGACAAGTCGATGAAGTAACTGGCTTAACCAGCATCGTTATTATCGATTCTAAACAACGCAGTGGTTTAACGAGCAGTGGTCGAGATGTACGCGCCATGATCAAATTGGTGGATGAAAAAGGTAATGACATCATGTTGGCCGGTACCCAAGTTCCTGCACACTACTATTTACCGGTAGGTGCTGTGGTGAACGTTGAAGATGGTATGAAGATCAACATCGGTGACGTTATTGCGCGTATCCCACAAGAAAGTTCAAAAACACGCGATATTACTGGTGGTTTGCCACGAGTAGCCGATTTGTTTGAAGCACGTAAACCTAAAGAACCTGCTATCTTGGCGGAAATTTCTGGTTTGGTGTCCTTTGGTAAAGAAACCAAGGGTAAACGTCGTTTGGTATTAACCTCTCCTGAAGGCTTAGTGCATGAAGAGCTGATTCCTAAGTGGCGTCATGTGACGGTATTTGAAGGCGAGCAAGTGGCACGCGGTGAAACCATCGCCGATGGTGCTTCTAACCCACACGATATTTTGCGATTGTTGGGCGTAGGCGCTTTAGCCAGCTACATCATCAATGAAATCCAAGATGTTTATCGCTTGCAAGGCGTTAAGATCAACGATAAGCACATTGAAGTGATCATTCGCCAAATGTTGCGTAAGGTTGAAATCTTGCATCCAGGTGATACAGTCTTCTTGGCCAGCGAACAAATTGAATTGATACAGATTAAAGAAGCGAATCGTAAAGCGATAGCGGAAAATAAGATTCCAGCTCGTTTCGATCACATGTTGATGGGTATTACCAAAGCATCGTTGAATACGACTTCCTTTATCTCTGCAGCGGCTTTCCAAGATACCACACGGGTGTTAACTGAAGCTTCTGTCTGCGGCAAGGTAGATGATTTGCGTGGCTTGAAAGAAAACGTCATGGTGGGTCGATTGATTCCTGCAGGAACGGGTCTTGCTTATCATGAAGAACGTAAGCGCAGAGCCGAAGAAGCAGCAGCCATCAAGGCTACGGCACAACAACCGGCTGCTATCTTGAAACCTAGCGCTGAAGAAGTTCAGCAAGCGTTGAGCGAGGCTTTAAGCGAAGTAGGCAATCAGTCTGCACGTCACGCTAAACAAGACAACGATGAAAACGAGAGTAACGCAGAGTAAAGCCATCTTTACTCTGCAGATCTAATGTAAGGGCGCTTCGTGAAGCGCCCTTTTTTTATCGTTATTGCGCTTTGTATCTTGTGAGCCATATCTATCTTTTCCATGTTCTGCTATATCCAGGGCTCAGTATTATAGTTCCTAGCTGGCCGGGTCCTGTCCCGGTGATACCTCGTCGTGCTCGTGCCTGCGCGCGACGAGGACTCCCTCACCGGAACACCCTGCCATAACTATCGCGCCTTGTTTCAAGTGAATTCATATCAACATAATATTCCGAGGCTCGTTTTGTAGGAGCGGCTTGCGAGCCGCCCATTGCTGAGTAAGCGGTAAATAAACCCCACCTAGTCAAAACCTGAAAAATCCGTCAATCTTC
>JBIPMB010000047.1:0-13101 GCA_044369355.1 Gammaproteobacteria bacterium | reverse complement strand
GCACAGATCTATGACTCTATCATAGCCATCTTGTTGCTCTTTCTCTGTGCTAGGATTGTCTAGTGAAATACGTAGAAAATTATTCATCGCATCCAAATCACCTGAACAAAATTTTTGTTCAATCTCAGATGAAAGGATTATCTGATTTTGCTTCTCTCTATATTTATACTCCAAACTGATGTCAAAATCAGGATAGTTTTCTTTTCCTTTTAATTCTAATTCCCTTTGCGCCTCAAGAAATGCCTGCTCCCATTCTACCTCAAGAAATGCCTGCTCCCATTCTACCTCAGGAAATGCCTGTCCCCGTTGTTTCTTAAGAAATGCTTGCTTCCGTTGTTCCTTAAGAAATGCCTGTTCCCATTCTGCCTCAAGAAAAGCCTGTTTATCTGTACTAGCCATAATTTTTACCTTCTTTAATATTTATAACGATTCATTACTTTATTGTGATATATGCTTTTTTTAATGCCGCCACCAAGATGCTACTGACCGGTGCATTTTATTATGTCATATTTTAGAATAAATTTGAAGCAAAAGCAATTTTGCAAACAATTTTCTGTGCAAAATTTGAGCTAAACGTGTCTTTTTAAGGCATTTTCTTGGGAGGGGATTATCTTTTGCCCGATGCAGTGTCTTTGCGGCTTAACCTAGAGAAAAAACCAGATACCTATTGCATTGCTTTATTTTCTATATAAGTGTATTATAAAGAAACAAGGTGATGCCTGCTATTTGTATATAAATTAAACGGGATAAAATATGTTAATAAAATGGATCCGCATTCTTCTACTTATCGTTATTATATTCGCGATCTTAGGCTTTATGGGTATAACCACTGCTGAACCATTTTTAGAGATAGTTAGAATCATTTTTTGTGTCTTTTTGGTCATATTTGTTGTGACTGTTTTTATATATATTTCTAGAGATAAAGAAGACTAGGGCTTGCAGCCATTTGCTTTATTTCTTATATGCGTATAAGGTGATATATTAGAGAACGGCCAAGGGCGCTTCACGAAGCGCCCCTACATTGTTCCGAGTCTCGTTTTGTAGGGGCGACTCGCGAGTCGCCCACCTATAAATAGCCCTGAGGAATATAATACCTCTCTTATCACGAATCGCATCTTGAAGTGTAATGGGTATATCAGCGCCCTATTCTACATCTACCGCCTGCAATAAATTAGCCGCATTTGGATTCTTCAACCCAAAGTGTTGATATACCAAATCAGTTGCGATTCGGCCGCGAGCCGTGCGCGTAATAAAGCCTTGTTGAATTAAATAAGGTTCGATTACATCTTCGATGGTGCTTTTTTCTTCACTTAAAGACGCCGCTAGAGTATCTAAACCCACCGGGCCACCATTGAATTTATGCAATAGATCCGATAAAAATCGGCGATCTAACACATCAAAGCCTTTTTTATCCACTTCTAATAAATGTAGCGCTTCATTAGCAATGAGTTGCGTTATCATGCCATCGCCGCGTACTTCAGCATAATCGCGTGCACGGCGCAATAAGCGATTGGCAATACGTGGGGTACCACGTGAACGTTTTGCAATTTCACTCGCTGCAGCGGGTTCTAAAGAAACATTCAATATATGCGCTGAGCGCAATAAAATATCAGTTAGTTCTGCAGGTGTATAAAATTGTAAGCGGTTCACTATACCGAAACGATCACGTAATGGTGAGGTCAATAAACCCGCACGGGTGGTTGCACCCACTAATGTAAAA
Source organism: Gammaproteobacteria bacterium (assembly GCA_044369355.1). GTDB lineage: Bacteria > Pseudomonadota > Gammaproteobacteria > UBA1113 > UBA1113 > VFKP01. The sequence goes on along the minus strand of JBIPMB010000047.1, from coordinate 11,381 downwards.
GGTGGTAAGTCTAGTTTAATAGAACGCGCCGCTGGGCCTTCGCCGATCATTAAGTCTAATTGATAATCTTCCATGGCTGGATATAAAATTTCTTCGACGGTAGCACTTAAACGATGGATTTCATCGATGAACAATACGTCGTTTGCTTTCAGGTTAGTGAGCAAGGCGGCTAGATCTCCTGCTTTTTCTAGCACTGGCCCAGAAGTTTGTCTTAATTCAGCGCCCATTTCGCAGGCGATGATATGGGCTAAAGTCGTTTTGCCCAAACCGGGCGGGCCGAAAATAAGGACATGATCTAAAGCTTCTTGCCTTTTTTTAGCCGCATCGATGAAGATAGACAATTGCGATTTTACCGCTTCTTGGCCGGTGTAGTCTTTTAAATAACGCGGTCTTATAGCCCGGTCAAAACGCACATCCTCGCTTTTTTGACTGGCCGTGATAAAACGATCTTGGTCTAACATTTTTTATTCCTATTTTTACGACAACGCCTGCAAGGCCTTACGTAATAATTCCTCGGCACTCAATCCTTCTGCTGGAATTTGTTTTAATATTTTCATGGCTTCTTGAGGTTTAAAGCCCAAAGAAACCAATGCCGCTTGCGCTTCGTCTATAACCGCTCTAGGCTTATTATCGCTCAAGGGCAGTTGCTGTGCCAAGTCTATTTCCCATTCGTCTAATTTATCGGCCATTTCAATTAACAATCGCTCCCCTGTTTTCTTCCCTATACCAGGAAGACGTACTAAACGCGTTAAGTCATCATTGCGTATGGCGTTGACAAAATCGTGGCTGTCGATGCTGGATAAAATGGTTAACGCTAATTTAGGGCCTATGCCATTCACCTTAATCAAGCTGCGAAATAAGGCTCGTTCATGTTTGTCTATAAAACCAAATAAAGTATGTGCATCTTCACGCACCGCTAAATGGGTTAATAATATGATTTCCTGCCCTACTTCGGGCAATCTATAGCAAGTGGACAAAGGCGCTTTGACATCATAAGCCACGCCATGTACATCGATTAAAATATCCGGCGCTTTGAGTTCCAACAAAATTCCACGTAAACGGCCTATCATCTATAGTTTCCTTAATTTCCATTCGCGATGATTCGCATGGCAGATAGCAATCGCTAAAGCATCTGCAGCATCGCTGGCGATTTTACCTTGTATGCTCAGCACTTGTTTTACCATATGCTGCACCTGTACTTTTTCAGCAGCGCCATAACCGACTATCGCTTGTTTAATTTGTCTCGCCGCATATTCATGCACGGGCAAGTTTACCGCTACTATAGCCGCGCCGCGTGCTTGTCCTAATTTCAAAGCCGAGCTCGCATTTTTATGCATAAAAACTTGTTCAATAGCAAATTCATTGGGTTGGTATTGCGCGATAATTTCACGCACACCCTGATAAATTTGCTGCAAGCGCATCACCCAATCATCCGCCACAGTGCGTATGCAACCGCTGCCTAAATAATGGTATTGATTAGACGTGCATTCAATGACACCGTAGCCGGTGACGCGTGAGCCTGGATCGATACCAACTATACGCAACGTCAAAAAATTATCCTTACTCTTCGCATTTGATTCTTATGCTTTGTTGTCTTCGCCCATCTGCCCCAGAACCTATATACTTGTGAAGTATTCCTGCTGCTCGAGAGCTCGACGCCTCGCCTAAAAATCAACTGCTATGAATCTAACTGTAATAAAACATCTTCCGGAATGTTGGCATTAGAATACACTTCTTGCACATCATCCAATTCTTCTAACATATCTAGGAGCCGAATCATTTTTTCGGCATCATCGCGATCTAAAGTGACTTCGACGCTAGGTATCATAGATACTTCGGCTGCTTCCGTATTAAATCCTTTCTTAACAAAAAATTCTTTTATATTTATAAATTCTTCAGGTTCAGTAAATACTTGTATATTGCCTTCGTTATCGACTTTAACATCCACTGCCCCGACTTCCAAAGCCAAAGTCATGATAGCATCTTCATCGCTATCTTTAGCAAACACGATAAGCCCCAACTTATTAAATAGATAAGCTACCGAACCGTCTGTGCCCAGATTGCCGCCGCATTTAGAAAATGCATGACGCACATTCGACACGGTACGATTACGATTATCGCTTAAGCATTCTACCATAACGGCAACCCCATTAGGACCATAGCCTTCATAGAAGATTTCTTCTAAGTTATCCGTATCTTCTGTACCACAGCCGCGTTTAATCGCTCTTTGTATGGTGTCTTTAGGCATATTTTGCGAAAAAGCTTTATCCATTGCTAAACGCAAGCGTGGATTGCTATTGACATCGCCACCACCCATGCGCGCGGCAATGGTCAATTCACGGATAAGCTTTGTAAATACTTTAGCTTTTCTCGCATCTTCTTTAGATTTTCTATGTTTAATGTTCGCCCATTTACTATGGCCAGCCATAATTAATTCCTCGTATTAATTGGTTTAGAAACTGCTATGTGTAATTCATCTAATTGTGCTTTATCTGCCACAGACGGTGCATCCGTTAAAGGGCAACTCGCACTTTGTGTTTTAGGAAAAGCAATGACTTCGCGTATGGAAGTACAACCCGCCATCAGCATGGCGATTCTATCCATACCAAAAGCAATACCGCCGTGCGGTGGGCAGCCATATTTTAAGGCCTCCAAGAAAAAGCCGAATTTTTCTTTGGTTTTTTCTTCCGTTAACGACAATAACTCAAAAACCGTTTTTTGCATTTCTTTGCTGTGTATGCGTATAGAGCCGCCACCCAGCTCAAAGCCATTTAACACCATGTCGTAGGCTCTAGAGACCGTATGTAAAGGATCTGCTTTTAATGCTTCTGCAGAATCCGTTTTAGGCGAAGTGAAAGGATGGTGCAAAGGTTGTAATTCATTTCTATCATTCATTTCAAACATGGGGAAATCGACCACCCACAATGGTGCCCAACGACAGGTAAATAGATTCAAGTCGTGACCTAATTGTATGCGTAGTGCGCCCATAGCGTCGTTGACATTTTTTTCTTTGGCCGCGGCAAAAAAGAGTATGTCGTTATTTTGCGCTTCAGTGCGTTGTAATATATTGGCCAAAATTTCAGGCGATAAGAACTTGGCTATAGGCGATTGCACGCCTTCTACGCCAGCATCTTTATTGTTGATTTTCATATAAGCCAAGCCTTTCAAACCATGCTGACCTACAAAGACGCCATAATCATCCAATTGTTTGCGCGATAAACTAACGCCATTGGGTAAACGCAAAGCCACCACACGATGTTGTACATCATTGGCAGATTCGCTGAATACTTTGAATTCACAGTCTTTCACTAGATCGGCTATATCGACCAATTCTAAAGGAATGCGCAAATCGGGTTTGTCACTGGCAAAACGACGCATCGCTTCGGCATACGTTAAATGTGGGAAAGGTTGCGGCAAGTCTATGGCCAATACCGCTTTAAACAAAGCCACTATCCACTGCTCTGTCCAGTTTTGTATGCTGGCTTCATCGATAAAAGAAGCTTCTATATCGAGCTGAGTAAATTCGGGTTGGCGATCGGCGCGTAAGTCTTCGTCTCTAAAACAACGTACGATTTGATAATAACGATCGCAGCCGGCCAACATCAATAATTGTTTAAATAATTGTGGTGATTGTGGCAAAGCAAAGAAATGTCCTGGGTGCGTACGGCTAGGGACTAAATAGTCGCGGGCCCCTTCTGGCGTTGCCTTCATGAGCATGGGCGTTTCAATGTCCATAAAACCCAATTCATCAAAATAACGGCGTGTAAACTTGGTGATTTCATTGCGCAATTGTAAGCGTTTGAATACTTCTGGACGGCGTATGTCGATGTAACGGTATTTTAAACGCGTATCCTCGCCTACATTGGCGTCATCCAAGGGAAAAGGGGGCGTTTCAGCTTCACTTAAAATAGTTAATGATTCGGCAACCAACTCGACTTTGCCGCTGGCTAGATTGGCGTTGACCATATTCTCGGGTCTGGCGCGCACCTTGGCCGTGACTTGGAGCACAAATTCACTGCGCAAGCTTTCAGCCTGTTTAAATAATGCACCAATTTCGGGTTCAAATAAGATTTGTACTAAACCGCTGCGATCGCGCAAATCGATGAAAATAATCCCGCCATGGTCGCGTCGCCGGTGTACCCAGCCACAGACTTGGACCGAATGGCCTACGAACTGTTCATTTATTTGCCCACAATAATGGCTACGCATGCTTTATCCTGTTTAAACTATGTTTTTTAATCCGCAAAGTTTACCTTAAATGGAGCTAAAAAACCAATGGATTAGGAACTGCGCTTTGAGCTACGATACCATTAGCTGAGTTGTAGCTGATAGAATTATTTGTTAAAATTTGGCTGCTTCATTGAAAAATGAATTTATCTTACGAAAGATATGTTTAACTAAGGAAACTAAAGGGAGAAATATTATGAGAGAATCCACTATTGAAGGAAAGAAAAAGGAAGAGTTTTTTGTCGCGCCTACACGCAAACCCATGCCCCGTATAAGCAAAATAATAGGTTAAAAATATTTGTAAGGAAGGCTCAAAAAAAGAAGGCACTATTTCACTGTTACCTTAGGCTGCACTACTCCCAACGATATGACCATCTTAATAGCATCTTCTACGGATAGATTCATTTCTTTGACTTCATTAGCGGGAACTATCAATAAAAATCCCGAGGTAGGATTCGGTGTGGTGGGAATAAATACCATCACATGATCTGTGGGCAATTGCTCACGCCCTGCAGAAAAATGTTCTGCAGTCTGGAAAGCAATGCTCCACATATCGCGGCGTGGGTATTCCACTAAAACTACTTTTTTGAAAGAATTGCCACCCGGTTCTAAGAAGGATTGAGCGACTTGTTTAACGCTGCCGTAGACGCTTCTCACTAAAGGCACGCGATGTATTAAACGTTCCCACAAGGCGAATAGTCTTTTGCCAAAAAAATTGGCAGCGAGCACGCCCGTCCCTAAAAGTATGAGTAAACTGATGATGACGCCAAAACCAGGGATATCAACACCCAGCCAAACGCGTGGAGAAGCGCTGGCAGGCAACAGCAATAACACTTGATCCAGGACATTAACGATAAAATGTATCACCCAAACCGTAGCTAAGATGGGTAACCAAATCAATAAACCCGCTAAAAAATAGCGTTGCAGGCCAGCCTTTATTTTACTCATTCGCCGCCCTCTTTGTTTTTGGTGCCAGAATCGCTTTTAGGTGTGTCTGCTTTAGACGTATCGCCTTTAGTTTCCGACGGTGCGCTTTCTTTGTTTGCTGCAGGCGCTTCTTTTTTCTTTTTGAAATCCGTCTCATACCAACCCGTACCTTTGAGCTGAAACATAGGCGCGCTGATCAGTTTTTCTAGGCTGAGTTCCTTGCATTGTGGGCATTCCTCTAAAGGCGTATCGGATAAGCCTTGTAAGGAGTCAAAGCAATGACCGCATTTCTGACAACAGTATTCATATTCTGGCATAGTATTACCTCTTTAACATATATTAATGATCTCGGGAAGCCCTCTTATAACGAAGCACTTCGCAAGAGCTACGCGTAAATCCATAATCATACGCCTTGATTCGGGGCGGCTCGCGAGCCGCCCCTACAGCATTCCAGATATGTTCTGTAAAGGCGCTTCGTAAAATGCTCTGGTTATAACCATTTCAACACTGGCATATTCCAATCTTCTTTCAAGTGTAAAACGCCTTGTTGCAATACCTCCAACACCGCTTTATTGCTTAGACGCTGCTCTTCTATTTTTAAGCCTGGATAATATATGGCTTCCATGAGCTGATACAAGGTCAATTCGTTTAAATCCACCGTTAATTTAATCTTTTTATTGACACAAGCAATGATGCCTGCTTCTTCTAGCTGTTCTTCTAAGGATTCAATATTATTCAGCTCATCGCTGGGCGCATGTTTTAACCACTCTTCATAATTATAGCGGTGTTTATTGTCGTGTAGAATCTTCAACAATAATAGCGCCCTAGACAAGGCTGTTTGCTTTCTTTGCGGCAAAGGTGTGTGCCAATAAGGCAATATTTGCAATAACTCAGCGCCCCACAGCACGATGGTCCAGGATAAATAAAGCCACAATAAAAAGATAGGAATGACCGCTAAGGCTCCATAAACTATTGTATAAATTGAAAAGCGATCGATATAAAAGGCAAAGGCTTGCCTAGCCAATTCAAATAACAATGCCGCCACTAAGCCCGCCGTAAAACAATATTTTAGTGGGGAAATACGGTTAGGCAGTAAACGGTATAACAAAGTAAACCACAGTGTAGTTATAATAAATATAATTCCCGAGCTCAGCCATTTTCTTGCGAGCGCAGAATGCCACCCCGTTTCTTGCCCAGACCAAGCAAAAGCGTGTGAAAAAAGCAGCATACACGTCCCTAACAATAACGGTGCCAGGGTTAAAATGCCCCAATACAGAAAAAATCCTTCGATAAAATGGCGTGATTTTTTGATGCGCCATATGGCATTAAAGGCGCTTTCTATGCTGAATAGCACAAAAATAGCCGTCACCAAAAGCGATATGATGCCTAGCCAGGATAATTGTATCGTTTTTTGCACCCATAAATTAAGCTGGCTTTGTATCACTTGGCCCGTGGAAGGGACAAAATGGGCAAAAATAAAATCTTGGGCTTTATCGCCTAAAATGGCAAATTTGGGAAAAGCCGTGAAAATAACCAAGCCCACCATCATCATGGGTACTATGGCTAATAAAGTGGTAAAACTAAGTTCAGCTGCGCGCGACAAACAGCGATCGGCGTCAAAACGCTTTAAAACACAGCGTAGATTGTAAAATTGTAAAAAGAATTGATTCACCCTTGCCTCCCGAGTACAGTGTAGCAAAGCAAGAGGGGCTTGTCACTGAAACTTAAAAATAAGAAATATTGCTATCGCCCAAGTCTGGATCGTACAAATCCTTATGGAAGCTTTTTCCTTTTCTTTCTTCTAAGTATTCATCTCGTAAAATGCGGTTGTGGCGCTCACGACTTTTATGTAACCGACCCATCGACTTCTCGAATTTGTCTTCAATTTCAGACAGTAATTGCTCTTCTTCATCATAATGTAGATGTTCATTTTCACCCAAAACATGATTATATGCGTACGAGGCCATAATAGTGCTCCGTTATACCTTCTTTTTTAAGTATAGCTCAAATTATGGCCATGGAAAGTATCTACTTAACAAATGGCCACAAAACGACTAAAATGTCCATCTAACACTAGAAGGGGCCTAATATGAGCGTTTTACCTAATTCAGACAAAATACGCACTTTATGCGAACAATCTTGGGAAGATGACATCATTCCTACCTTAAAAAAATTTATTGCTATACCCAATAAATCCCCTGCTTTTGATGCCAATTGGCAAGAAAATGGTCACATTGATGCTGCCGTCAAATTAGTCGCCGATTGGGTTAAAAAACAAGCTATTCCTGGCTTAGAACTGCGCGTACTGCAATTGCCTAAACGTACCCCGGTTATCTTCATAGAAGTCCCTGGCACACTAGATAAGACTATATTGATGTATGGCCATATCGACAAACAACCGGAAATGCATGGCTGGATGGAAGGCTTATCCCCATGGGAGCCTGTATTAAAAGGTGATAAATTATATGGCCGTGGTGGCGCCGATGATGGTTATGCTGTTTTTGCTTCTATCTTGGCAATTAAAGCGTTGAAAGCACAGAATAGTGCCCATAGCCGTATCGTTATTTTAATTGAAAACTCGGAAGAAAGTGGTAGTATTGATCTGCCCTACTATATTGATGAATTAGAGCAAGACATAGGAACACCAGAACTTATCATCTGTTTAGATTCTGGCTGCGGCAACTACGAACAACTCTGGCATACCACTTCGCTGCGCGGAGTTGTAGCCGGCACATTGCGAGTAGAGGTATTGACGGAAGGGGTACACTCCGGCTATGGCACCGGTATTATGCCTTCTAGCTTTAGAATCATAAGGCAATTATTAAGCCGTGTTGAAAATAAAAATACCGGTGAAATTTTATTATCGGCATTTCATGTGAATATTCCCGAGCAACGCATTAAAGAGACGCGTTTAGCCGCCAGTGTATTGGGCGATGAAGTTTATAAAGCTTTTCCCCGCAGTGGTGCAGCTATGCCCGTTAACGATAATATGAGCGAATTATTATTAAATCGCACTTGGCGTCCCGCTTTAGAGATCATCGCTTGCGAAGGCATACCCTCTTTAGAAAATGCCAGCAATGTATTGCGACCTTATACTACCCTGGCCTTATCTATACGTACACCGCCTACTTGCGATGTGGAAAAAGCCGCTGTACAGTTAAAACAAATCTTAGAAGCCGATCCCCCCTATAAGGCTAAAGTCACTTTCGAACTTCAAAAAACCAGCCGTGGTTGGCATGCACCACTATTAGAGTCTTGGCTTAAAAACGCAATGGATGAAGCTTCACATGCCTATTTTGGCAAAGAACCCTTGGCCATTGCCGAAGGGGGCAGCATACCGTTTATGGCCATGTTAGGTGAAAAATTTCCTAAGGCACAATTTCTCATTACCGGCATCTTAGGCCCACATTCCAACGCGCACGGTCCCAATGAGTTTTTACACATTCCTGCAGTAAAGCATTTAACTTGTTGTATTAGTCATGTTATTGCCGCAGAAGCTGCGCATGAATGATAATTACTTGCCCCCTATGAGACAAATTCTAATAGCAAGGAATAAGAGTATCCGTCATTGCGAGCTTGCTCACAATGACGAGAACAGAGGGAGTAAGCAATTACCATGCATGCTGTTGTAGATCATTATAAAGAAAAATTACTAGAAATTGTTGCTACGCTCAATGGTTCTTTTTCTAAAGAAAAAAGCGCACTGGATTTATTAAACCATTATACTGATATTATAGATTCACTCTTAATAAACCTATGGCAAGACTATCAGGGCTCTTTGAAGAAATATTGCTTACTGGCCGTGGGGGGGTATGGACGCAAAGAACTATATCCTTATTCAGATATCGATATACTCATCTTAACAGAAACTCCTATCAAAGAAGATCCCGCTTTAGAAACTTTCCTACAGATTTTGTGGGATCTAAAATTAAAAGTATCTCCCATAACCGCAACGCAAGAACAGCTTAGAGATTTATGTAAAGAAAATCTATCTACCTTAACCAGTATTCTAGATCAACGCTATTTGAGTGGGTCTCTAAACTTATATCATTTTTTTTGTGCGCAAAGTGATTTTTTTCTACAGTTTTCTACGCTAGAATTTTACACGCAAAAAAAAGAAGAACAGCAACGACGTCATCAGGCTGTAGGCTTATATGCTTTTTGTCTAGAGCCTAATATCAAAGAAAGTCCGGGCGGATTGCGCGATATGCAAACCCTGCTGTGGTGTAGCCACTATGCCTTTATTAAAGAAGCAGGCCACTTCCCTCAAGAAGGAAGCAATCACTGTAATTTATTAACAGCGCTTCAGACATTAGACACAAAGGACATTTTGAACCATCACGAGAGTCAGAAATTAGCACAGGCTTATTTGTATCTGGCACATGTGCGTTTTGGTTTACATTTGCGAGCTAAAAAGAATGAAGATCGTTTATCTTTTGAAATGCAATCCGAACTAGCTGAATGTTATAAAGAATCGCAACGTGATTTCATGAGAAAATATTATGATACTGTATTGATCTTGATGCGCTACCAGGATGTTTTAGAAAAAAGTTTTCTGGGATGGGTCGGTGGGGCGAATGAGATGGGCGGCTCACGAGCCGCCCCTACAAAACGAGCCTCGGAACCTGTAGGGGCGCTTCGTGAAGCGCCCTTGGCTTTAACCGTCCTTACAAATAAATCAGCATTACAACCACTAGAAATTTTGCTCAATTGCCAAAATGATACTGATATTCAAAACATCCCATTATCTGTAATTAGGCCCATAGATTCCAGCCAAGTTCCATCAGAAAAATATTTAGATCTTGAGAGTCAAAGATTATTTTTAAACTTATTTAACAAAGCACCTTATGTTTATACTTTGCTTAAGACGTTGCGCCTTTGGGGCCACCTAACGTATTATTTACCAGAATTACAGTTGGCAATGGGTTTAATACAGCACAGTCTGTTTCACAGTTACACTGTAGATGAACATACTTTACTGTTAACGTCCATGATAGATAGATTCTACTTAAAGTCTTATCAAGAGCAGTATCCTCTTTGCCATGAACTTATTCCTAACATACAATCGCCACAAGTCCTTTATTTGGCTGCTTTGCTGCACGATAGCGGTAAAGGCCATACAGAAGATCACAGCTTAGTCGGCGAAAAATTGACTATAGACCTATGTCGTCGATTAACAAGCTTATTAAGTAACGAAGAACAAGTCAATTTAATTTGGCTGGTTAGAAACCATTTGTTAATGTCCATGGTTGCGCAAAAGCAAGATATACATGATCCAACGGTGATCATTACTTTTGCTAAAGAAGTTGGCAATTTAAATCGCTTAAAGTTATTGTATTTACTCACCGTTGCAGATATTTCTGCTACTAATCCTACTTTGTGGAATGGTTGGAAGGACAGTTTACTCAAAAAACTGTATCTAGCTACCGCAAAAGCTTTACAATGCGATTATGCCGTGTCACCCATAGATAAAAAAACCGATCGCAAAAAAGAAAAAAGCTTGTTTTTATTAGCCAAACAAGGCATAGAGGCTTCTGCTGCCCTTTCATTATGGCAGAGTTGGCCTGGAGTTTATTTCTTACATCACAGCGTGCCCAGCATTGCGAAACACACGATACTCATTTTAAAACAAAAAGAAGATAAAGCTGTTTTTTGCTTAAGCAATCATCCTAAACAAGGTCACTATGAATTATTTATCTATTGCAAGGACAAACCTTTTTTATTTTCATTGTTTACCAATGCCCTGGAAAAAGAAAATCTAAACGTAGTCTCCGCTGATATTTTAACTACTACAGGGGGTTGTGCTTTAGATAGTTTCTATCTGTTGCGCGAAACAGCTTACTCTAAGAAAAAAGAACATTTACTACAACGTTTAGAAGATGCATTACTGGGATTAAAAGACAACCAGGCCGCACCTACATTTAACCGCCGCTTTTATAAACAACGATTATTGCCTAATATGATTACCGAAATACACTGTCATCATAAAGAAAACCAAAATGTAACTGAAGTTGAAGTTATTTCTTATGACAGACCTGGTTTATTGGCTAAAATAGGTTTAGTATTTGCTGAGCATAAACTCAATTTGCAGCAAGCAAAGATAGCCACTTTAGGTCAGCGCATAGAGGATATTTTTGTGGTGACTAATTGTGAAGGGGTATTTTTAACGGAACATGAGGTTAAGCGGTTGACTGAGGATTTATTGCGGGTATTGGGCAGTTAATGCT
>JBIPMB010000046.1:0-13225 GCA_044369355.1 Gammaproteobacteria bacterium | reverse complement strand
ATTGAAAATAATCGCTTTATTTTACTGTTCAGGGGCCGGGGTTGGTCGAATATTTACCTATGATCAGGCATAACTCTTTGAGAAATAGGATAATATGGCTATGGAGCCATTTGAGGACTTTCAGGTACATAATCTCTTTAAGTACAGCCTGGCTGAATTTAAAACACGTGATCCACAATTACAGCGTATAGCCAAGCTTCCTTTTAGCTATTTATCCCCGCTCGCTTCAGAAACCAATTTTAAAGAACCTGGCATTTATTTGTTAACGGGGGGTCGGCAAGTTGGAAAAACCACCTTCTTAAAACAATACATGTTACAACGTTTAGAAGAAGATCATTTTGACCCCAGCAATATGCTTTTTTTGGCTGGTGAATTAATTTCTTCGTACCATGTTCTCGTACGCCTATTAGAAGCATTTTCTAAACCAAACGAGCTGCAATATGTATTTATTGATGAAGTCAATTACATTCCAGATTGGGATAAAGGCATAAAATATTTGGCTGATGCTGGTTTTCTAGAAAATACCGTTGTCATCTTAACAGGTTCAGACAGTCTCATTCTGCGTATAGCTATGCAACGTTTTGCAGGTAGACGCGGCAAGGCCGATCAAGTCGATTATATATTCTATCCATTGTCCTTCAAAGAATTTGCTTTATTAAGAAATCCTGGTTTAAACACCTTATGCGATTCTATACAATCTACCACTCTCATCACACCTAATTTGCTATATAGCAATATGCATACAGAACTAATGTCTTTATTGCAACAGTACCTGATACACGGTGGCTATTTACCCGCTATAGCCAATTTATGGCAAGAAAAAACCATACTGGCGGGTACATTACGCACCTATATAGAGTGGATCATCGGCGATATGTTGAAGTTTAAAAAAACAGAAAAGCATGTATTTGAGATATTAAAAGGGATCTTGTCAACCTACGCTACACAAATATCTTGGCACAGCTTATTGAAACATCTATCGATTGATCATCATCAAACAGTTTCTGAATATTGTCATTTGTTAGAAGACATTCATGTTATTCATATCATAGAAGCCTTGAATGAAAATACATTAACCGCAGCGCCGAAAAAAAATAAAAAAATCTATTTTCAAGATCCTTTTATTTACCATGCAGTTTTTGCTTTTGTACATCAAGACCGTTCCTTGCAATGCATTGAAAAAACACTGCAAGACCCTCAACAGATTGCCGCTTTAATTGAAGGCATAGTGATTAGCTTGTGTAAACGTTACTACCCTACTTTTTATATCAAAGGCAATCTAGGAGAAGTAGATGTGGCATTGATTCACAACCATAATTTTCTACCTATAGAAGTGAAATGGACTAATCAACTACGCCCTCAAGATTTAAAACAAATCCAACATTACAGCAATGGCATAATCTTGTGGAATCGTTCAGAAGAGCATCTTTTCCATAAAACACCGATTATCCCTTTGCCCAAGTTTTTATTGAAAGATGCTATGATGGATTAAATTCCGTTGTCGCTGCAACAAAAGCAATGCCTACAGCTTTCATTTCTTGTATTGCCTTTTCTATGGCTATAGGATCCAAGCCTCTACAAGCGCCTAAATTGACGACTACATCAAAGCCCGCACGTCGTAATTGCAGCGCCGTGGTTTTAACACAATATTCCGTGGCCAAGCCGCCGACGATGACGCACTGGATACCATGAACTTTAAGAAATTCTAAAACACCCGTACTTAATTTCTCGGCCAAATCGTGATAACAAGCCCCATAAGGATGCATGTCTAACTCTACGCCCTTCCAAACCACATAATCATAATCAGCGATGGCAGGTAAGCCAGATAAACTTTCAAAGCCTAAGGTCCCGGGTACGGCATGCACGGGCCAATAACAATCCATATGGGATGCTGTAATGGCCGATAGGGGCGGATGTGCGGCGTCTGCCACCCATAAAGCTTGCGCGCTATGGCTATCCTTAGAAGCCAGGCGCAAACTGGCAAAATGAGCCTGCGCATTCAGCTCGGCGACTATCTCCGTGCCACCGGGCACAGGCAATTCTTGTGGGCACAAAGGTGTGAACGTTTTTTGTGCATCCACATCAAAACTGGCCACAGTGCTCTTTTTGGGTAATTGGTACATAACAGCTCTTATTTAAAGATGGAGTTATTTGATCATAGCAAAGATCTTACCGAAAGATATAATTGAATTAAAAATGGCCAAATTAGTTGTAAAAGCGCGTAATTTAGTTTATCCTTGCTCTCCATCGTGGATAGAGGTGTACGATTGGTTTAAGGAGCACGCCTGGAAAGTGTGTGTACGTTAATCGGTACCGAGGGTCGACAAAATACGAGCGTAAAGCGCGCAGCGCGGCGAGTATTTTGGACGCACGCAGTGCGCCCGTAGGGTGAAGTACGAAACGAAGTGAGTACCGAATCCATCCCTCCCGGTGGGGAAGTTAGTTTCTGTATGTTTGAAATGGAGAGGTGTACGATTGGTTCAGGAGCAGCCTGACAAAGTGTGTGTACGTTAATCCGTACCGAGGGTCGACAAAATACGAGCGTAAAGCGCGCAGCGCGGCGAGTATTTTGGACGCACGCAGTGCGCCCGTAGGGTGAGGTACGAAACGAAGTGAGTACCGAATCCATCCCTCCCGGTGGGGAAGTTAGTTTCTGTATGTTTGAAATGGAGAGGTGTACGATTGGTTCAGGAGCAGCCTGACAAAGTGTGTGTACGTTAATCCGTACCGAGGGTCGACAAAATACGAGCGTAAAGCGCGCAGCGCGGCGAGTATTTTGGACGCACGCAGTGCGCCCGTAGGGTGAGGTACGAAACGAAGTGAGTACCGAATCCATCCCTCCCGGTGGGGAAGTTAGTTTCTGTATGTTTGAAATGGAGAGGTGTCCGAGTGGTTTAAGGAGCACGCCTGGAAAGTGTGTGTACGTTAATCCGTACCGAGGGTTCGAATCCCTCCCTCTCCGCCAATCTTTATTGGCTATTGAAAGAAAATATGAACAAGCAAGAAAAATCAGCTACCGAAGCCCTTAACTGGGCGATGCAAATTCTAAATCAATCTGAAACAAATGCTGCGATCGTCGTTAAAACCCCTTGGTCCAGCGTTTTTAAAATTAGCACGCCTCAAGGTCCTGTCTATCTTAAACAAACGCCAGCGTTACTTGCATTGGAAGCTAGCATTATCCAAATTTTACATGACCAATTTCATGCTTCTGTTCCAACCGTCATCGCTCATAATGCCAAATTAAATTGTTTTTTAATGAAAGATGCAGGTAGGCCATTACGAGAAATTCTAAAAAATAAATTCAATGAGAAACTTGTTTGTAAAGCCATTGATCAATTCTCATCCCTTCAGATAGCAGTTGCAGACCATGTAGAGGTCTTTCTTGATATCGGAGTTCCTGACTGGCGATTGGATAAATTACCTGATTTATACAAGGAATTGCTTTCACAAAAAGAGTTGTTGATAGAAGAAGGGCTCTCAGAAATAGAGGTGAATGAATTAAAAAAGCTGCTTCCAACGGTTTCTAGCTTATGTGAAAAATTATCTGGCTACTCTATCAAGCAAACCATTGTTCAGCCTGATTTTAACGACAATAACATACTCATAGCGGACTTGTCACAAGATATCACTCTCATAGATTTAGGAGAAATATCGATTTCACACCCATTTTTTCCATTGCTAAACTGTTTGCACCAAGTCGGGAAACATCATGGACTAACAGACAATGATGATGCCTATCTTCGAATCAAAGAAGCTTGTCTTAAGAATTACATGCATGTTGAATCTAAAGAAAACTTATTAGCTGCCGTTGAAACGACACAGATATTATGGTTTGTTTATGGCGCATTGGCCCAATATCGGTTGATGCAAGCATGCGGCAAAGAAAGGCTGATTCCGTTTCAACAGAAGCCCCTCAATAATACATTAAAAGGATTTATAGCAGCTTGTATAACGATTGACGGATGAAGCATACTGAATTAAAATTTTTCTACATAATATGAATCCTCTGAAATTAAAGCGCCATTAGGAGTATTACGGCATGCTTGAAAAACTCACACATCGCAAGGCCACAATAAACGATTTAAGAACCATTATTAATCTTCTGCTTGAAGATGAGCTTAGCCAGACACGCGAGTCTAAAAAGCCAGACACGAACAAAGCTTATATTAATGCGTTTCACAAAATAGACACTAATGCTAACCAATATTTAATGGCTGTAGAAAATGGCAGCGAGATTGTCGGCACTTGCCACCTAACGATAATGCCATCCCTTACTTTTACTGGCCAAACTAGAATGCAAATTGAAGCCGTGCGTGTTCTTGAAAAGTATAGAGGCCAAAAAATTGGTGAGTGGATGATTCGAGAAGCAATCCAGTATGGAATAGCAAATGGTGCTACGATCATTCAATTGACGACTAATAAAAAACGCACCGCAGCAAAAACCTTCTACGAAAAATTAGGGTTTGAAGCCAGCCATGAGGGTATGAAGCTGTACTTGTAAACAGCTCAACTAAGGCAATTTGCTGATAACGTTCTCTAAAACAAATTGATAAGCTTCTTCAAAGTTCCAATGTAACTTTGATCAGCAGATCCCTTAAACCACTCTGAATCAATAGAAAATTTTTCAATTTTTAAAGGTAATACTTGAAAATGTTCTGTGGTATTAATTTCAATTTTCAGCTTTGCGGGCATTTTGTTAATAGATTCATACTTGTAGATCAGTTTTGCGCTGCGCTGTGTAATCTTCCATTTTGGGTCACCCAGCCATGGATTTAACAATTCTCTAATAGCATCTATGGTTTTTCCAATTGGTTCAAATCTTTTTTGAACAAAGTCAATATCTTCACTGTATCGTACGGGAGGCTTTATAAACAACTTATTAAGCGCAGTACCACCTCGGAATACTAACGCTTCTTTTATATGTGGCTCATTATATAAGTCAATCAGAGTCCGACTAATAATTAAATCTTGCTCTATTTGTCCGAGCGTTTGCCATTTGACAGATTTGCGCCAATCCTCAATAAAAATTTCTGCTATCATAAATCACTCTCAATCTCAGCATTCTCAATGATCTTCCACTTTTTACACCGAGGATAGCCTATTTTTATTATTTCAGAAGCGATCGGTATATAATGCTTCATATTATCCTCTAAAAATTCCGAAAGTGCAATAACAATACTGTCCTTCTTATCTTCATCCATGACTTCAATTTTATCTAAAATATAACCTAACCGTTGTAGCTGATATTCAGCATTAACTTGTCGTGCAATCGCTATCAATTTTTCTACATCTACGTTTTCTATAAGTTCAGATAGCACTGTGGCTATATGATTAAGTCCTCCTGCATGATTAGGGTAACTGAGCAAATCTAGAATCACTAATTCGGGTGTGGACACTTTGAGGTAACCGGTATTAACCGTAAATTTTTGAGTGGGTAGATTAGATAAAGACTTTTTATAGATTAGCTCTAGCTCTACATCGCCAAAAGTCAATGAGTGGTGTATTCTTTTGCTGGATATAACTTGAAACCTAGCTGGTTTTTGATGGCTAGCGCCATGAAAAGCAGCTGCGGAAAGCAGTGCAACATAATAATCAATATTAAGATATTTCATAAGTAGCGGAACTAATTCTTCAGCTGGAATTGAACCATAAGATTGATATTCAGGAGGTACTATCACATACAGTCCACGAGCAGGAGAAATAACATCCCCACTTACCAATAAGCGGTGTACCGCAACCCGCGCATAATTACGAGAAACCTTGAATCGTTCTAGCAGCTCCTCAATGGTAAAGCATCGCCTACCCTCTTTTCTGATTTCTTTTATATATCGTTGTAAGTTCATATGGATTCCATGTCATAAAAATTACATATAATGTAATTATAATAACATGGTAGCTCTAAATTGGGCTTAAGTCAAGTTAGAATAGACCCTTTTTAGATTATTATGTATCAATAATTACATTATATGTAATTATTGATACATAATAATCTAAAAATAGAGAACCCAATTTAATTTCAGATATAAGTACCTTGTGTCCTAAAAATGACATTTTTTGACACTTTTAGGACATGCTACATTCGACTCCAATTGCTATCTTCCCCCCATTTTGGCAAAATATAGACCAATCCATTTTGAGGTGCATCCTTATGAGCAAAGTCATTTTATATATAACTACTCATTCGTCGTCGAGCCCGATGGTACAGAGAATCTATAGCGGTAACAATAATGATTGCTGATTACACTAAAGACCCTACACTTTTCGAGCGCTACATCGACTTAATAGATGAAGTTTTTCCAGGATGCAGGTCTTTCGCCTTAAATGGTATGAAATATAAAGCCTCTTGGCCCGAAGCATCTATTCCTTTTATTATAGAAAATGGCCGAAAAATCATTGCTCATGCGGACATATTCCCCATAAACTCCATGTTGAACGGCAAAGAACATCGCGGTGCAGCTATACATGGCGTTTGCGTTAAACCCGCGTATCGTGGCAAAGGTTACTTTAAACAGTTGATGCAAAAAGCCATAGACTATACTCAGAATCATTTTGACTTTTCTTTTTTATTTACTGAGAAACCAAATTTATATAACCATTATCCTTACGGCATAAAACAACCCGAGTACGACTTTGTACTTAATAATAAAATCTGGGCAAATACAAATAAACCTGGCTACAATCTTAAAGCATTAAATTTAAATAATTCTGACGATTTAAACTTAGTGCATCACTTGTTTCTAAACCGTTTGCCCCTGTCCAATCAATTCAGCCTGATGGGTAAAAATGCACGCACTCTTTTTATCTTAAATGCAAATTCAAAAGTACTGCATTTTTTAGAGAAGTTAAATACTCTCATTGTTTTTAAACAAACAAATAACATTCTATCTATTGAAGAGATCGTGAGCACACAGCCGTGTCAACTGAATGACATTATTAAAGAAATTCCAGGAGATTTTAACGAAGTTAGACTACAGTTTTGTCCCGATAGATTTTTAGATGAAAAGGAATATACAGCCTTAGCCATTACCTCTACACAGTATCTGATGATTTCAAAGTATTTTTCATTTGATGGTCCGCATTTTCGCTATCCAGCGTTATATTGGTGTTAGCATGACAACTACTGATCCACCCTTTAACATCACGCCAGCCCTTGTAGGCAAACTGATAGCCGAGCAATTCCCTGAATTTGCGCATCTTAATATTCAGCCCGTTAAGATTCAAGGACATGATAATCGTACCTTTAGATTAGGGCCAGACATGCTAGTCAGAATGCCGACAGAAGAAAGTTATGCTTTAAAAGTTCCTAAAGAACAAACGCTATTACCACAACTTAAGCCACATTTAAGCGTGCCTATACCCATTCCTTTAAAGATGGGCAACCCATCCAAAGACTTTCCATTTCCTTTTTCCATTTATAAATGGCTGGAGGGAGAAAGTGCAAATAGCTTGGATTTGAATGACCACAATTTAGAAGCTATTGCTCTTGAACTGGCAAAATTTCTCAAAGAGCTGCAAAGTATAGAATCATTAGAAGGTCCAGAACCTGGCCTGCATAATTGGTATAGAGGCGCACATATAAGCGTTTACGACGAGGGCTCGCGTACCCAAATTGCGCAATTGGATGGAATTATTGACAGTAATAAGGCCTTAAAGCTATGGGATGCAGCTTGCCAAACAAAATGGTCTAACGATTCCGTGTGGATCCATGGTGATTTTGCAACGGGCAATATTCTGATGCAAAATGGCAAATTGTCTGGTATCATTGACTTCGGTGGACTGGGTATAGGCGATCCCGCGTGTGATCTGGTGATCGCATGGACTTTTCTTAAAGGCAAATCACGGGAAATATTTATCAAGGAAATGTCTTTAGATGCCGATACTTGGCTACGCGCCAAAGCTTGGGCATTGTGGAAGGCTACCTATGAAGTGTGTAACAGTCAGGATAAAACAAACTCTTACGCTTTAAAACAGGGACAGGTTATAAGAGAATTACTTAAGGAAAAAATATGAAATCAACATTTAAGAAATACCAGCCAGAAATCTTAGGAAGCTTACTGTGTTTACTGCTAGGCCTGTTGTCTGGCTATAGCGTCAACGCTTCTGATCCCTTTTGGTATATCAACTTAAACAAACCAAGCTTCAATCCCCCCGCTTGGATATTTGGCCCTGCTTGGACAGTGCTTTACCTTATGATGGGTGCTGCATTGGGAAGACTTTGGAAAGAAAAAGCGAACAATAAATTGTTAATTATGTTATTCATTATACAGTTTATCTTTAATTTGGCCTGGTCACCTTTGTTTTTTTATTTTCACCGTATCGATTGGGCACTTGCCGATATAGGTGCACTCTGGCTTTCGTTATTCATTTTTATGATCGCGGCACGCCATCACCGCAGTGTTTTCCTTTTATGTTTACCCTATCTTTTATGGGTTAGTTTCGCCACTTTCTTAAACTTTAGCATTTATACAATGAATATAAGCTAATTGACAGGCAGATGCTGATAACCATGAACATTACCTTCACTCCCCTGACGAATCACATTTCTCATTATTACTTAAATGGCTGCAAACAACCCAAGGTAATAATGATGCAACTATCGTTTATATGGAGCTTCGCCGTCAATAATACTGGAGAAAGATATGGCTTTGTATGAATTATCAGCTAAAGAAATTTTAGAAAAAATTAGGTCTAGAGAAGTAAGTTGTGTTGAAGTAGTAACTGCCTTTATCGAGAGAATAAAAGAAGTCAACCCAAGTATAAATGCGATACATCAGTTTTATCCAGATCGTATTTTAGCAGAAGCCAGAAGAAAAGATCAGGATATTGCAGCAGGTAAAAATTTGGGTAAACTTCATGGGCTCCCTATTTCTTTGAAAGATGCATTTTATGCTCCTGGGTTTAAAGGAGCAAAGGGCTGTTTACATTTATTTCATGCATCCCCTACTGATAAAGCAGCTGTTGCTGTAAAAAGGATTTTAGACGAAGGAGCTATTATCTTAGGAATAACCAATGCTCCTGAGTTTTGTGCGGCTTTTGAAACGAGCAATTTACTGAATGGTACTACTAATAATCCGTATGACTTATCAAGAGTTCCTGGTGGCAGTAGTGGCGGTGAAGCAGCTTTAATCGCTGCGGGCGGTTCTTGTTTGGGGTTGGGGTCAGATGCAGGTGGCAGTATACGTGAGCCCGCGCATTATTGTGGAATAGCAGGTTTTAAACCTACAAAAGGGCTAGTGCCTACTACAGGAAATGTGCCGAATGATGCGGGCGGGTTGCACATTTCTTTACTAACATTTGGTCCGATGGCAAGAAGAATAGAAGATCTTGAGTTGTTGCTTTCTGTCATCGCAGGCGCAGATGATGGTGATCCACTCAGTGTTCCGGTACCTTTGCAAGAGCTTAGTAAAATTAATACATCAAATCTGCGGATTGTTTACTTTTTAGATAATGGAATAGTAACACCTGATGCAGATACTCTAAGAAATATAAACTTAGCTATAGAGCGTATTAGGCCATATGTTGCAAGTGTTGCAGCCGTTTCTGTCCCTGATATTTTTAAAGAAACATATCGTTTAGTTTGGGATACCTGCTTCTTGGGTGGAGATCAAGGTAAATTATTCTTCAAGTCTCTTGAAAAAATTGAAGACCCAAAATTTGCACCATTATATGAAAGGCATTTAAAGAACGTTAGAGCATCTTCTTTTGATAGTACAGAATTACGTTTCCGCATTATGCAAATGCACGAGTATAAACAAGCATTTTTAAACTTAATGAGAAATGCGGACATTTTGCTTTGTCCAGTTACGGCAACGCCAGCAAGACTACATGGTACAACTCACGATAACTTGAATGACTACACTTATGCAATGATGTCAAATTTAACAGGAGCGCCAGCAGCCTCAATAAACTGTGGCTTTTCAGAAAGTGGATTACCTATAGGGATGCAAATTATTGGTAAGCCATGGGAAGATCATGTTGTGCTTGCTTTTGCTAAAAAAGCACAAGCAGTGCTCGGTATTCCCAGTGTAGTTAATGTAAACGCCGCTAGTACGCCTGCTGTAAAAAAATCTGATACAGGGGATACAATTTTGGGTTAATGGCAGGTCATGAAATATACATAAATTGTTGTTAAAAATAGATTGGAAAGTAGAACATAGTGTTGTTTAATGTTAAGCCATTGTATAATATATATAAAAATTATACTTTTAAGCCATTTACCTCTAAAAAGTTTAACTTTTAAGCCCATTACCTCCAAAAAGTTCAACTATTTTGACCTATGACTCCAAATAAGTTAGACTATATTTGAACAAAAAATTGAACTCTATCGCATTTAAGAATCCAA
This sequence comes from Gammaproteobacteria bacterium, assembly GCA_044369355.1. Taxonomy (GTDB): domain Bacteria; phylum Pseudomonadota; class Gammaproteobacteria; order UBA1113; family UBA1113; genus VFKP01. Next base: position 2,883 of record JBIPMB010000046.1, on the reverse strand, counting down.
CATGATTACCATAGAACTACTCAAAAACCATCCAAACAGTATCCCTAGGCTAGTGGACATTTGGCACGAAGGCATTGCAAAAACATGGTTGCCCGATGCTTGCATTAATCGAGTACAACAACAATTACACGAACATTTAAACGAAAACAGTCTGCCACTTACTTTCGTTGCTTTTGATGGCATTACACCCATAGGTATGTGTTCCTTGCGTGTCAATGATGGCATTCGTACAGATCTAAGCCCGTGGCTTGGTTCGCTGGTGGTTGATCTAAACTATCAAAAACAAGGTATAGGCAAGATGTTGATTGACGCTACAAAAAATAAGGCCCAAGAATTAGGTTTTACCCAGCTATATCTATTTGCTTTTGACCCCACTATTCCTGACTACTATACGAGCCTAGATTGGGTTATGATTGGTATGGATGAATTTAAAAATCATCCTGTAACTATAATGTCGGTAGAATTATGAAAAAAAAAACTAGGCCTACCTCTAGAATATCAGAAACGACCTGAATATTTTGATGCTCATAATATCAATGACGATACTGAGGCAAAAAATGCGGCTATAGAAAGCTTGCTTAGAAAATATAAAGTTAAAAGCGTATTAGATCTAACTTGCGGTACTGGTTCGCAAGTGTTTTTACTTACAGAACGCGGATATGATGTAACGGGTGCTGATTTTAGCCCTGCGCTTTTAGAACAAGCCCGGAATAGAGCCTTAAAAGAGAAAATCGATGTTAATTTTATAGATGGTGATATGCGTGCGCTCAAAGTTGGTCAGTTTGATATGGATTAGATGGAACTGAATTTATAGAGAAAAAGACTATGAATATTCTTACTGCTGCCAAAAAAAAGTACCTTCGTAATTGATATTACCTACTTTTTCTCAAAGCATCTTTAATTTCTAAACTTTCCTAGATGCTGTAAAATTAGCTGCACAAAAGCCAATTAAATTGTTTTCATCTTCAACATAGTTCTTTAAATTGTCATGTTTCCGTTGCCATTCTGCTTCTGTTATAAAACCATTTTCGATTTGATGATCTTTATTTTCAAAACATTCTCCTACCAACAATAATCGACGTACTTCAGGCAATATTAGCATAGGCTGGTAAATAGCAGATTCAATACATTTCATATTGGCTTCGAGAATAAGAAGTGGTAATATTTTGCCAATATTAGCATTACGTCCCGTACCTTCCGCTACCTCAATAGGAAAATCCTCTGAGCGCCAAGCTGCATTGTCAGGAATGCTAAAAATGCTGTTAACAATCCCTTCTATGCCTATGTAAGTTCCTTGTGGCTTTAGAACTTTTTCAACTTGTGACAAAGCAAGCCGTGGTTTATGAATATGGTGCAAAACAAAGCGGCAATAGACTAGATCAAATTTTTCACCTAGCTTTTCCAGATTGTAAATATCGCCTACTTGCCAAGTTATTCTTTTTTGTAAATGCGCAGAGCAACGATTTTGAGCTGCATTAACTTGATTGTCATTATTATCAATGGCGACCACCTTGCCTGTATTTCCGACCATTTCTGCCATGAGTTGCGTCATAGAACCTAAGCCACAGCCTATGTCTAACACAGACATCCCTTGTTGCAAACCATGCTTTTTTAAAAAATATTGACTCTGGTCGTTGAAGGTAATATCCAATAGAGCTAGACTTTTTTGCCCTTCTGCACCGATAGTAAAACAATACTCTTCAGTCACTTGTACCTCCTTTTATAAAGTATTTTCTCTTTGGATCATTTGGCCCCGTTCCTACCTCAACCACTAACCCCTTTTCAATTAAATTGATTAGTCTAAGTCTAGTTGCTCTCTGGGACTTAGAAATTAATTCTGATATCTCTTTGGTAGACAATCCATCATTTTTCTTTAAAACAACTATGATGCTCCTATCAGTTTCATTGAAATGTGGCTCTTCAACGACTTCCGTAAATATAGTAACTCTAAAATGCGTGCCAATTTCTTCAAAAATAGGTTCGGAAAAACCTGCTTCTTTACAAGAATCAATAATCCGTCGGATGCCGCTTCCCCAGCGCTCAATTAGTCCTAAGCGATAAAAAATTTGTCCAATAACACGATTTCTTAATTTAGATATCCCTCGCTTAATTTCATCTACGGTTAACCCAAATAAAAGTAATCCTGGATTTTCAATTTCTACTCGATTGTCAAAAATAGCCAATCGAATGGGCGATCCTTGTTGAGCATAGTCTGCATGTACCACTGCATTCACGATAGCTTCTCTAATAGCTATCAATGGTATACTCCAGCTACTTTTATGTCTTGATAATGATTCATTTTTTGAGCCACTACCTGGCATAATAACTTCATTCATTGCATGCTTCTTTACAAAGAGCATAACTTCATCAATAGCCAATATTGGATATGAGGTAACTTCCTGTGTATCAATAATGTTTACTTTTGTAGTGCCACGAAATCGCCCTAATTGGATCCATGCATCTGGAAAATATTTCAATCTATTTTTACCGAACAAAATAATTCCACCTATTGTAGGTACTTTCTTTTTTTGATATGCGGCAATTAGGTCCATTGTTTCTAGATCGGACTTTCTAATCTCTTTTTTATGCAAGAACAGCTCTGAAATAACTCTGAAATCAATATCTTCAGAGTTCAATTCCGTTATGGAGGCTTTATCAAAGGAGTCTTCAATCCTGACACGCTGCAATTCAGATAGCATAACTTTATCTGCAAGACGATTTGTAGAACCCACTCGAATATAACATCCTTTTTCAACTCCTTGATTTTTTAGGTAATGCGGCCTGGCTGAACTTGGAAATATATGCGTAATAATCAAATAAGTCTCTCGCCATGGAAAAACTTCTATTTCTGGGATAATTTGAGGAGTGATACAGTCACTTATT
>JBIPMB010000331.1:0-3869 GCA_044369355.1 Gammaproteobacteria bacterium | reverse complement strand
ATGGAATTTATGTCAGGTGCCACCAACAAAGGATCAGGTTGTTGGAAAGAATCTCTCTTTGCGCTGGCGGTAATTGCTTCTGCGGCAAGTTCGGCAAGGGGGTTGGTGGGAGGGTTCGGGGGACTCTCTTCATGCTTCGTCTGAACCAAGTCATTAATTTCCTCCGCTACTATCAAATCTAAATCATCTAAGGAAGGCGGCAGGGGAAAATTATTTTCAACACTAACTCTATCTGCTTCCTGTTTTAGATCAGCTAAAGCTTTAGATAAATCCTCAAATATATTAGAACGAATTGATTCTCTAATATTGTTTTCAAATTTCTTATGCTTGGTTACTTCTTGTACTATAGAATCATCTATCTCTTGCCCTAAAGACTTGGCAAGTTTCACCAACATTTCTTTTTCTTTTATAGATTTCATATATTACAAAGGTGAGAATGCTGACGACACCACACTTGAGTTACTAGTATATCTTGCTACCCATTTAGTTACTCGTAAATCTTGTATGAAGAATGGTATGTCAGTAGTAGCCAAATCAGTCCCAGCTGCACCTATAATTGGTCTTGCCTCAGGCGTGATAACATAATTATTGGTGTCGGTATAATTAGCGCCTCCTTGTGTGCCATTAATATACATTCTAGTAACACCACTAGATCTAACTACGGCAACATGAGTCCATACTCCAGCATAACTAGTTGTAGCAGTAATTCGATTTGCACTGTTTGTATAGAAAATTATACTAGTTGCATCGGTAAGTATAGTAGGATATAAACCATTGGTAGCAGCAGGCCTCCAGTCCATTATAACAGCATTACCTGTAGAAGCAGCATAGAACCAAAATTCTATTGTAAAATCACCTGTCCTAAAATCTAAATGAGCTAACTTATCATTAGATCCTGTAATAGCAGGCCTTAAATAACTTTGCACTGCAGAAATTAGACCAACACTGATACTACTGCCTCCCCATTTACTTTGTGCTGTACTAATCTGAGCATTGCCTACTGTCTCGAAGGTATTTAAACTGGTGGAGTCAAATATACCAATATTATTTGGGCTCAGAAGAAACTTTGTTCCAGATATTGCTCTGGTTGGTTCTGTTGGTACAGTAATAGTTGTTGCACCAGCATTGTAAATGTTACCACTCAATGATCTTAAACCGTAGATATAACCTTTAGTTGGAACAGTGCCACTATCATGCGAGCCAATTTTTATAGCATAGGTTGAATTATATAAAGTGCCACTACCAACTGCTGATGATGTGGCCTCTCTTTTACCATTAATAAACAAAGATATAGTGCTACCCGATCTACAAGCTACAACATGTGTCCATTGATTATAAGGAAAGTCATTTGCATCAGTTATGGCTTGATCAGTAGTACCATCTGTTGTCCAAGCAAACGTCATTTTTTTCGAAGTATTGAATCCTATACCCAAAACAACACCTTTATTGGATGTACCCCATTGGCTAACTAAATAAGATGTAGTAGGATCAGCTGTTAAATACACCCATGACTCAATGCTAAAATCACCTGAGCCAAAATTAAAAGAATCATTGTCTGTCATCTCTAAGTAATCACCACTACCATCAAAATAAAGAGAACCATTATGGTATGAGGGAGTAAATGTATTTGTAATTACATATGGTACATAATTAGTATTAATAGTAGCAGGTGCATCAAAAGGGCTATAGGCAACCATATTGCCAGTGCCTCTATACAGTGTAGACCAATTATTGGGCCCGTAGTCTTTACCCGGATACGGTCCTCTAACACATAATAATCTAGTATTAGCAGTTACCCCCAGAGGATTAGTAATAGGAGTAAAATTTGTAGAATATTCTACACCCCTGCCAAATCTAAAATTAGATATGTAACCACCGTATCTAGGAATAGTTGAACCATAGATTAAAATACCAATAGAGTACCAATTGTTGTATTCAGTTATAGTAGCTCCCGCAGTAATACTACCAGTTGATCTCAGATTACCATTGTGATACATATTAATGGTTGTGCCATCACGTACCAAAGCTAAGTGCGACCAATCAGTATAACTAACAGTGAAGCTCGTATTACTTGAAGTAGTTCCACCAGAATGATTAATATCCCATGAAACAGAATTACCACTTGTTCTAATATTAAGACCAGCTGAACCAACACCTGCGGTATGTCCCCAGCTACACAAATATGTTGCATTAGTATTTGGTATAATAAACATTTCAATAGTAAAATTGTTCGCTCCTAGAACAAAATTACTACCAACAGTTGCATAATCATACGTTACAATGCCTTCAAAGTTCATATAGGTAGACCAGTAACCTGGAGATTCACTAAATGGAGTAAATGAACCTTCTGATACGTTACCATTTACAACTAAGGGTCCATAATTATTTGTACTAACATCAGAGAATACTCGATTGTTAGCACCGTTAGTACCATTACCAGATAATAATAATGTGGTATTCTTAAAATAAGGATCTCTAGTTGGTATATTGATAAAGTTACTGGCAATTAAACCTTTACCAATTCTTCCACCTCTAATATTCAATCCCATTTACAATCCTTTATACGTTGATAATTTTTACTACTTCAGATGAAGTTAATCTATTAGTAAAATTATTTAAATCTCCCTCAGTGGCAAATAAACTTAGATAAAAACTTTCATCGGTCTCAGGAGATAATGCATCTGTAGCAACAGTTACTCTAATAGTTCCAGAATTAGAATTTATAATTACATTACCCAATGGAGGCGATGGGAATGATACGTCAGCTACTTGCGCACCAGTGTCTGTATCAACTGCCCAGTAAAGTTTAGTCCCATCCAAAAGACCAGTTGTTGATACAGTGAATGTTACTGTAGCTCCCTCAGAAACATTAGAATTAATAACCGGGGAACTAAAAGAATATGTTTGATTGGTTTCTACACCCAATTGACTTCTTAGGTTAGCTAATATTTGCCTGGTAATTTTGCCACCAAAACTTCTGTATGGATGTATACCGTCAGGTAAGCTTTTATTTGGTATAGTTAACACTCTTGGATTAGCGTATTTTAAACCCTGTTGCTGTGCTTTAGTTAAAATCCCAGTATTAATTGTAACTGCTCTTGCTTCCATTGTGTTACTATAATAATCATTTGTGTAATATTCTGGATTACCTGCAGTACAATAGGGTGAGGCTGGATTAACACCAATTAAAATCACTTCCATGTTTCTACTTTTAGCTTCATCTATAATAATTTGAATGTTAGCCAAACTAGCTGTAGTATCACTTCTTAAAATAGATTCAGCTAAACCATATCTAATAACAACCTTATTTGGTTTATGATTAGTTAACCAATCAAAAATATTTCCAGAACCAAAAGGGTTGGACTGACCTGGAGTCATAACACCGGTCAATGCTTGATCTGTAGTCATTCCACCTCTAGAAACGTTAACCACATTAGCAGCAGGATATAATTTTCTAATAGCAAAGGCAATACTCCAATCCTGATCTGCATTATAAGAAGCGTCTAAAGATGGATTAGCCCCAGGTGTTAAATACACACCCCCATACGTGGAAACACTATCACCAAATATAGCTATTTTGGTACTGGTATCATTACCATTTAAGTTGGTTTTATTTACTACACCACCTTTGATTATCATACCCATTCTTTTTATACCTTTTATAACTTTTTTATACAAATTATATAGACAATCTATTGACATGATGTTACTATTTACTATGAGCCTAGATGATATGCTTACTTACGTTTCTTACCGCTCATTATTAATTTACCATTAACCTTTAATAATGTTTGAGGGACAAAGGGTTGACCAGGAGTTAATTTAGTCATGTATTTTGTTCCCTCTGGTGTTCCCCAATCGAAGCGATA
>JBIPMB010000195.1:0-3516 GCA_044369355.1 Gammaproteobacteria bacterium | reverse complement strand
TTGCTTAAAGGTTTGTACTTTTTCTACAGGAATTAATAAGTGCTTAGGTGCACTGGATGAGACTTGTTTTTGGCTGTAGCCTGCATTTAAATTATAAATATCGTCTGCAGGTACGCCGGATAATTGAGCCACTTTAGATAGCGCAATGGGATCATTTATATCCACTTTAGCAAAATAAGGCTCATTGGGAACATCCGGCAATCGGATTCCATATTTTTCAGGATTGCTAATGATGGCGGCAACGGCCAACAATCGTGGCACATATTGTTTGGTGATAGCCGGTAGCTGCAACGACCAAAATTCAGTGTCACCGTGAGCACCTTTATTGGCTTTATCAGCATTTAAAACCGTTCCGGGACCAGAGTTATAAGCGGCTATAGCGAGTAACCAATTGTTATCAAAAATATTATCTAAATACCCTAAATAGCTTAATGCCGCTTGTGTAGAGCTGACTACATCGCGTCTGCCATCAAACGTGGCATTTTGTTTTATGCCTAATCTAGAGCCCGTCTGTGGCATCAATTGCCATAAGCCAGAAGCACCTTGTGAATAAGCAAAAGGGTTATAAGCGCTTTCAATAATAGGCAACAGCACCAACTCACCGGGTAAGCCTTTTTCTTTCACTTGCTGGTGTATGTAATATAGGTAAGGCGCGGCCCGTTCAGTAATTTCGGTTAACGATTTGGAATGCTGTTGATACCAACGGATCTGTTTTTGTACTTCTGGGGTATCTTCATATTCCGACAGAGTAAAATCTTGGGCGATTTGTTGCCATATGTCTTGTGAGTTATTGTTTTTTTCCTTACTACTTTTAAAAAAAATAGAAGCCTGTGTTTGTATAGGAGATATGAGTGTTAATAAACCTAAAGTACTTATCGTTAATGTAAAACTGATTTTAAGCTTATGCCTTAAACGATATGAAATAGAGCGCCTTTTATTACTTAGAACTAAGCCAGATAGAGGGTACTTAGAGAGCTGATTTTGTCTCTCGTGTCGCGTCGCCTGAAGATGTAAGAACATGAAACTCACCCCAACTGGTTGATTTTTAGCTAAAAGTAAAAATACAGACCATAAATTGTATAATATTAAAGCAACATTCTAACCGGTTTGGGGGGTTTTTGCAACTTTAGTGTTTAGGAATTGTTAGCGCTTGGCCTACCTTTAGGTGATCACTTTTTAAATGATTGGCTTTATGTAAGCTGGCCACAGTGACGCCTTGTTTTTTGGCTATAGAGCCTATAGTGTCACCGGTTCTAACTTTATAGGCACTGCTATGACTTGTTTTGGCTGCGGTAGGAGCGGCGGATAAAGTTTTTGTAACTTGTTTTTGTTTGGCGGCTGTGTTTGCCGCTGCGTTTAATTTCAGTAACTGACCCTTATGCAATACACTTTTACGAGTCAAGTGATTCCATTTAACCAAGTCATTTAAGTTAACATGATTGTGTGCAGCTACTGTACTGAGCGTATCGCCTGTGGCTACGGTGTAGTTTATCATTGTATTATTATCAGCAGGAGTAGCACTTGTATCTACGCTTACCGAAGCAGGGGCAGCGGTTGCATTGGTACTTACGGGTGCAGATGCGGGAGCAGCACTTGTATCTACGCTTACCAAAGCAGGGGCAGCGGTTGCATTGGTACTTACGGGTGCAGATGCGGGAGCAGCACTTGTATCTACGCTTACCAAAGCAGGGGCGACGGTTGCATTGGTACTTACGGGTGCAGATGTTGTGTCTGTGGCTGTAGGCATTTGCACTGTAACTGTTTTGCCTTGTGCATCCATATTTTGTTTAAAAGTGTCTACTTTTTCTATAGGAATTAATACATGCTCAGGTGTAGTAGATGAATTTTGTGTACCCTTGTAGCCAGGATTCAAGTCGTGAACTTCATCTACAGATGTATCAGACAATTGAGCGACTTTAGATAATGGCATAGGCTTACTTACCGCCACGTTGGCAAAATAGGGTTCATTGGGAACATCCGGCAAGTTGATCCCATACTTTTGAGGATTGCTGATGATAGCCGCAACCGCTAATAAACGCGGTACATATTGTTTGGTTTCTTTTGGTAAATGTAGCGACCAGAATTGGCTGTCGCTGTGATCACCTTGATTGATTTTATCGGCTTTTAACACCGTACCAGGACCAGAGTTATAAGCAGCTAAGGCGAGTAACCAGTTTTTGTCAAAAATTTTGTCTAAATAATCTAGGTAGCTCAGAGCTGCTTGTGTAGAGCTGACGACGTCGCGTCGTCCATCAAAACTGGCATTTTGTTTTAAACCTAGGTCAGAGCCCGTTCCAGGCATCAGCTGCCATAGACCGGCAGCACCTACACGAGAAGAAGCAAAAGGATTATAAGCACTTTCTATGATAGGTAATAATACTAATTCACCGGGCAAACCTTTTGCTTTGACTTGTTGGTGTATATAATAAAGGTAAGGCGCGGCTTTGGTAGCGATATCAGCCAAATCTTTGGGGTGATCTTGATACCAGCGAATTTGTTGTAATACTGCTGGGTTATTGGCATAAGCAGATAATGTAAAATCCTTAGTAATTTGCTTCCATATATTTTGAGAGCTATTCTGAGTATTGAGAAAACCATATTTTTGTATGGTCTTTTTCTTACTGCTTTTATAGGATTTATAAGGCCCCTGTAGAGGTGGCATGAGCGCCAATATACCTATAGCACCTATACCCAAAGCAAAACCGATTTTGACATGCTGCTTTAAACCACGAAATAGGGGGCGTTTTTTATAATGGCCCTTCCCAGCCAGATGCGCCGCAGATACATTTGCATGAGCAGCACAGAGCTTTTTATTAAAGTAATTAGGAGGCTGATAGAGCTTCTCATGCTGAGTGGCTTTATGATGCTGTGACATAACGTTTTACCTCATGTGGCTGATTTACAAGGAAAAGTAGAAATACGGGCCACAAACTGTATAGTACTTATACAATAGTTTAACTCTTTTACAGTTTTTTTGCAAACTTATCGATCAATTGGAGCCTTTATTCTTATATAAAGCCAGGCGCATTTGCCTGCGGGTTAAGGCTTCATTAAAACGTCTTTTTTCGTCGTCATCATGTAATGTTAAGGCAGGAATGGGGATGGGTTTTTGCTGCTCGTCTATGGCAACCATAGTAATATAGCAAGTATTGGTATGGCGAATTTCCCCTGTTTTTAAGTTTTCAGTAGTGACGCGTATGCCTATTTCCATCGAGGTTTTACCGACATAATTGACATTGGCATAGCAGGTTAATAATTCACCTACATAAATGGGTTCTTTAAAAAAGACTTGATCCACCGACAAGGTCACTAAGTTTAAGCCACAATAGCGCGCACCGCAGACGTAGGCCACGCGGTCTAAAAAACCTAATAACCAGCCGCCATGTACATTACCTAAGAAATTAGCCATTTGTGGCACCATAATTTCAGACATTACGACCGTACGGCTTCTTTCTTTGCTCATAATTTGCTCCCATTTATGATTTGTTTCTATAATAATAACATATTTTGAACAAT
>JBIPMB010000330.1:0-3897 GCA_044369355.1 Gammaproteobacteria bacterium | reverse complement strand
TTGCCCGCATTGAGGGGGATAATGACCCGTCGGCAGATCCCCCGCTTGGAGCGCCACCAACCGGAGTCGCCGCCGCAGTGCTAGGCGGTTGCGGAGCCGCCAACAGATCCGCCGGAACCTCGATCCCCCCGGACATGTAGCTATTGCGGAAATATCGCCCAGCGAGCCGCAACCCTTTGTCGTAAACCGAAAAGTTGCAGCTCGACGCCCGCGCATCCTCAGAGAGCGTCACCGATGCCCCCAGTAGCACCCCGTCACCGGAGACGAATTGATCTGAACCTATACGAATTCTGACGATCGGCATTACGGCACATCAATCAACCCCCACAGCCTATGCGACCCGACTCGCGATCGGGGGCTAGCCTGGATCGCGTGATAAAATGACGGCATTTATTAGGTCTAGATTATGGGACGACATCGCGTCGATACGGTCAAGATCACGATTCGGATACCGGCGAAAACGCATCAGTGGCTTATGGCTCTATGCACCCGCAAAGGCTGGACGCATGGGGGTTCTACGCCGAAAATTGCAACGGCTTTGGTGATGTTGGCGGGGGGTGAAATCGTGAAGCGGGAGGATGGGACGGACGTTTTGATCGTTCCGCTTGACAAGGATATATGACGGCGTTTATTATCCTGAATGCAAGCCAAGTGACCGAGGGGTCAACCTAAATCATGAAAAACCCGAATGTAACGTCTCAGCATTTAGCGCAGGGCGTTGTTACCGCACAGGAACGCCTTGATGCTGCCAAAAAAGAGTTGGCGCGAGCTGAGATGGCTTTCGTCTGTGCGACAAACGATCTCGTTAATTCGATGGCGACTGAGGATGGGCAACCAAAGCAAGGATCCTCCGAAGATACGATTTCGTTTGTTTGTGGAGACCGTATCGTGTCCGTGGATCAGCGCTACTTTTGTGAGTGGCACGCTAGCCCACGAAATCATGTGTCGGTTTCGATGAATGACAACCAAGTGGCCGAGGGGTCAAATTAATGCAAGCATCGACAGCTACGATCGTCGGCATCGTCCGGCGCAAGAATCCGATACGATCTGCGGGATCAAGTCAGGTGATTAACTTGACTGTTCCCGTCAATAATTACGGCAAGGATGCCGGAACGACCTGGTGGGATATCGAGGTTTGGGGCGCGGCTGCCCAAAACGTCGAGCAATACGTCTCTGAGGGGACGCAAATCGTCGCGATCGGGCGCCCGGAACAATCGACATATAAGTCAAGCGACGGGGCTGAAAAGTCCAAAATGGTGCTACGCAGCGCCACGATTTCGTGGGACAAACCCAAGGGAGGGTATGGCGATGAGTTCTAGCCTCGAAAACATCCAGGTCGGCGACTTGGTAAAGATTCAGAAAGTCAGAGGCGACAGTGACGTGACAACGGTGACGCACGTAACGCCTAAGCAGTTCATAGCGGGCGGTTATCAATTTTGGAAAAAAGACGGGCGATCGTTGCGGACGTTCGGATATACCGAGCGGCGTTATTACGCCTCGATCGCCACGCCGGAGGAGATTCGGCAACACGAGGATGCTAAAGAGCAATGGCGTCTAGCCTGCGAATTGGCGGACATTCTTCGCGAGCATGGCTCTAAAATCCCCCTCGAAACCCTGCGGGAGTTGTCTGAGACGGTTAAGGGGTTTATGCCGGGGGACGATGATGAGTAGCGATCCGACCATCCTCCTGACCGTCTCGCGAATCGATAGCGCGTGCGATTACGTCGCGATCGAGCTAAAAAAATACCCCACAGGCGTCGCTCTGTGGGCTGCAAGCCGTAGCGAAGAAAACACATCTCCGATCGAAGTTCTGGGCGAGCGTGAAATGCTTTCAGAAGCTATCGGTCTTTTATACCCGGAGGCACGTCAGGAAGACGATTTCGTAAGACTACAAGCTGCGGTCAAGTTTCGTTTGGCTATTTTTCTGGAGATCGGGAGTTAATGCAGATGTCTAATGAGATCGACATGAACGCCGTCCGGAGCTGGGTCATGCTTACCGGCGACTAACCATCAATCAATCCACGTCAATAACCCCCGATCGCCACCAACGATCGGGGGTTATTTTTTGCCCGCCCGTTCCGCCTGCTTACGCATCTCGGCGACGCAGGCGGTGTGAACATCCCAGCACTCCCAGAATTCATCAACCGTCATCCGCTCAAAGCGATCGAGGCAGGTAAACGACCCGTCCCCCATCGCCCAAACACAGCGGAGAAACGACTCACGATCCGGCGCGGCACGGTTTGCGAAAAAAGCGTAACGCCTTATTCAGTGCGTGAAAATCCGCCCCAAAACGCAGCTCTTTTACATCCGAACTGGTGATCTTTGGTCGGTTGCCCCAACCAACACACAGCCGCGCCACCCGCGCAGCGAATGCCTCGATCGGGCGCTTATCGAACGCCTGCTGACCGCCCATCGACTGAGCAATCAGCGTACTATCCTGCGTCATCTCGGTTCGGAGCCGCACCACAATTCCCGACACCGGCAGCGTAACGATCTTGATCGGCAAATCCCCCGAAACCTCGACATCCACATCAACCCCGTCCGCTTTGGGGTCTGCGTCAGCCTCTCCCGCGTGCATCAGCGCCCGTGATGCAAGCGCTAGATCCGGTTCCGTCGGGACACCTTTCTTAATCTGGGCGACCTTTTCGAGCAAGCCGCCCTCAAACGGGAACGTCGTTTCGGTCGTTAATCGCGCCAGGAGTCGGCAATACGCCTCTAAGCCCAGCTCGGAGATCGAGCCGATCGACTTTTCCAGATCGATGACATCACCGATCGTCACCGCACGAACCGTGAACTCGTCACCGCGCAACGGCAAAACGAACCGCCGATCACCGTTGGGCATCACCTCATAAAAGAGATCGCGATCCTCATCCACCCAGACCACCTCCGGCGCGATCGGGGTGGACGATTCGACCACCTCCGATACAACCGGCGTGGCGGGCGGTTCGGACTCAATCAGCGACGTTTGCTCGGGCTTGCGACGGCTCGACGGGGCGGGCGCGTCCGTTGAAATTTTGGGAGTAGGCATGGTTAGGAAAGGTTACTGCTGAGAAAAAAACGAACGGGGCTAGCGGCGTTGGGCTTCGTTGAAGGTCAGCTCAACCTCTAGCATGACGACACCGGAGCCCTCTTGATTGATCGACGGCCCCTTGAAGTTGACCGGCATACAGTCGATCAACGTCCAGGTTTCGCGCACACGATCGGGACAGCCGTCAATCAAAACGTAATCAACGGTCTTCGCCTCTGCACACGGGTCGCCGCACCAATCAATCAGAGCGGAATCTTCGCCGGGAACGTAAGGCTTTTTCAGCGTGATGTTGCTGTATTCCTTGCCGCCGACACGCTTCGATCGCATCTTGCCGCCTGCCGTTCCGTCCGCGTGCTTGGTTTCGTTCCACTTCCAGGAGATTTCTGAAGCCTCAGTGAATGAAATGGTGATCCCTTCCAGCTCGATCGAGCCTTCCGCCTCAGAAAGAGGATTAATAATCGGAGCCATTGCTCATTACCCCACTAATACTTCAATTTCGCCAATCTTGACGCGGTTCACCTGCGCGACCAGTTTTTCCACGAACGGTGATGGAACCGCATAGATCGTCACGTTGACGCGCCCGAGTTCGAGGCTGTCATCGCTGTTGTTTGTCCGATCGCAAATCACCTCGTAGGCCGCGTCCGGGTCAGCGCCAAACAGCGCCCCGCCCTTCCGTAGCGTTTCGAGGATTGACAGGCAGGTGCGACGAATCGAGCGGAACAATTGGAGCTGGCCGTCGATTGACTGGAACGTGAACGCCCGCAGCGAGATTCTTAGGGAATCCAGCAGGACATTAAAGATCACCCGATCGGTGATTGTATTGAACAGCGGATCGACAGCGCGAGTCCGAGCCCCGGCAATGTGATAGC
>JBIPMB010000147.1:0-5298 GCA_044369355.1 Gammaproteobacteria bacterium | reverse complement strand
TTGATAAGCGCTACACACGCCCACCAACAAGAAACCGATGGTAATGCTGCCTGCACTTAATAACTGTAATACTAAGGCTAGGAAAATCACAAACATGATGCTACCAGCAGCTATGATAACGCCCAGATAACGGCCCGTTCTTTCGGCGATTAGACTTAAAAAAGGCGCACCAAAACACATGCCGAAGAAGATCATCGACGGTAAATAACTCGCAGTTTTATTGCTAAAGCCGTAAACGTGTTCTAGGAAAGAAGAACCCCACACATCGGCAAAGCCTTCTAGAGGCCCTACCATAAATCCCGCCGCAATACAGGTAAATACAACCCTATGGTTTTTTAACACCATTTTAACATCGGCCAACACCGATTTGCTTTTAATAGCTTCAATTTCAGGTACTAGAATATAAGTTAGAGCGGCCAGTGTTAATCCTAGACAGGCAAAAATAGCGACTACTACTTTATAGCCCAAGACGTGGCAAATATAACTCACAGGGCCGCCACCATAGATAGCGCCGATTAATCCTATGGTCACGGACAAACTTAACATGCGTGTAAAACGTTGCGCGCTGAAGGTCATACGTATGATTTTAAAGGTGCCCAAGATGGCAGCTGAAGAGCCTATACCGATTAGCACACGGCCGATCAGAGGATAAACCCAATGTGTGGCGAAGATAATGGGTAATAGACCGATGACGGTTAGCAAGATACAACTCGTCATGACCTTTCTAGGACCGATTCTATCTAGCATGATGCCTATGGGTAGGTGTAAGGCGGCGTATCCTATGTAATACACACCCGCAAATTGGCCAAAAACCACGGGAGTGATGTGAAATTGCTGCACGATATTGTCTAGCATGATATTGGGCATGACACGTAAAATGTATTGATAGGCATAAAATACAGAAGCAGTGACCCACGCGAACCAAGCGAGATTTTTAGAAAGTTTCATTATTACTCCAGAAAGCGGTTATTTTTGATACAATATACCTTATTTTTATGTTTGCATATTAACATAGCAATGTAATGGAAATCTATAAAATCGCGCTCAAATTACACAAAAAAACAGCGCCATGTGAACATTTTCTGGTATATTCCATAGAACGCCATAGACAAGATAAAAGCAAGTAATGATAAATTGCTTGCTTTTATAAAGTGATTGATTCATGATTAGTGTGTGAAAACACAGAGAAAATAAAAGGAATGTATTTTTATGCTTGTTGCCTATCTAAATCAAAAAAATTTTACCCACCAAGAAATCACAGTTGAAAATCAAGCATTACTCAAAGAAGCCATTTGGATCGATTTACTTTCCCCTTCAAAAGAAGAAGAAGTTCAGGTTGAGCAGTGTCTAGGTCTAGATATCCCCACACGCGAGGATATGGTGGAAATAGAATTATCCAGTCGTCTTTATAAAGAAAACGGTATAGTCTTTATGACCGCAACGATGATCGCCCAATCGGATTCTTCTGATCCTAAGCTTGATCCCGTCACGTTCATTTTAACGCAGCAACAATTAATTACAATACGCTATATTGAACCACAAGCATTTAAAATAGTTTCTTCTCACTCTAAAGAGCTTGATACTACCCATAACGATGCTACTACAGTGTTCATGGATTTATTAGATGCAAGCGTTGATCGTTTGGCAGATACGCTAGAGCTTGTTGGCCATCGGCTGGATGACTATTCAAAAATTATTTTTCAATCACAGAACAAGTCTGCAGCAAAATTAGATTATCGGCGGCTCATGCAAACAATGGGTGCAAATGGCGATCTTCATACTAAAGCACGTGAAAGTTTGATAACATTCGATCGTTTAATTACATTTTTTGGACAAACAACGGGTACAAAGAGTGATAATGAAGGACAATTACGACTAGCAACTTTAAATAAAGATATTGCGTCCATCAGCGACTACGCCAATTTTCTTTCAACCAAAGTGAATTTTTTATTAGAGGCAACTTTAGGCATGGTTAACATCGAACAGAACAATATTATTAAACTATTTTCCGTTGCCGCTGTTATTTTTCTGCCACCCACACTCGTTGCGAGCATTTATGGCATGAACTTCCATGTCATGCCGGAGTTGTCATGGAAGTATGGGTACTTATTTTCTATTGGCCTGATATTACTTGCAGCCTGGTTGCCTTATAAATATTTTAAATATCGAAAATGGCTATAAAAATAGTTTCAATACGCTATAGCCCTGAAGTAGTGCTTTACTTCAGAGAAACCGGCCGTGGCTGGCAGATCTGCATGGATGAAGCGCTCAAAGAGTGGATTAAAAAAAATCCTAGAGCATCGTCTAAATGATGGGACTATATCTCAATCCTCTAGCGCCAACTTCTTTTCTAAATAATGAATATTGGTTTTGAGAATTCTTTCACTATAGCCTTTTTAACTCAATAAGTTATATAGAATACTAGGCTAGTTCAAACATTGTTTTCTCATACTCACGTATTTTTGCATAATCCTCTGCAATTAATTCGCTACTTTTATGAGATAAAATAATATGTCCTGGGCACGTTTTTCCATCCACTGTGTCATAAATTTTTTGACCCTCTTTAATATTGATAACTTCAGATTTATAGCTTGGTAGATTGCGAATCATATTAAGATGATGAATATTTTTTAATATACCCTCTTTATGAGACATTAAATTGATTACTTTAAAGTGCTGTCTTATTTGATATCCAATATTACAATGATTTTTAAAATCCTTTAGATTAAGTTGACAATCTATAGTTGCGTCTATTTGCGTATAGCCAAGACAATCTTTTAATACCGAATTTTTAATAGCGCCACCCATTAGTCGTGCGCCAGATTCAATCAGAACAGGGCCATTTTTATCTATCATTACTTCATTATGAGCAGGCCCGTATTGAATCCCTAAACAAGATAAAACTTTATTGCTGTATAATAGCATCTCTTCATGCTTCGTCTTATCATAGTTGATCATTTGACAACTTAAACATACGGGTGTATTGCCGGGGATTCGTTTTTTTTCATATTCCCAAATATCTGACACGTAAATCTTATCTTGATACGATACAGTATTAATGATATATTCATCACCATCAATATATTCTTGCAGTAGGGCAGCTGTATTCTTAAAGCTGCAAATGTTCGTTTTATCTATAATGTTAATAAAACGCTCTCTTATTTGACCCTCATTCTCGCAGATATAAACATCCTCTGTATTCCCACCAGTAAGTGGTTTAATAATAATGGGATATTTATTAATATAATTTATTCCCGATAGCAGTTCTTCAAGTTTTTCTATCTTTACTTGTTTTATTGCTCTTAGCCCTTTTTCAAGTAGAGCTTGCCCCATATAATATTTATTTTTTCGTTGTTCACTTGTATTGGGATCATTGCCACATAAATTATAATGCTGGGAGAGGATGTTTGATATTCTTACCCCTGGACCTTCTAAGCCTGGAAAGATAGCTATGACGTCATAATCTTTCAAGGACTCAATAGTTTGTTGTAGATTATTATAGAATAGAATATCGAGAAAAACTTCTTTATTGATAGTGGGGTTAGCAACAATTTTTTTTGAAGAACAAAGATTTATGCAATTATAACCTCTACGGATAAGCTCTAAGGCAAATGTAAACCCACTGGAAAATGCATCCACAATAACACACACACCAGGTTTATTCATCTTATATACCTCTTATATATAATTATAGATGAATATTATGAACTAGGCGGTCTCTTTGACTAAGGATCCGGCCGGAATTCGTGAGTCAAACACTATATTTTCCCTTCTACATACTTTAAACATAAATTTATTATTCCAAATTTGCAAAATAGTGCGTGTTTTATACATTCCGACCGGACATAAACTATACTGAAAGTGATACTAATATCCAAATTCTTAAGCAAAATATGGGGATTATGGGGATGAAGAAAGCCAATGGTGCACCTAAAATAGCGCTTACTGATAAGATTGCTGAAAAACAATTTTTATCTGTAGTTGAATATATTTATCAAGTCACAAAAAAAATCCCTGACCATCCTGCAATGGCATATTCAAAAAATGAAAATATATCCTACCAAGAACTCATCAATAAAGCTGCGGCAATGTCAATGGAACTATCTAAGTGTGGCATAAAAAAAGGCGATATTGTTGCAATTACTGGTGATGACACTTATGAAGTAGTTATATCCATTTTAGCGGCATGGATGACAAATGCAACAATATTCCCTTTTGACCCCAAGCTGCCCCAACAGTATTTAAATAAAATTTTTACAGAAGGGAAGGTTGAGCTCTTAGTGTTGTCTGGTGAAGCAATCAATCAACTAAGTTTGCTAAATATAAAAAATTTCCAGGTTGCTGCCCATACTTATAATACATCCATTTCTGAAAAGGATATTCTAGATCTTATTTCAGATATAGATATGAGCATACCGGCGTATATTGTATTTACATCTGGTTCAACAGGAAAACCCAAGGGTATTTTAGGTAGGCACAACGGCTTATCCCATTTTTTATTATGGCAAAAAGAAGAGTTTAATATAACGAAAGAGGATAGAGGCGCATTATTAACATCACTGTCATTCGATGTGATGCTTAGAGCAATATTTTCACCATTGATTTCAGGAGGGACATTATATCTACGAGCGAATAATGTTAGGACACTAGATGATACATTAGGATGGTTAGATCTTAATAAGATTACTTATTTTAATATTGTTCCAACATTAGCCCGAGAACTGGTAAATCAACCTGACTGCAAAATCTCCCCCTATCTTAAGCAGGTATTCTTTGCTGGAGAACCATTAACTGAAGGTTTAATTAATCAATGGAGAGAAATATTCCCAAAATGCACCAATATTATTAACTTATATGGTCCTAGTGAGACCACATTAGCAAAATGCTTTTATAGAGTTCCCCAAAAAGCAATGGCAGGAGTACAACCTATTGGTTATCCTATTTCAGGTGCACAGGTATATATAATGGATGATCATCATAGACTGTGTCCCACTGGTGAAGTAGGTGAAATCGTTATGAGAACACCTTATAGAAGCTTGGGATATATCAACCACCAAGAAGATAATTTCAGGCGTAATATTATGAGCAACGATATGAATGACATTTTGTATTTTACGGGTGACTTAGGTAGGATTAACCAAAAGGGGTATATTGAGATTTTTGGCAGGAAAGACTTTCAAATAAAAATCAGAGGTGTCAGGATAGAAATTTATGACATAGAAGAAACCTTGCAATCATTAGATGAGATTAATCAAGCCGGTGTTGTGGTGGAAGAACGAAACTCCGAGCAAGTACTCG
>JBIPMB010000094.1:0-8213 GCA_044369355.1 Gammaproteobacteria bacterium | reverse complement strand
AAAGAAAATATAATCATCGATATCCCTAGAGTCAGGTCAAAGCTTGAGAAAATCATGCCACCATATATGATTCCTGATTCTCTTATACAGATTGAATATATTCCACAAACTGCTACTGGCAAGATTAATAGACTAAAATTGAGCGAGGTTAAACAAATCAAAAGAGCAGAGGTTCTTGTAAAGCCAAGGGATATGGTTGAAGAATCTATATATAATATTTGGGTTGAGGCGCTCAACATAGAGCTATTTGGAATAGACTCCAATTTTTTTGAGCTTGGTGGCCAATCATTAAAGGCATTACGTATTGCAGCAAGGATAAATGATGTATTTAAAATACAAATCAACCAAAAGCATCTATTTATGTATCCCACCATTAGGGACCTAGCATCAAAGATTCAACATGAAATAACTAACAGTGAATATAAGTCTAACCCTAAAGTGGTGAAGGTGAATAGAGACCAGTCATATGAATTAACTCCTCAACAAAGAGGTTTATGGCTTATTGAAAATATGGATGAATATAAGTGTGCATACAATCAATTAATAATATATAAAACAAAGAACAAACTGGACATAAATCTGTTAAATCAGGCAATTAATCAGATAATTGAACGTCATGATGTTTTCAACCTTACAATTGACTGGGATAGTAGTGGAAATTTATGCCAGACAATAAGAAAAATAATTCCAAATAATATATGCACCATTGTTAATAAACCCATAAGAGAATTAATAGGTGAGGAATTATCTACGCCTTTTAACTTTGGTAAACCACCTTATCTAAGATGTTTTCTTGATGAAGTAAATTCTGAAGAAAATTATTTACTCATAACTTTTCACCATATTATATCAGATGGATGGTCAAATGAACTTTTTATAAATGAGCTTGAATATTTATATGGTGCTTATATGAACAAAACAGAATGCGCTCTTAAGCTTCCAAGGTATGATTATTTAGACTATGCCAATTGGGGTAATATTTGGTATAAAGAAGAGTCTTTTGACAATCAACTATTATTTTGGGAAGATTATCTAAAAGGGATTAAACCAATAGATTGGCCTAAAGATATACTAAATGAAATAGGCATTGAATCTTCAGTATTTCTAACCTTACCACAAAACTTACTTAGTGATGTCGCAAATCTATCTAAAAAGAATTTTACAACGAAATTCACAGTTCTTTTAGCCGCATACTATATTGTTTTAAGTTACTTTGTAAAAGAAGTAGATGTGGTAGTTGGTACTCCTGTGGCAAATCGATTGTATCCAGAGTTTGAAAAAATTATGGGTTATTTTGCCAACGTAATACCAATAAGATACGTGGTTTTACCGGGTAAAACTTTTTCAGAAATGATTTCAAGTTTACATGAGAATATAATGTTATGTATTGAACACCAACATGTGCCTTTTGAAATAATCGAAAAACGATTTAGAGAGTATAATCATAGCTCCATACACCCTATTTTTCAAACCATGTTTGTGATTTCAGAGAATACATATGACTTTCAACTGGGAGGGAATAAATTAGAAAGAGTTTATTATGATTCTCAGGTTTCGAAATTTGATTTGCTATTTGAGGTCATTGTAGATAAGGAACAACTTCTCTTGAAACTAGAGTATAATAGAAAGATATTCTCAGCCTTTACAGCTAAAGCTTTCTTAGAGCTTTATCATGAAATATTAAATACATGTATTTCTTCTGCTGACAAATCTATCAATCCAATAATAAAAGAAGTTTCTGCCAATAATTTTTCTGATTTCTATAGAGTTTTCAATAAAGCAGAACTAAGTTATAATAGTAAGTTAACTCTGCCTCAGCATGCTAATTTTTTTTATGATACAGAGCTTCCTGCATTATTAGATTGCACTGCAAAAAAGACTGTTAATTATAAGCAATTAATACAGCAAGCAGATTGTATATCAGAAAGGTTGAGAAATTCCGATATTGGCAAGGGTGATATTGTTGCGTTAATTTGTGACAGGGGTCCATTCATGGCCATTGCTTTTCTTGGTATTATACGGATAGGCGCTACTTATTTGCCGATTAACCCAATTTATCCGTTAGATAGAATAGAATATATTTTAAATGATAGTGCTTCTAAAGTTGTACTTTCCGATTCCAAGCACCTAGCGATCATTAAATCTATTGGATATACAAGTATTCAACTTGAGAAAATTAACTATAATGAATACGATGAAAATAAATCCACACAAGTTGACATTAGTATGGATGATCCTGCCTATATTATCTATACATCAGGAACAACAGGTAACCCAAAGGGAGTGGTCCAAACTCATAGAACATTAGTAAATCTAACGAATTGGCAGATTAAACAGCTTGGTAATATATCGGAGCTACATGTTGCACAATTTTCATCTTTTGGATTTGATGTATCACTTCAAGAAATATGTTTTAGCCTTTTCACAAAAAGTTTTCTATGTTTTATTGGCGAAAATGAAAAAAGAGACCCCCAGGCTATTGTTAAATTCATAAATGATAACAATATCAACGTACTTTTTATGCCCACCGCAAGTCTCTATAATTTATCAAGCCTATGCGAGCTTAAAAACATTAAAATGGATTCTTTAAAAGCTATTATTGTTGCGGGTGAAGCATTGAGGTTAGATACGCATGAGAAAAAGCTATTTAAGCATTTAAAAGATTGTATGTTAATAAACCAATATGGTCCGTCTGAAACGCATGTGGTAGCTTCAGAAGTATTGCCTATAGAAACCGACGACTGGCCAGAAATATCAGACATAGGTACTCCCATAGATAATACACAAATCTATGTTTTAGACGAGTATCTAAATTTAGTACCGCCTGGATTTCAAGGAGAGATATGTATTGCTGGCGATAATCTTGCAATAGAATATTTAAATAAAGAAGAATTGACGCATGAAAAATTCCAACAAATTGAGATATCTAATTTAACTATACGAGTTTATAAATCTGGGGATATAGGTAGAATTAATGAATTTAATAAACTAGAGTTCCATGGAAGAAAAGATAAACAGATAAAATTACGTGGATTCAGAATTGAGCCTAAAGAAATAGAAGTTGTGCTCTGTGAGAATGAAAGTATTATTGACTCTGTGGTAGTCTGCAAAGATATATCAGGACAAAAAAAACTAATAGCCTATTATGTTATTGAGTCAGGAGCAGCAATACAATCAACGACATTAGAAACCCTGTTGAAGGATAAGTTACCTGCTTATATGATACCATCAGTTTTTATAAATATACCCTCTATTCCCTTAACATATAATGGCAAAGTTGATGAAACACAATTATCCTTACCATCAGAGGGTGATTATCATCTCAGAACAAGCTACATTGGTCCAAAAAATGATATTGAACAATGGCTTTGTGAAAGTTGGGGAAATATATTAAAAACACAAAAAATAGGTGTTTATGATAATTTCTTCGAGCTAGGAGGACATTCTTTACTACTGAGCAAATCTCAAGTTGAAATAACCAAGCAATATGGCGTGAATATATCGCTCACTGAACTATATCAAAAGCCACAAATTTATATTATAGCAAGGCTTATAAAAAAGAAATTAATTTTTACAAAAAAAGGGGAGATATTAGAGTATGTAAAAAATGCTACTCATTGGAAGTATGACTATTGGCCTATTACCAAGCAGCAAGAACAGATCTGGCTAATAGATAAACTATCTGGCTCTGAATCGTATAGTATTTCATATGCTATAAAAATAACGGGTGAAATTAATATTAGCGCTCTCCAAAAAGCAATATATAACTTATGTAATCGACAGGAACTATTGAGAGCGAAAATAATAGAGAGAGACGACACTCCTTATTTTACACTGAATGATATCAAAAATCAAAATTTACATTTGTTATTTGCTAATAACGATGACTTACATAAAACCCTTAAAGAACTCGTTAATATTCCATTTGAGCTTGAACTTGGTAATCTATGCAAGTTTTACTTGGTTAATGTTCAAGATAACGCCCGAATATTCTTAATTGTACTCCACCATATTATTGCAGATGGTTGGTCACTGGATGTGTTAATAAAAGAACTAACAGCGATATATAATGATTATGTTAATCCTAAAAAAAATAGGTTAAAAGATTTACCTATACAATTTAAAGATTATTCGCTCTGGTTGCATGATGAACTATTAAAAAATAATATGAAAGATATAAAATATTGGTCAACAAGATTAGAGGGGGCTAATTATGATATTAGCATTCCAACAGATTTCTATAGATCTTCTGAGCCAATCTATGATGGTGAAGAAATTTGCTATAATCTTTCCCCTAGCATATGTCAGGATATCGAGAAATTTTCTAAATCCAACAAGGGTACAGTTTTAACTGTTTTTCTATCTTGCTTAAACATCCTTATCTCATATTATAATCAACAAAAAGATGTTATTGTCGGCACTGCTATATCAAATAGGCCATTTTCAGAAGTGCAAGGTTTAATAGGATATTTTGCTCAAACCTTGATCTTAAGGAACTATGTTTCTTCAGATATAAGCTTTAGTGAGTTTTATTCACAAGTTAAAGATAATTTTATTGCGGATATGGCACACAGTAATTTTACTCCGCTCGACATTATGAAACATCTCAAAATCAAAAGAGACTTTTCTAGAAACCCATTTTTTGAAATTATGCTTGTAATGCAAGATGAAATAGAATTTGTAGAGAGTTTCTTCGAAACTGCTTTTGAATCATACCAAATAAGCAATGATTATTCTTCATTTGACATGTCTATTTTTATCACAAAAAGTGATTCTGGATATCAACTGCGTGTAAAATATAAAACCTCGCTATTTCGCGCCTCAACGATAAAAAGGCTAATGAAAAATTTTGAGGAAGTTTTAACGACTACAACCACCAACCCGGAAATTATAATAAAGGATATTTGTCCATTGTCTCAAGAAGAGCGTAGAGAATTGCTCGTTAACTTTAATGATACAGATGAAAACTATCAGCTAGAAACATGCGTGCACAATGTTTTTGAAAACCAAGTGAGCAGGACACCCCATAATGTGGCAATTAGCTATAACAATAATAAATTATTGTATTGTGAATTAAATAATAAGGCCAACTTGCTGGCTAAGTATATTATTGAAAATAAAGTGAAGAAAGAGGAATTTATCGCTATATTTTTGGAACGTTCGCCAGAATATATTATTTCCATGTTAGGAATTATGAAAGCAGGTGCTGCATATATTCCCTTAGACTCAACCAACCCTTATGAAAGGGTTAGGCATATTCTCGATGATAGTTCTGCAAGGTTTATTATTACGGAAAAGTCAACTAGACAAAAATTACCTAACTGCAATATCCCTATTATTGATATTAATAAAATATTAGAGTCTGAAGAAACAGTAGGCAATCCTTGTTTAGATATAAACAACAGAAATTTAGCCTATATGATTTATACTTCTGGTACTACAGGGAAACCTAAAGGCACGATGATTGAGCATAAAAGCTTAATGAATTATCTATATTGGGCCATCAATTTTTATGATTTGACATCAAACAAGGGTGTTCCACTCATTTCATCTCCGGCCTTTGATATCTCCGTTACAAGTATATATCCTTGTTTATTATCAGGAGGATATATTCATATTATAGATAAAGGTGAAGAGATTAATAAATACTCAGAATTCTTGTCGATTCCTCAGAATTATAATTTAGTAAAAATTACCCCAGCACATTTTTATGTAATATCAGATCTTATTGAATCAAACGCCGCTAGCAATTGGTCAAGTTGCTTTGTTATCGGTGGCGAACAGTTAATCTATGAATCGCTAAGATTTTGGCAAACAAATGCTCCTGAAACTAAGTTAATCAATGAATATGGTCCGACGGAAGCAACTGTCGGGTGTTGTGTCTATGATGCTAGCAAAGACCTAAAAACTATAGGAAGTGTACCCATTGGAACACCCATTGCAAATACAAAACTATATGTTTTAAATGAAACATTAAATTTGGTACCGATAGGGGTCCCTGGTGAGTTATATATTGGAGGTATATGTCTATCTAGAGGCTATTATAATAGAGAAGATTTAAATAGACATAAGTTTATAGATAATCCATTTATACCAAAAGAGAAACTATATAAAACAGGAGATCTTGTTATATGGCGTGAAAATGGAACCCTTGAGTTTATTAATAGATTAGATGATCAAATTAAAATACGAGGCTACAGAATAGAAGTTGGAGAAATAGAACATGCATTATTAGAATATGATGGTATTAAAAAATGTGCTATAGTAAAACAGCTCACTACTAATGGCAATGAAATTTTAGTTGCTTATTTGGTTAATAATTTAGCGCGCAACCCAGCTGAAATAGAGATAAGGCAGTATCTTCAATCTTTCGTCCCAGACTATATGATACCAACGATTTTTATGTTTGTTGATGATATTCCCATTTCTGATGCTGGAAAAGTTGATAAAAAAGCTCTTCCAAAACCTTTAGACTTAGCTATTACTGTTTCCGAAGAATATGTATCTCCCGCAGATCCGACAGAACTAACCATTGCAAAGATATGGCAAGATATCCTGGGGTTAAGTATTATAGGCGTAAATGAAGACTTTTTTGAGATAGGAGGACATTCTTTATTAGCAGTTAAAATGCTTAGTCAATTAAATAATGTGTTCAAGCTAAAAATAGCGCCACACGTTTTGTATAGAAGTAGTACAATAAAAAAATTGGCAGCAGCTATCTTCGAAGATCTTGGCTATCATGAAGAATCTGCATTAGTTAATATACAGCCATTAGGGGATAAGATCCCTATCTATTTTATTCATCCTGCTGGAGGGCATGCGTTTTGTTTTATTCCCTTGGCAAGAGAAATGGGGACTGAAAGACCATTTTTTGCAGTTCAAAATATCTTTCTACATAAACCTTATAAGGTTGAATTCACATTAGATGAACTATCGGATATCTACATTGAAGAAATCAAAAGAAATCAACCTAATGGTCCTTACATAATTGGTGGGTGGTCATTTGGTGGGGTTGTTGCATTTGATATATGTCAAAAATTATTAGCACAAGGTGACTGTATAGAAATCCTGATAATGCTAGATAGTTATTTACCCAGTAGTGGGAAAATAAAACAATTAATGTCAGATGACGATCTTGTTTCTCTAGCAATAAAAAATGGTCAAATTTTAACAAATACCAAAGATATACACGTCGATATAATGTCAAATATTTATCTTCAATCAATACATACACTTTTTACTTATCAAGCCAAACCATATAATGGAGAAGTTTTACTTATTGAGGCATCAGAGATGGATGAAAGTTATGATGTTACTGCTAAAGATACGTGGAGCGAAATTCTGAAAGGAAATATAAGAATTGTAAAATCACCAGGCAATCATCATTCCATGGTAAAAGAACCTAATGTAAAGATATTGGCAGACATTATCATGAAAATATTAAAAAGATAGTTATTTATGGGAAGTTGCCAGATTGGAACTTACCTACTTATATCTTAATCCTCCAGCGCCAACTTCTTTTCTAAATAATGAATATTGGTGCCGCCTTCGTGAAAATAGCCGTCGTGCATCAAACGCTGGTGCAGTGGAATATTAGTCTTGATGCCGTCGACGATGATTTCATCCAAGGCATTGCGCATACGAGCAATCGCAATTTCGCGCGTATCACCAAAGGAGATCAATTTTCCTATCATGGAATCGTAATAGGGTGGAACCTTATAGCTGCTATAAATATGTGTATCCATGCGTATCCCGGGTCCGCCTGGAGGATGGTACAATTTTATTGTCCCTGGAGATGGCGTAAATTTAACCGGGTCTTCGGCATTGATACGACATTCTATGGCATGGCCACGCATGCGTATATCGGATTGTTTATAAGATAAGCCCAGTCCTGCCGCGATGCGCAATTGCTCGCGTATGAGATCAACGCCGGTGACTAATTCGGTAACGGGATGTTCTACTTGAATACGTGTGTTCATTTCAATAAAAAAGAAATGACCATCTTGATATAAAAATTCAAAAGTACCTGCACCGCGATAACGCATTTCTTCGCACGCACGTACACAGCGTTTGCCTATGTGATGTCGTTGCTTTTCGCTGATGCCGGGCGCGGGCGCTTCTTCTAATTCTTTGCAAGCACGCAAAATACGTAGCGCAATTTCACCGCGATTGGCAATAACAACTTTATTAAACATAACACTTCCTGTTATTCA
>JBIPMB010000245.1:0-4035 GCA_044369355.1 Gammaproteobacteria bacterium | reverse complement strand
CCTACCTTATATGCAAAGGCGCGACAACGCTTAGGTGTCCACTTCTTTTGGTAGTGCGACTGCTTCAACCAATCCTGCTTGAATTGTTTCTTAGCCTGCTGATATGCAACGATCTCAATCACCATCTCAGAAATAACATGGGCAATGTGCTGCGCTGTAGGCAATGGAAACAAATCATTCTCATACTTCCTGTCCCAGAGCGAGGCATTGAACCACTCAAGAATCAAAGCACGAACAGTAATGTCTGCCATCTTTGCTGCACCAACGGCAAACAAAGGGAAGGCCCAATCAGGAGTCTTTCTATTCTGAGATACGGTATCAATCCATTGCTGATAGTAAGGGGTCAGGTGAATGACACACGCATCCATTAGAGTCTGCTCAGGCAAACCCTCATCTGGATTGGCTTCATAGGTTTCCCAATACTTGCGCTCAGAAAGCACAAGCATATCTTCCTCACCAATTACTTGTAGTTTAGTTCTATGTTCCTGTTCCTGCGGAGTCAGTTGTTCCCACATTCTTGGCATTAGGCTTCCTCCTGTAAGGTTCAAGTTTCTTCTTTACATAATCCAACACCGATGCGTAATACTGATCATCATGCAATTCCTTAGTCCAGATATCAAACCGAAGGTATTCGTGATATCTAAATTGTTCATGCATAAGATCAAGCTCTTCATCTAACCTAGCCAATTCATCTAACGCCTTCTGTCCCTGCTCCCAATCAAGTCTAATCTTACGACAATGAGAACAGAGAGTATCAACAGGGTCTTGATAGGTAAAGCAACTACACTCATAGCTGCTTGGCTCAGGATGGTTTCTGTCAATGTACATTGTTAAGCACCTCCACTACATACCAGTACGGGGTTTCGGTCTTAGTCCATGTAGCAATACGAGCCTTCTCATTCATGTAGTAATTACGGTAGGCAGACACAGCATCATTAGGATTCTTGTACTGATCTGGCATAGCCTGAGCAAAGGGAAGCAAGCCAAGGTCTAGTATGTTAGGCTTGTTTTGCCACGCCCATTCGATGACTTCAGTACTCTTGTGAATCTTATTATACCTGAAGGTGTACT
Organism: Gammaproteobacteria bacterium; assembly: GCA_044369355.1. Lineage (GTDB taxonomy): Bacteria > Pseudomonadota > Gammaproteobacteria > UBA1113 > UBA1113 > VFKP01. The sequence goes on along the minus strand of JBIPMB010000245.1, from coordinate 2,964 downwards.
CCCGTGCAAGTGCCAGCCCATGATGCACAAGCCAATCGTAATTACCCATGCTTGATCTAGTCCAGACAGCACAAGGATGGTTGTAGTGAGTACGCTTATAAGGAGCAGTCTCATGGGCAGAGCATAGAAGCTGAGCCGTTTCAAGAACCATCTTAACCACATGCTTATCGCATTGGTACTTGGCCGCAAACTCTGGACAATTATCAAGCACAAAGATATTCATTAGTCACCATCCTCAAGGGTTTCAAGAATGTCCATCTTACCAGATAACTTATAGTACACAGCGTTTAACTCTTCCTGAAGATCAGCATAAGTAATATCTCCAGCAAATATACGACCCTTAATATCTAAGAGATCTGCAAGACAAGCATCAGTACTATTTAACAAATCATAATAAAGCTTCTGATAATTAACAACCTTAGTCTTCTTCTTATTAGCCATAGTGTTCTCCTTAAGCAAGGGTTAGAGCGTACTTCATAACATCAATCGTGGTGTCCTGATTCTTACCCATGAGATTGCTATAAGCGGATGACTCAAAGGTAGGCTTCTTACCACGGGCAGGGATACGATGCTGAACCTCATTGGTAACAGCGTTAGCAGCAAGCCAGAGATTAGCAGTCGTGCTAAGCTGCTGCCGCTCAGTATCAAACACCTCAGCCCACTTAGCAATCGTAGTAGTAGCCTTCAGGTAGTTGGCATACTCAGACTCAGACTGAGGATTGGTAACGATAGGCTCCTCAATCATACCCCACACATCCATCCAGAACTTCTGAATGTCAGACTTAGTAAGCTCCTTGCGGACAAGCGTATCAACCTTCTCCTCAAACAGCTGGCCCGTCTTAGCATAGAACTTAAGGGCATCAGCCATAGCATCCTGCTTCTTCTTCATATCACCAGTATGCACGATGCGGAAAGACTTCTTCATACCCGCAGCCATAGCCATGCTCAGAGTATTCTGACACACGATACGCACACTAGTAGGAAGGGCAGACATGGCAAGCGTACCATCATGGCTATTGATGAGAGCCATATACTTCTCAATCGGATCTCGTCCACCAGCCCCATGCATAGTACCAGTACGGCAAAGGACAACCAGACGGCGACCACCATTCATAGACAGCGCAGACTCAACCTGAATCTTGTCACCAAGATGATAGGCCATGTCAAACACTTCACTATTCTGGATGATCTTGTAGTCAGGAGACTGGATCGACAGGATAGTATTGGTATTACCACGCACAATAGCATTGTACTCATCAGACTCAGCATCACCCGCACTAACAGGGCCAACCTTAAAGACATCCCAATTAAGACCAGCAATATTCATAGCCTCGGTCGGAGACATCTCCTCATTAATCACAACGCCAAGCCCGTGCCATGCAGCCTCCTTATGAAAGACTGCGCCATCAGTATCCGTAATATTGTGAGCCATTAGTTTCCTTTAATAGGTATCATCTTCATCGTAGCGACCATGACGATCATTGTCGCGTACCTTACTCCGCTTATAAGGATCAAGCCGTGGTTTCTTGGGCTTGTCCTTGTCCACACTCTTTTCGGTTTTCTTTTTCTGCTCGCTCATAGTCACTCTGTAAGTAGTAAAGAACCATGCTAAGGTTATTGATGTCATTCTTGGTAAGCTTCTGCTGCTTAATGCAAGTAAAGCCCATCTCCCCATCCATCTTGATGAGAGACAAGGCAACCTCAATCTCACCCGTAGTAATGTTCTTACTCAGGATACCCTGCATAATGCAGTAGTCATTCACATCACCAACAGTCTGCGTTCTCGTAGAGATAATCATGTAGTTCCTTTTGTTTACCACCAACCCACAACAAAACCGTTATGTTCCTTGACAGTATTAAACCATGCGTACAAAGCCTTCACCTCAGCAACAGTAACACAGTACTCGTAGAAGTAATTCATATCATTGTAATCCTTGTGACTATCCTTGTCATAGGAATCAATGATGTTCTTGAGGGAGTCAACAATCATATTGAGATCCTCGTTAGACATCTTCTCGGTATACAAAGTCACGCCTGAGATTGACTCAATAAAACTATTGTATACCTTACCTCTGAAGGAGGAGCCACCACCACTAAACATACCACCGCAAAGATGAATACAACTCTCGGGAAACAAAGTATCAGCCATCGGTTCCTTATCTACATACGCATAAGTATCAAGACCCATTACAATCCTTTCTAAAGAGTGGGCCGGGAGAGACTTGAACTCTCAACCAATTGATTAAAAGTCAACTGCTCTACCTATTGAGCTACCAGCCCAATAGCATCGGTGGGAGTCGAACCCACACTTGGTCGATTTTAAGTCGAGTGTCTCTGCCATTGGACTACGATGCCGTAAAGTATAAGACCCATCAGAACTTATACTCCTAGTTTAATCATGTCCTTTATTTTATGATACCTTGGCGGGTTGAAAGTCGCGCTGTATATCATAACGCATGAGGGATTTGTTGGTCTACAAGGAACATCCCTGATAGGGATCGAACCTATAGCCTATGACTTAGAAGGTCATTGCTCTATCCAATTGAGCTACAGGGACAAACATGGAAGGGGCGGGAGTTGCACCCACATATTCACGCTTATAAGGCATGCGCTCTATCTACTTTTCAGCCACCCTTCCAGTAGATTACTTCTTCTTACTCTTGATACCGGGGATAACCTTCTCCCGCTGCATCTTAATCTGCTTCTCAAGCAGCGTACAATAGTTAGACAGACCAGTAATCCGATCCTTAATGATATCCATCTCCTTGGTAATCATCCACACCATGAACCACATGGTAGCACCAAGAATAACAAACAGAACAAAAGCAAAGGTAGTGTCAGACATTTAAATCTCCTTAATCGTCTTCGTCGTTTTCGTTTGGCAGATCTTCCCATTCCTCAACGGGAGTCTGTTCGTACTCATACTGTTCCCATTCATCGGGAATACAGTCGATGAGTGCATCT
>JBIPMB010000180.1:0-4036 GCA_044369355.1 Gammaproteobacteria bacterium | reverse complement strand
GTTAGAGAGCCACTCGGCTATAAACGGCTCATCAAAGGCGTCCCCATCATCAACATTTACCGGATTCCGCATAATTCCCCCACTAATGGGGCATATCATATCCGGATTATCTTCTATAAAATCGGCGAGTGCCGCAGGATTAATGCTTTCTATCTGGTCTATAAGTGTAGTTATTGCATTAGGAGTCGCAGCCATAATTTACCTCATATTTATCTTATATAATATTAAAGTGCCATTCATTCTAATCTGATGATATCCAGAAGACTGATTTTTCAGCATAGAATTATGTGTAACTATAACACAAAAGCCGTAAGAAAATATTAAGAGATCTATAATTTGGTCATTTAAGAACCAAATCTGTTTGTATTTTAAGCTGCCCCATTATTATACCCATCCACACAATCGCAAAATTCTTCCCTAAAACTATTGACCTAGACCTCAAAATGCCGTATTTTGCAGGGACTGCATGAGCGCCATAAGCGTTCCTTTTGGCTTAATCCTGGATGGATTAGGCGCAAAAGGGGTCTTGTTTCGCTGTAAAATCCTCGGCTATGGCCCAAGATCGGTGTTCTAGTGCAGAAAGTCATTCTTTTTTTATACTTTATTTAAGGGTGAGCCATGGCTGAAAAGAATATTATAGAGATCCGCGGCATTTTTAAATCGTATGGCGGACAACAGATCTTACAAAACATTAACCTCAATGTTAAAGATGGTGAATTTTTAACCTTACTGGGTCCCTCGGGCTGCGGTAAGACGACCTTATTGCGCTTGTTGGCGGGTTTAGAGCGACCTACCGCCGGTCAAATTTTCATCAATGGTAAAGACGCCAAAGACTTGTCTCCCCAAGAAAGGCATGTCAACACCGTATTTCAAAGCTATGCCTTATTCCCTCATATGACTGTCTTCGACAATGTAGCCTTTGGTTTGCGTTGCGATGGGGTAACAGAAGCGGAAATAGAGCGGCGCGTCACCGAAATGTTGCGCATGGTGCGCCTATCTGGTTATGAACAGCGTAAACCGAGTGAATTAAGCGGTGGTCAACAACAACGTGTGGCTATAGCCAGAGCTGTAGTCAAAGAGCCTATAGTATTGTTATTAGATGAGCCCTTGAGTTCTTTGGACTATCGCTTACGCAAAAATATGCAGATTGAATTAAAACAATTGCAACGTAAGCTAGGCATTGCTTTCGTTTTTGTGACGCACGATCAAGAAGAAGCGTTATCTATGTCGGACAGCATCGTAGTGATGCAACAAGGAAACGTAGTACAGCAAGGCACGCCGCGCGATATTTACGAAACGCCTAAAAATATTTCCGTGGCAACTTTTATAGGTGAAAGTAATATTTTTAATGTGGTGGTCGATGATGCCAATGATAAAACCATCAAAATCACTGTACAAGATATTCAATATGAATTGGAAAACTGCAGTCAATTTAAACGCGGCGATAAAATTCATTTGTTGATTAGACCAGAAGATACGCGTGTTTATCATCGCTCTGAAATAGACGATATCAGCATGATGTTTCCTGCCGTAGTTAATGAGGTCATTTACAAAGGCACCACGGTTGATTTAATCATTAAGTTACCCGATGGTAAATTATTATCCGTTACCGAGTTTTTTGATGAAGACAATGGCGAAGACGTCACCTACGTCATAGGCGAATCTGTATGGGTCAATTGGCCCATAGGTTGGGAGGTGGTACTGCCTTATGAGGAATAAGTTTCAATATTTTTCGGTAGGGCTGATCACAACTTGGCTGTGCATTTTTGGCTTATTGTCTTTTTTAGTCATGGTAGTGATGAGTTTTCTGCAACATGATCCAGATCATATCGCCTTGTGGCATTTTACCTTGCAAAATTACGAGGATTTATTCAATCCTATTTTCTTTAAAATATTTCTGAAATCTTTTTATATCGCTTTTATGGTCACGGCAGCGTGCCTGCTGTTGGGTTATCCTTTTGCTTACATTGTTTCTAGGTTGCCGGAAAGATTACAGAATACGGCCTTGTTATTATTGCTACTGCCATTCTGGACCAGCTCAATAGTACGTACCTACGCCATGATGAGCATATTAAAAACAAAAGGCTTGTTGAATACGGCGTTGTTGTCCATGGGCATCATTCATGAACCTTTACAATTGTTGTTTACCAATACGGCGGTAGGCATAGGCTTAATTTATAATTTATTGCCTTTTATGATCTTACCCATTTATGTGAATTTAGAGCGGTTTGATATTTCTTTAATCGAAGCAGCTAAAGATTTAGGTGCAAAATACACAACGATATTCCGCAAAGTCATTATTCCGCTCAGCGTACCCGGCATTGTGGGCGGCTGTACTTTAGTATTTCTACCCGCCATGACCTTATTTTTTATCTCTGATCTATTGGGGGGGGCTAAGGCTTTGTTATTGGGTAATTTGATTGAAGATCAATTCTTAATGGCCAATAACTGGCCGCGTGGTGCTGCTACTAGTGTACTGTTGACGGTGATTATGGCCATAGGCTTGCTCATTTATTGGTTCAAGAGTAATAAGAGGATCAATTATGAAGCGGCCATTTAGAAGTTTTTATTTAGCTCTGATTTATCTGTTTCTATATATTCCTATAGGTACGTTGATCGTCTATTCTTTTAATAACGCGGTCTTTTCTATGCTGTGGCATGGTTTTACCTTGAATTGGTATGCAGAAGTTTTACAAGACAGCAATTTATGGATTGCAGTGTGGCACTCACTGTATTTAGCCGTATCCGCCACAACTTCGGCATTGTTCATAGGGACTTTGGCGGCGATCAGTTTGTATCGATATCAGTTTCGCGGTAAAAACATGTTACAAGGCTTGTTGTTTGTGATTATTATTACACCCGATATAGTCATGGGTATCGCGTTATTAATATTATTCTCTTTGAGTGGTTTGGCCTTAGGCTTTTGGTCTTTGTATATTGCGCACGTTACCTTCTGTATCCCTTTTGTGGTGGTGATAGTGTATAGCCGTGCCAAAAGCATCGATCCCAATATCTTTGCCGCAGCCAGCGATTTGGGCGCCAGCGAATTACAAACCTTCTGGCATATCATTGTTCCTATCTTATTGCCCGCACTTATTTCTGGGGCTTTATTGTGCTTTGCCTTGTCTTTCGATGATATCGTCATCAGCTATTTTGTCTCGGGTCCTGGATTTGAAATCTTACCGATCAAGATTTTCAGCTTAGCTCGTTTGGGTGTTAATGTAGAACTAAATGCGCTGTGTAGTTTGTTATTTGGACTGACATTAATATTGGTTTGTTTGTCACAATGGGTTACGAGGCAAAAAAAGATATGAAAAAAGGGTTATTGCTGGTTTTAAGCTTATTTTGTACCGTAGCCATGGCCGACGACAATGTAGTCAATGTATCTGTGTGGTCTCAAGAATTATCCCCTAAGATAGTACAACAGTTTCAAAAAGACACGGGTATTAAGGTCAATTATTCTACTTTTGACAGTAATGAAGTATTGTACGCTAAAATGAAGGCGAGTAAACAAACACAATATGACGTAGTAGAACCTTCTAGCTATTATATTACACGTATGGTACGTGAAAACATGATAGAAAAAATAGATATAAGCAGGCTGTCTAATTATAAAAACTTAAATCCAGCGTTTACGCATCCGGACTACGATCCTAAAGGCGAATACAGTATTCCCTGGGTGTGGGGCTTAACGGGTATTTTTGTCAATCGAAAATATTACCCAAATGATAAAATTGAAAACTGGACGGATCTGTGGTCGCCTAAATACCGTGATTCACTGTTGTTGTTAAACGATCCCCGAGAAGTATTCAATATAGGACTAATGACGTTGGGTTATTCTCCTAATGAAAATAATCTGCAGCATTTGCAGCAAGCGTATCAAAACTTAGTGGCGTTGTTACCCAATGTACGTCTTTATAATAGTAGCTCTGTACCCTCTATGTTGGTGGATGAGGATGTCACTATAGGCATGGCATGGAATGCAGATGTGTATAAAGCACAACTACAGAATCCAGACATAGAATTTATCTATCCT
>JBIPMB010000110.1:0-7221 GCA_044369355.1 Gammaproteobacteria bacterium | reverse complement strand
ATCTTTAGCCACACCTTGACCACTTAGATAGCACGAACCTAAACTATACTGCGCGTCCGCATTCTCTTGTTTGGCAGCCTTTTTCAACCACTTTACTCCCTCAACATCATCTTTAGCGACATTTTCACCGCTTAGATAAAACGCGCCTAAGTAATACTGCGCCTTCGCATTCTCTTGTTCTGCGGCCTTTTTAAACCACCTTAGCGCCTCGGCATCATCTTCAGGCACACCTTTACCGGTTAGATAGCGTGAGCCCAACATAAGCTGCGCATCGGCATTCTCTTGCTCTGCGGCCTTTTTAAACCACCTTAGCGCCTCGGCATCATCTTCAGCGACACCTTTACCGCCGGAATAGCATAAGCCCACGTAATACTGTGCCTTCGCATTTCCCTGCTCCGCCGCCTTTCTCAACCACTTTACCGCCTCAGCATCATCTTCAGCAACACCCTTACCTATGAAATAGCATAAACCCAAGCGATACTGCGCATCCGCATCCTTTTTTTCAGCAAGCCTTCGCAGGTAATTAAAATCTTTTTGTTCCATCCATTCTTCGATAGCCCCATGTTCAACGTATTGAATATAAGGGTAATATTTTTTCCAAGACTTTCCAGATTTTTCTTCTACAGAAAAAAAACCAATGGTAGTATTGCTTGGAGCATGATGAACAGTAAAAGCCTTATGAAGAAAATCACATTCTGCTTCTTTCCAGTAAAAATCGTTATTGAGACTTCCATCCCTACACTTAAGTTGCCACCAGTAACGGCCTTCTTTATCTGGCCACTTTCTATTTCTATCCTGAGAAGTCGCGTGTTCGACTTCTAAGCAATCGAATCCAGCTGCAGGAAAATTTTTCTTAGGGTTGTCTCTTGCGTCTCCATTTTCACGTTGTCTTCTATAATCTCTTAATGCCTGAGGGACTAGAGAACCCAGTTCTGTATAATTATCGGCTAACAAACATTGCCACATTACATTCTGCATGTGGCCCGGATACTCTCGCGAATCAGATTGACCGTACGCTTGCTCTTTCACTTATATCTCCTCTCTCTACCTAAAACTCAGAATCAGACAAAAATATTTTTCCACATATTGTAATTTCTATTCTATCAGCACAGGGGCCCTAAGATCTATAGCTATAACCATCGCTTCGACTATTTTCTTCTATTTCTTTTGCTCTATCTTCCCAATATTGCGCCGCTTCTTCATCCTTAGGCACACCATAGCCTTTCCTCAGCTGGTTGGCTAAATTCCGCATAGCGCGTGGATGACCTTCCTCGGCGGATTGTTTCAAAAGCGCATAGGCTTTCTGAGGATCACGGGCACAGCCTCCGCGCCCTGCTAGAAAAAAGTATCCCAACGAGCTGCGTGACCGTGTATGCCCCACATTCGCTCCTTGTTGATACCCTTGTGCTGCTTTTTCATAGTTCTTTGCTTTTTCATAATCTTGCGCTTCTTCGTAATATTGCCTGCCCAAAGATGGAGATAGAGGACGTGGAATAGATGGGCCTGCAACATCACTGCCCGCACTTTGAGAAAGACCCAAACTAGAACCACAGTTAGAACTGGAGCTAGAACCACCATTGCTGATAAGTAGGGCCGGATGATTTTTCTCCTCGGCCGCTTTTCTATAATAAGCTGCCCATTCTGGATTAGGCGCGATACCAAATCCTAAGGTATACAATCGCGCTAATTTATAATTTGCATGAGCGTGCCCCAATGCTGCAGCTTTTTTATAATAACGAATAGCTAAGTCTAAACTTTTTTCTACGCCTTCACCTCTATTGCAGCACTCAGCCAATTGGTACGCTGCATCGCTATACCCTTGCTCTGCTGACATCCAGTAATATTTTGCTGCTTCAGTTTTATCTGCTGCCACGCCTAAACCTTGTGCATAACACCAACCGACCAAAAACTGTGCCTCTGCATCATTTTGTGCAAAGGGTGCGGCATAAGACATTAATTCTCTAAAAACTCGGGCACAATGCTCTACCCATTTAGGCGCTGTTCCCAAAGTGCTATTAATGATTTCGCTGCCACCCAAAGCCAACCAATGCAAGCGCACCAAAGATAAAGGGCACCCATAACTTGCCGCCAGCTCAAAAGCAGGCACAACACGCTCATAATCATACCCCCACCACGCCGCTAAGCCTAACTTATGCCATTCTAGCGCAGGCAAAATAAAAGGCGCTGCTATCGCTCGTTTCTGTAATTTAACCCTATAACGTGGCAAGCATTGAGCTTCATTAAAAACTACCACTTCGGTATATTGATTAACTTCTCCCGGTTGGCAAGCATCATAAACATCGGTGTTAGGATGATAGTCGGAGCGTACTGGGATAAAATGAGTATCGCATTGCGCTTGCCCACCTATAACGCCGCGTAATATCGCCATATCTTTATAAATCACAGGATAAGCTTCAAAAAAAGAAACCCAGTTCAGTAATAATACCGCTTCTGCCCCATGTTTGGCAGCGTAGGCGCGAAAAGAATATTCCGCTTCATAGGTAGAGTAAATCCCTTTGCCAAAAAAACCTTCGTCTGTGACAAAATTCGGGTCATTGGATGTAAATATGCCATAACCACCTGTAAAAATATACTGAGCAATATTGTCCTTGGTGCCATGCCATAAAGGTAGTAATTGCACATTCGGGCAAGCAGCATCTACATAAGGTGCGGCTAAGCGTCTACCATAATCCGCAATGCTTTGTCTAAAGGCCAACTCATTACCCTGGCAGGTATTGACCCAGGTCGGATTGTATTTAGGATTATGAACTCGCGTGTTCATAATCCCCATATGGTGTTTGAACAAGCCTTCTAAATTAGGATTATAAACAATGTCGATAGAGCCAATATCATACTGCTCTACAGGATGGTGCTGATAGGCTAAGAGTACTTTTTGTATATCTGCTGCTTCAGCCGGAATCAGTACAAACTGTTGCTCTGGTGGCAACAGTTCTGGTTTTAGGTCTAGTGCAGCCTGCCACGCAGGTTGCAACGGAATTTTAAACGAGGATTTTTTCATATTAATACTTTAAACTCGAAAAATTAGAGATAAAACCACTGGGTAATCCACCTTGACTGTTGCTACTACTGCTACCAGAGACAGAATAAGAAGATGGCATGGAGATAGCAATATCATCCCCCAGCATTTCAATTGCGTCCTTGGCTGTAGGACGTTTTGCTACTTCCTGGAACCAGCAAAAACGAATCGCTATTCTCCAAAATTAATTCTATTATTGCAAGTATTGAACGGTTAGTTTATAACATTTTATCACAGCACAGTGAATGCTTATGCACATTTTCCGCCTATGATTTATTATCCCCTGGCATGCGCTAGTGCTTCTAAATATTCAGCATCGATATCGCCGGTAATATAATCACCGCTAAATACGGAATCTTCAAAACGGGTAATAGTTGGATTGCCTTCACGCGCTGCGGCAATTAAATCTTTGAGATCTTGGAAAATCAAACCGTCCGCTCCGAGCAAAGTTTTGATTTCCTCCACACTGCGATCATGGGCAATCAGATCACTCGCTCGCGGCATATCGATACCATATACATTCGGCGCAACGACTTCCGGCGCCGCAGAGGCAAAATAAACTTTTTTGGCTCCTGCCGCACGTGCCAGTTCGATAATTTCCTTCGAGGTCGTGCCACGTACAATAGAATCATCGACTAAAAGTACATTCTTACCCTGAAATTCTAAATCGATGGCATTTAATTTACGTTGCACCGATTTACGACGTATTGCTTGGCCGGGCATAATAAAAGTACGGCCTATGTAATGGTTTTTAACCAAGCCTTCGCGGTATTTTAATCCCAAACGCAAGGACATGGCATAAGCCGCGGTACGACTGGTTTCGGGCACGGGCATGACCACATCGATATCGTGATGTGGCCATACACGCAATAACTTTTCAGCCAGATATTCACCCAACTTCAAACGAACCTTATACACCAATATCTTAGACATGATGGAATCGGGTCGTGATAAATAAACAAATTCAAATAAACACGGCGATAATTGTGGATGCTTGGCGCATTGTTGGCGCTGCATCTGCCCATCTACACTGATAAAAACAGCTTCGCCTGGAGCCACATCGTCTAATAGTTGAAAACCTAGGCTATCTAAAGCGACGGTTTCAGAGGCAAAAAGATAATCGGGCGCCACGTTATCGTTTTGTCTTACACCCAAGGACAAAGGCCTGATGCCATAAGGATCACGAAAGGCTAACAATCCATACCCAGGAATCAGCACGATCACCGCATAGGCACCTTTACATCTAGGGTGCAGTTGACGCACAGCCTGAAATAGTTTTTCGGGTGTTAACTCACCTACTGCCACGCGTTGCAATTCTTCCGCAAAGACATTCAATAATACTTCTGAATCTGAGCGAGTATTTAAATGTCTAAAGCCTTTTTGCCACAACTCTTTTTGCAAGCTAGCGGCATTGGTTAAGTTGCCATTGTGTACTAAGCATAAACCATAGGGCGAGTTAACATACAACGGTTGTGCTTCGGCGGCAGAATCAGTACCCGCAGTGGGATAACGCACATGCCCTAAACCATAATGACCGCGCAAACGCAGTATATCGTGCGCATGCACCACATCGCGCACAAAACCCTTACCTTTTTGTAGGTGTAATTGCCGATCTTCACAAGTAACCATGCCCGCTGCATCCTGGCCTCTGTGTTGTAATAGCGTTAAGGCATCATACAACTCAGCGCTAACATTTTGTTTAGAAACTAAACCAACTATACCACACACTACTCTACCCTCTTTAATCTGTTGTTTTTTTCAATTCAGATGCCGTATCGGCTGCATCTGTGTTGCTATCCGTAACAGAAGTATAGTTACTGCGATATTGATCCAGCCAAGCAAAACTTTCTTGCATGTATTTAACCAAAGCCGAATCCTTCCACCATGGTTTTTCTTTTAAAGGCGTATTGGAAATACCCCACACCACTAAGCCTATAATGACAATACCACGCAAAATGCCGAACATAAAGCCCACAAATTTATCTAAATAAGTGGATTTAGATTTTTTCATAAAATGTAAAATAACATTTTTTATCGCAGTCCCAAGCAACAAGATCACTAGAATAATGCCGATCACCGCTGCCCACAACCTAGCATTGGCATTTGGAATAACGTCTACAAAATAAAACTCGACGCGAGCTGAATATTCAAAAGCTAGCCACAATGCTGCTAACACAATGAGTAAAGACAGCGATTCGTGCACAAAACCTCGCAGAAAACCGATTAAACTAGATGCAATCACGATACCAATTAAAATATAATCTAATGTTGTCAAGGTAATGGTCATACTATTTCTCCTAAATTATACTCTTCGCATTTGATTCTTAGGCTTTGTTGCCTTCGCCCATCTCGCACCCAGTATATGACATAAGTACGTCACTCCTGGGGCTCGAGAGCTCGGCGCCTCGCCTAAGAACCAACTGCTATGAGTATACTTCCATTTTCATTATTGCCGCCACCGTATGAAAAGAGCCAAAAACCAAGATGGTCTCGTTGGCAGCGGCGTTGTCCCGCGCAGCGTTATAAGCGTCATCTATTGTGACATATTTTTGATACGCTGTAATCCCCAGCTCGTTAAAATCAGCCACTATGGCTTCTAAAGGGGTAGCTTTTTTTTCTTTCAAGGGCGCCAAATACCATTGGGCATCACAATCTTGCCAGGGTAAAAGGCTAGCCAATCTGTCCTTAGTTGCCAACATGGAAAAGACTATATGCAAGCGTCCTTGCCAACCCAAATGGCTAAGTCGTCTATACAACTCTTTACTCGCTTGCGGATTATGCGCCACATCGACTATGCACCTAGGTTCAGCGCTTACAGTTTGAAAACGCCCGGCTACATGAACTGCGGCTAAACCCTGACGAATAGCTTCTGGCGTGACGGGCAATCTAGGTTCCAGCAAGGTTACGGCTTGCAAAGCCAATGAAGCATTCTGCAACAACACCGCCGGCTTCGGTAGATCATTATAGTGGTGTTCGGTATTGCGCCAATGCCAAGTCTTTTCTTCTTCCTGAAAGTGAAAATCGGTACCCTGCGTATATAATTGAGCACCTATATCATAAGCACTTTCAACCACTGTGCTTACTTCGTCACTATCGCCATAAATGGCTGGCTTACCAGCCCGAAAAATCTCCGCTTTCTCAGCGCCAATTTGCTCGCGACTATTGCCTAAATAGTCGGTGTGATCTATATCGACCGTGGTAACAATGGCCACATCGCTATCGATGATATTGACCGCATCTAAACGGCCACCTAAACCCACTTCTAAAATGACCACATCCAATTTATTTTTTTGGAATAGATACAAGGCCGCCAAGGTAGCAAATTCAAAATACGTTAAGGTAATAGTATTTCTAGCGGCTTCTATTGCGGCAAAAGCCTCGCATAAAGCGGCATCACTGACCCTATGATCATTGATGACAATACGTTCATTGAATTGCAATAAATGCGGTGAAGTGTACACCCCGCAACGATAACCGGCAGCACTGTAAATAGCGGCTAAAGTCGCTACCGTGCTGCCTTTGCCATTGGTGCCGCCCACCGTAATGACGGGACAATGGAATTTAAGTACGGAAAGCCGCGCTGCAACTTGCAAAATCCGATCTAAAGACAACTCGATCTCGAGTGAATGCTGTTGTTCTATCCAAGTGAGCCATTGCGTCAGCGTTCTATTCATCATCTTTTATTGCGCTACTAATAACTTAGCCAACAACCCGGCAATGCGATCGCGCAGCTCACGCCTATCGATGATCAAATCGATATGGCCGTGCTCTAATAGAAATTCACTGGTTTGAAAACCTTCGGGCAATACTTCACGCACCGTTTGCTCTATTACCCTAGGGCCCGCAAAACCAATTAAAGCCTTAGGCTCGGCAATAATGATATCGCCCAACATACTTAAACTAGCCGACACCCCGCCCATAGTGGGATTCGTCAATACAGAAATGTAGGGTAATTTTTCTTGATGAAAACGTTGCAATGCAGCACTGGTCTTTGCCATTTGTAACAAAGAGGTTAAACCTTCTTGCATGCGCGCGCCACCGCTGGCGGAAAAGCACACAAAGGGGCATTTTTGTCGTAAAGCGTGTTCAATACCCCGCACAAATTTCTCACCCACCACAGCGCCCATAGAGCCGCCTATGAAGGAATATTCAAATACGGCCACTACTATAGGCTTTTCTTTAAG
>JBIPMB010000124.1:0-6536 GCA_044369355.1 Gammaproteobacteria bacterium | reverse complement strand
CCACCAAAGCGTCTTTTTCGCCGGTATTTTTCTGCATATGCATTAAGCGGTCTTTATAGCGCTTAGTGTCTTTAAACTTGAGTAGATCGCTGGCTTCTAATTCATTGGCCAATTCTTTACCACTATCTGCATCCAGCAATTCGCTTAAACGCATACGGGCACTGATATAAAAGTGATGAGCACATTTTGGACACACTTCTATGCTGCGCTCCAATTCCGGCTTATACAGCATGCCCTTACATTGTGGACAATTAACCCACAAACCTTCGGGTACATTGGCACCTTTTTCTTCGGTAGAAGTGCGGATCTTAGATGGTAGTATTTTGGACAGCCAGCTCATGTTGTTTACCCTTGTGTCATGTTATGCGAAATTCTAACATACTATAGGTAAGGCCACTACTGGTTTTTCAACAACATTTTGTAAATAATTTTTTGTGGTAAACACTATTCTATGCTATAATGCATTCTTAGAGTTGCGTAATAATTACGCATGCGGTTAATATTCGTGCTTTGTGTTAATATGTGACCATTGTTTGGAGAAATAGCATGAGCACTTTGGCAGTTAAATTTGATTATCACGTAATAGATGTCAGTTTTACCCAAACTTCATTACACTTTATATTGGCCGATGGCAGAGAAATTTCGGCGCCATTGGAGTGGTTTCCACGGCTACGGGATGCAAGTGAAGCAGATCGTAATAATTGGCGTTTTATAGGCAATGGCATTGGCGTGCACTGGCCTAACGTTGATGAAGATATCGCCGTCAGTACATTAATGGGTGGATACGACTAAATATCGTGAGTGAAAATAAAAAACAAAATTCGACCATAGCTTTACACAAGAAAGCGCTTTACGAATACCAAATTGAAGAACGGTTCGAAGCGGGTTTAGTGTTAGAAGGTTGGGAGGTCAAGAGTCTACGCGCGGGTAAAGCACAACTCGTCGATAGCTATGTATTGCTCAAAAATGGCGAAGCCTGGCTGATAGGCACACACATTAGTCCTTTAAATACGACTTCCACCCATGTCAAAGCCGTACCCGATCGCACGCGCAAACTACTGATGAAACGCCAAGAATTGAATAAATTAATAGGCTATGTAGAGCGCCAAGGCTACACCCTCATTCCTCTCGATCTACATTGGTACAAAAACCGTGTTAAGGTCAACATCGCACTCGCTAAAGGTAAAAAGCAACACGACAAACGCGCCAGCGAACGCGACAAAGATTGGGCACGCGATAAGGCGCGATTGATGAAGGTGAAGTTGTAGGATTAAATCTATTGTTCACCCTGGAAAAAGTTCCAGAGTGAACACTATCAATCAAACCATTTCCACCTATGTGATTATGAAGATTTATGCTATACACCGCCTGAAGGGGGAGAACCTTTATGGGCCTCCATTTAGTCTAGGACTGGATATTGAGTTAGAGTTAGAGCTTACGCTATCTGCAGAAGAATGTAATTGCTCTGCGCTAATGGTAAAGCGACGCTCTTTCTCTTTCAGAAAAGCCAATTCAGCTTTGTTATCCCTAATAATCTGTTTACCAGTATTTATAGTTTCAGTAATTATTGCACGGCTAAATTCTAATGTTTTGACTTTATCAGCATCAAGTCTACTAAGCAACGCGGTAATATGCGCTTCTATCTCACCTTTCTTTTTAATGGCCATCTGTCTTTCTTCTTCTAAAGATTTTAATTCATCTGCATTTTCTTCAATATTTGGTAATACGGCAATATCTGCTTCAATTTCCGCGAGCAAATCATCAAACTTTTTTATCTTTTCATCGCGTTCAAATTCAATACGTTTACGCAACTCAGCGTTTTTCCTCAGAATTTCTACGGTTTCGGGAATATCGTCGTCTATAGAAGTTTTAATACTGTTTTCACATGCGATAATACGTTCTTGAATAACAGGTTCTCTTTCTCTGAGCTCCTGTTTAACATCTAACAACTCTTTCTGAACAAATTTCTGAATGGGATTTGAATCAAGTAAATCTTTTGGAGATGCACTCACAAGAACCTCCTTGCAAACGATTGGTAGCCTTTTGTTTATCAATAATTTTATTATACTATAGAATAGCCCTCACGGAAAAATCAAAACTTTCCGTGAGAGATAAATTTAAATAGGCTTATACTTTCATTTGCAGTGGTTCTACTCGTGCGAGTTTTTCTATTGGCTGTTCCCCTAAACCAACACACACATTAGAGAATTGGAAAGCTCTAAAAAATCCCAATCTCCCTAATTTATTCTTTCCCGTCTCATCTTCTCGACGATTGGCCATTTCATCCTTTCTCTGTGCTAGGGCCTCTCTGTGTATCGCAGAATCTTCTTCTACTTTCGTGACCTCTTTTGAGACAGCCTTGAACCAATCTATATCAGCTGCTTGCTCTAGCCTCCCTCGTCTGGTTTTTTGTCTTAAGTCCTTGAGCTGAATTAACTGAGCTTTAGCCCGTTCTGCAACCTTAGCCCTACTTTCATTTTGATATTGAATAAGATCAATCTTAAGTTCCAGATCTTTTATTCGTTGTTCCAATAATGGTTTCTCTTTATTTAATCTTTGGAGCTCATCATCATTACTTTGAATTTCTTGATTAAGTTTAGAAATATTCGGCTCTATAGTGTCACGTTGTTTAATACCCGCTGAGTCTCGTTGGGCTAAGAGTTCATCCATCGTGCTCCGTGAGTTTTTCACACCATCAGATAAAGCATTCACTGTTTTTTGAAGTGTAGCTAAATCACTATTTTCAGCGCCTCCACTTTGCAATCGCTGAATAGCACTGGAAAGTAGCCCAGTAACCTCAGCCATTTTTACGTTAGATTTTTCTAGAGCTTTTTTTATTGATGCAAGTTCTCTGGCTAAGCGTGCAGATCTAAAAGATCTAGAAATCCAGATAGACACAGAGGGTGATTCTGTAAAACGTTCGTGCGTATTAACAAACGTATCAATTGCCTTTTTTATCACTTCTCTTGCACTTATCTCCAAATTTATTATGCCATCAATACTATTATTATCATTTACACAATCAAACAACACACCAAGTTCTTCAATTTTCTTTTCAGTTACTTGAGGAATTTCTTTTTCTCTAGTAATTATGCTTTGCAGCTCGTTTTTAAGTCTTTCAAGCTCCATTAATGTTTCTTTTTCTTCCTGAAAAACTTCTTCTGAAGGCGTAAGTGCCGCTACACATTTTTTTTGCAACTTACAGGCTTCATCAAGCATTTGTTGCTGCTTCTTTGATTCTGCAATATGTCCCTGCGCCTCTTCAAGTCGTGCACGGGCTTCGCCACTCAAATGTTTTTTAGCATCTTCTCTATCTTCTTCGATTGCCACAGGTTGTTTTTTTACTCGGTCATTATTCTGAAATTCATGGACCTCATCAATTGCTTTTGATAAATTTTGATTTTGAATAGGGGCTTTTTCGGGTGAAACATTAAATTTAAATTGCTCAGCATGAAGCTTTCTGGACTCAGCTTGGTAACTTTTCGCTACTGCATCATTGAATGTAGCCGCTATCAAGAAATCCGGATTACAAATATGGCTTCTATACACAATAGAACTTTTTGCTTTATTCAGATTAACACTGTATTCATTCTTTTCATCGTCATAGAATATGCCTATCTTTTTCAGTTCTTTATAAAAAGAATCCTCTTTATCAATAATAGAATCTTTAACTGCATTTAAAGCATCGCAAAGATTGCTTAGAACAAATTCCCAATCTTGCTGTACGCTATATGAAACAAACCCTTCAGCAGCAAGTTCATTCAAAATTCTACGCTGAAAATCAGGATCTATTAACTGAACATCCAATGTTAATTTGGAATTTAACACTATATTGCGTTCATAACGCTTTTTCTCTGAATCTAAACCTATGCAGAAATCACACTGATCATTTTCCGAAAAATAAATTACCTTTTTCTTCAGCAACTTCGGCTCACCTCCCGCTGACATAGGCTTAAATACATACCCTGCAAAGGTTCTTTTTTCATTTAGTTCAACTTCTTTTTTCCTTTTAAGATTTTTCACCACTGCGTTTTTTGACTCTTCGGCCTGAGACTTAAATTCTATTAATCCTTTTAGAACCATTTGATTTGAATTTACCGCTATTGCTTTATCTATTTCTTGGGTAAGAACATCGAATTGCTTCTCGATTTCAATCTCATTTTCGATTGCAGTAATCAAATCAAGTTTGGCTTGAAGTTTATCTAAAATTGCGTTTAAATGTTTTCGTGCATGTTTACGTAAATCGTTTAGCTTTTGTATCCCTTCCTCTTCAAGCTGTTTCAATTCTGTCACAAGAACGACATCTGATCCTGCATTCTCAAGTTCAAATATTTTTGTCTTGATTCTTTTAAAAAATTCATTAAACTTTCTATCTACCTGTGCCTCAGCTTCTTTCTCAAGAACTTTGTCACCATCTTTGGGAAGAATAATTGACTCTAATTCCGCTTGAAATTGAGAAATACGCTTCAATCTTTCCTCGAGTGAAACCTTACCGTCGGTTAATTTACTGAGTAACTTCTGCGCATCAGTTTGAAGCTTTTCAAATTCTGCTTCATACTCTTCCCATAGATCTGGATGAGTCTTGCTCAACTTATCGTTGTAATTAGACGCTTCTACGCCAACTTTCTCAGAGTATTCTTTTACTTTAGACATAGCGTCTTCATATTCTTGAGAGCTATTTGGTTTAAGTTCTTGGAGCTTAGCGAGTTCTATTTTAAATTTACTTATCGCCCCCAATATTAACAGAACCTTCGCTTTTTCTTGCAGCTCAGCTATAGCAGCTATAATTTTACCCGACTCAGAATTCGTATCCTTAATAAGCGTTGATTTGCTCATAGCAAGTTCGTTTTGAATTTTATTAATCTGCGCTGGCAGACTTACAAGATTATCTTCAGTAACTTCAGTAATAAGTAAAATTTCTAATTGTCTTAATTCTTCGTCAAGTTCAGACACTCTTTTTTGTATCGCTGACCTTTCAGCTTGACGTAAAGCATTCAAGCGATCATTTAGTTCCAGCTCTAGGTTCTTAATATCTATTTTCAGCTGCTCAAATTTAGCTTCATTGGAGGTCAAAGTGGAAGCAGGCAAACTCCTCTCAGACAAACTCCTTTTCTTTATGCCAATTATGGATGTGTCATGGTTTGGATTTTCTATTAAGATTTCAGAATTTTGTAGAATGTCAGATCGAAGACTCATAACTCCTTCGAAAACAGCTTGGACTTCTTCCATAGTCGTTGCTTTTTCTTGTTCTTCTTTTAACGATTTATAACGGCTGTTGACTAGATCAAATTTTTCACTAATGGTCAATGACTTATAACTTGCTGACATTTTGGCACCTCTCTTATCCATGTAATCGATTCTGGTGTTAGATCTGTACAACTGCAATAATATCAAACGTTTATCTTGAATGGAAGAGCAAAATGCCTATATTTTTAAAAAATATTATAAATAAATTTAAAATAGTTTAATTTTCATACTAATTTGTTTGATAAAGAATGTTTATCTTCTATTTTTTGGGATATAGGCATATTTAAAATCTTTATCTAGACCAAGATATGCCTAAAAAAGTAAGTTAAACTACATATCTAATCGCTCGGTTTTATGGGCATGCGTTTTGAAATCGCAAAAGTTAGCGATAGTGATGCAAGCCTATAAACATTCATAAATGGTAACCTTAGCCTTTAAATAAAAGTACTAGCCCCCCGCTAACGATCCAGCTCTGTTACAAATGAATGAACCGAGCCGCGACTGTTAGGGAACGGAAGGCAAAGATATACTCTAATTTATCTAAATATGTGTTTTTCTTACTACAAGGCGCGAGTAGTTACGCTTAATAAGCAACTATCGCTTGAAGGTAAAGGTACTCTGGTTTTCTAGTGTAGATAGATCTAGATCACTCGTATTGATTGGTGTCGATATCGATTTTTCTATTGCTTTCATGCTTTCAATTTGAGTTTCTACTTTAGCTAATTCGGCCTGTGCCTTAGATTTATTTTCCTTGAGGGTCGGGATATCTAAGTTATCGTAACGATCGATTATATTTTGCTGTGCTTTAATGGCGTCATCAAATTGTTTTATTTTTTGCTCACGCTTTAATCTGTCTTCATCCGTCTGCGCTATTGATTTAGAAAATTGAAGACTGATGGCCGTTAAGATTAAAATATTCTGCTGCATTTCACCTAATTTCTTTTTTCTATCTTCAATGCGTGCGATTATTTTTTTATCCCATTCGTTTATTTCAGACAATAACTCCTGCCGGATAACTTCTTGCTGCTGAATATATACTTTAAGGCTATGTGCCTCGGTAGACATAGAGCTATTCTCCTCTTCAATTCGCCATTTAAGCAGCCGGTCTAATGAAATAATGCGGCACTAACTTTGACTACTTTCTAGTTTAGCAGAAAGACGGCGCGGTAGATAGAGAAGGTTTAATAGCTTCAGCAATTCTCGGTGAAGGTCAAAATATAAACATAAGCTTTAAAAAGGGCTTAAATACTATCAAGCTTGGTTTCTTTTGGACAAAATGCTTGCTGTCC
>JBIPMB010000182.1:0-3792 GCA_044369355.1 Gammaproteobacteria bacterium | reverse complement strand
CCCTAGAAAATCTCTAATATATACCTTAAAGCCGTGCGCAGCTCTATCTTGACGCAATTTTGCCAAAGCATTGCTTTGTTCTTGTTTTGATAACTCACGTACCGTATCACCATTATGACTAGCCATTATTTACCTCGCTTATTTATTTTAAAACTTTCCAGAGTCTTTTCTTATCTTTGCTCTTCCAGAAACCGTTGCAATCGCTTTTGCACTACTTCTTTACCAAGTAAATAAACAGTTTGATCTATGGGTGGAGACAGCGTATTTCCGGTTAAAGCAATACGTAAGGGTTGTGCTATCTGTCCCATCTTACACCCTTCTTGCTCACACAATTTCTGCAGCTGTGTGTGTATATGTTCAGCTTGCCAATGCGATGTGTGGATTAAGCGATCTTGTAATAACGCTAAACGACGCAAGGCGTCTGCATCGATGTGGCTGGCTACGGCCTTGGCATCGTAATCAGTAACATCCGTATAAAAGAATACGCTCTTCTCCGCCATTTCTTGTATCGTTTTACAACGTTCGCGCTGCACGGCGATGATGGTGCTGGTTTCTACGCCGCTATTTTCGGCATTCACGCCTAAGCGAAACAATTGCCAATTAAATTCACTGGCCAAATCCTCCAAGGTGCTGTGTTGCAAGTAATGCTGGTTTAGCCACAATAATTTTTGCGGATTAATGGCTGCACCGGATTTACTCAGTGATTGGCCATTAAAAAATTCAATCATCTCATCCATGCTGAATAGCTCTTGATCGCCATGCGACCAACCCAAACGTGCTAAATAATTGAGTAAGGCTTGCGGTAAAATACCCTGCTCGCGATATTCCATCACACTAGCTGCACCCGTACGTTTTGATAATTTTTTACCATGCTCGTCTAAAATCATGGGCAGATGCCCATACTGCGGTGGTGTTGCGCCCAAGGCCAGAAATAAATTAATTTGCCTAGGGGTGTTATTGACGTGATCGTTACCACGTATCACATGCGTGATTTTCATATCCCAATCGTCCACCACTACGGTAAAATTATACGTAGGCATGCCGTCGCTGCGCGCGATGATCAAGTCGTCCAATTCAGAATTGGCGTAAACAATTTTTCCCAAGACCATATCGTCTATCACCACATCACCTAGTTGTGGGTTCTTAAAACGGATAACATGCGGTTCATTGGTATTTTGCTCGCGATCGCGGCAATAACCATCGTAACGAGGTTTTTGTTTATTCGCCGTTTGCTCTTCGCGCATTTTTTCTAAGCGTTCTTTACTGCAATAGCAACGATAGGCATGATCCGTGTCTAATAATTGTTGCAGCACTTCCTGGTAACGGGCTATATTATGCGTTTGATAAAAAGGGCCTTCATCGCAGTCTAAGCCCAGCCATTCCATGCCTTCCAAAATAGCGCGTATGGCTTCATCCGTAGAGCGTTCCCGATCGGTGTCTTCTATGCGCAAAATAAATTTGCCGCCAAAATGTTTGGCATATAAATAGCTGTACAGCGCCGTACGGGCGCCGCCTATGTGTAAATAGCCCGTAGGGCTGGGCGCAAAACGAGTGCGTACGGTCATGGTAAATTTTCCATAGAAATGATAAACTAATGGCTGATATTCTAACAGATCAGGACCTATTTATGCCAGAAAAACAGCGTATTTTAACGGGTGACACCCCTACAGGGCGTTTGCACCTGGGCCATTGGGTGGGCTCACTGGAAAACCGCGTCTTAATGCAAGACGAATACGATTGTTACTTTATTTTAGCCAATATACATGCCCTGACCACTCGCGCTGAACACCCAGAAAAAATATATCAAGATACCTTGGATATTACGATAGACTTCTTATGCGCAGGCATAGATCCACAAAAAAGTTGTATTTTTGTACAATCTGACATTCCTGCCATCAGTGAGCTAACCTTCATTTTTAGCATGTTAATCCCTTTTCCGCGCTTAATGCGTAACCCTACTATTAAAGACGAGATCCGTGACAAAGGTTTAGGTGACAGCTACCCTTTTGGTTTTCTACTCTATCCCATAGGCCAAGTCGCCGATATACTGGCTTTTAGGCCCGCCTTAGTACCTGTCGGTGAAGATCAAATTCCGCATCTGGAAATGACACGCGAAGTAGCTAGGCGTTTTAACCATCTTTATTGTGGCGTTGATCCACATAGTGAGGATACAAAGCATATTGCTGAGGGCGGTTTATTTCCCATCATCGAGCCCAAATTAGGTCGTGTAAAACGCTTGGTGGGCACGGGTGGCCCCAATGAACATGGGTCATTGCTTAAAATGAGCAAATCCCTTCATAACAGTATTTTATTGACGGATGATGCCGACAACATACAACGTAAAATCATGGCCATGTATACCGATCCCAAACGCTTAAAGGCGACCGATCCCGGCAGCATAGACAATAACCCACTGTGGATTTTTCATGATACGTTTAATCCCGACAGCGCTTGGGTGGCCGAAGCCAAAGCGCGTTATCAAGCCGGAAAAATTGGCGATGTGGAATGCAAAAAACGGTTAGTGGAAGTATTAACCGCTTTTATCGCGCCCTTGCATCAAAAGCGTTTAGACTTAGAAAAAAATATGGATTATGTAAAAGAGGTTTTACGTAAAGGTTCGGAAAAAGCCAACCATACTGCCAATGAAACTATGCGGTTGACTAAGGAAGCGCTGCATCAAATATTTTAATAGGCAGTGTCAACTTTTAAGTTGCGAAAGTCTATTATAGGTTTGAGTAGATCTACTGGGTCGCCCCAGTAGATCTACTCAAACCCTCCCTTATCCAACTTAGCGTATCGAAAAAGCTATCGGCAGTGGTTGCTGTTTAGGCAGTTTTTCTTTATGCTCATTGTTCCAAAAATAGAGTCCACTTGCCGCAGTATAAACCGCCGCAATAGTGGCAATAAGTGGTACTAGAGGAGGATTTTCATTAAAAACAGACATCATAAGCATGAGAACCATTGCGGCAACCTGAGATGCAAGAATAAAGTATACATATCCAGAGATTGAACTTTTATGTAGGATTACTTTACGAGCTTCTATTTCTTTTTGCATTGAAGATTCATATGCCTGTAAGAATAAAGGTCGTAATTTCTCATAATGTATGTTGCGCTCTTCAATAAAGCTGTTAAGTTCGCGCAGTTTTTGGCTGTAACCGAATTTTTTTAGATTTTCTAATTCATTAAGAAAATCTGGTGAGCAAACTTTTTCTAACGTATCAACAATGCTACTATTTAAATTGGTTATTAAGCAGCATTGGCGTATATAAAATTCTAACTGCTTTTTTGCCTCTGCATACTGTTTGTTTAAGCCTTGAGCCAATTCACATACCTTTATTTCCAATGGAAGATCGATTACTTCTACTCTATTATAGATTTCTTTAATTAGCATTTCTTCTATGAGATTAGGTATTCTTAATAAAATTCTATTAGCGTCCACCTTAAATTCTTTGATTTTTTGCAAGTCAATAGATGTTTTTTTGTGAAACGCAGACATTAAAATTCACCTCTGTAAATATTTTTATGTACTATATATTATCCGTATTTTTATTGCCACAACCGCAACAGCCTTTCTTACAACAACGGCATTTGCAACATCTGCACAGGCCATTGTAGAGCAAAGCGACTAAGAATGCGAAGATAAACCCATGCAATAATCCCCACAAACCACCAATCAAGCTACCTGTAAGGGTTGGACCGTAACCCACATAAAGGATGCCCATTTTACCGACCATGGTAACATCGCCATGGAATAATATCCCGGCAACAAAACACCATAATCCCCAAATGATA
>JBIPMB010000043.1:0-14036 GCA_044369355.1 Gammaproteobacteria bacterium | reverse complement strand
CAGGGTCAAGATTATGGGTAAAGATGTAGTAGTAAGCACAAGCTGAGTTATTAACAGCTATCTAGGTTAAAGTGCCTCAGCTAGATACTTCATCAGGAAGTTGTCGCACTTGGGGGAAGATTCTGCAATAATTACTATCATGGTGGTTACTATGGCGATAATCATGGTGGTTACTATGGCGGTGACCATAATGATTTCTATGGCGGTGGTCATGGCGGCTTCTCTGGTGGTAGCCATGGCGGCTTCTCTGGTGGTGGCCATGGCGGCTTCTCTGGTGGTGGCCATGGCGGCTTCTCTGGCGGTGGCCATGGCGGCTTCTCTGGCGGTGGTCATGGCGGCTTCTCTGGCGGTGGCCATGGTGGCTTCTCTGGTGGTGGCTATGGTAGGTAGTTACCATGATTTTAAAGCTATCGAGGCGTTTTTATAATGTATACCGTCAGCCAGTTAAATTCTTATACAAATTAAGGAAGAGCATAGGCTGTGTCTTAGATAGCTTTAAATAGATAATTAGCTGTTACCTTTACTTTCTTTTGCAAAAGATGGAAACTCTGTAAGATTACTAATATCAGGAATAGCAATTTTATCTTTTTTATTCGGCTTAGGTTGAAAAAGAGGATATTTGCTTTTATCAGTATATGTTTTTTGTGTTACTCCCGCATAGGTTGGCTTTCTGGCTGCAGGTTTCGTAACAGATGGATTATTAATTAGTAAATGGGGTTGTTTTTCTTTGCTTAAACGAGTAGTAGAACTTTCGCTTTCAGAAATGTTGCTCTTAAAACACTTACTCAGCATACCTTTATACCAAGCTATAACATAAACATTTACAGATAACAATGTGTTTTTATCTAAGTATATAGTTGCAATTAGTGATTCTAAAGCATCGCTTAAGATTGATTCTGTTAAAGGGGTTTCAGTCCAAATATATCGATTCAGCTTTATTTTTTTAGCAATATTTGCTTGAGTTGGCGCAGATACTAGAAAACTAATGCTTTCCCCTATATCACTTTTCTTATTGAGAAAAGGATAAGTTTGCAGAATATGGCATAGCAAGATTTCTCTAAGTAATGCATCCCCTAAGAACTCAAGTCGTTGATAATTAGCTTGGCCTTTTACGCTTGGATGTGTTAGAGCTTCGTTTAAATAGATAGAATCACGTATTGTTCCACAACCAAGAATTTTACCAAGAGTGGCTCGTTCAGATTCTGTTAACGGTTCATATTCCATGCTAGAATCGAATTTTTGAAATGAGTTGTGGCCAATGGTGCGTGTAACATTTAATTCAGACTTACGCAATGTTTCCAGCATTTCCTTCGATGCATCTTGCTCTGCTGATTTAATGCTTTTTCCATAACCTATAGTTTGATTTGAGTTAAAATCACAACAGACTATAAATGAAGGATTATGATCTGAGCCAGAGCTTTCCATAGTCTGATAGGAAGGTGAGAGAATCCCTTTCTTTTGTGCTAATTCAAACAAGTCACTTTTATAATTATGAATGCTAGTCCGAATATATGAACCATGTTGGGATTGCTGTTTGCTAAAATATTTATCTTCAAAAATAGCTTTAACTGTTTTTTCAATAAACTTTTGATAACCAGCATTAAGAAAGCGTATACATAAGCCTTCTCTATCTTTTAAAGCAAGTGTACCTATAACTACGTCTAAAAATTCTACGAGTTTTTTCGTGGTCGTTTCACAATTAAGATATTGCTCAAACCCTAAATCTATAGCTAAACTAGCGCGGTTTTTTTGGTTCATGGCGTGCGATGTGATTTGTGTTAAGACATCCTCTTGAAAATGAGAATATTTGCGAAATAAATAAGCCGAGATATAAGAGCGTAAAACGGCATTTCCCAATAAATGAAGCGTTTGAAAATTGGGCGCTTTGCTTAAATCCTGTACGTATATATCAATTTCTGCAAAGACAGGATCTTTTATTTTTTCGCTGGATCGCCAAATATTATGCACATTATCAAAAAAATTTTCTTGCAGCCGTTCTATCATGTCACTAGAACAAAATTTCTCAGCTTCTTTTTTTGTTCTTCCTTGATGTGAAGTGATTTCATCTTGAAAGGTACAAATGCATAAGAAAACAGCATCATGAGGAGGGCCATACTGAAAATGAACATATTCAGGGCGCGCGGCTCCAAAGTGACTCTGAGAAATTTCCAACAAGTCATTTTTAGGATTATTGCCATTGCCAAAAACAGAAGACATAATTGATAAACTCCATATAAAAACGTTTTACCTATACCCTTAACTTTGTCAGCAGAGCGCGCAGCAATTATATCATATTTAAAAATATTGCGAAATCACTAGTGTAGTGACTGTTTGTTTAATTTTGGTAGGTTTGTACGGTTGCAGTGCAGCATTTAACGTATATGAATATAGTTACAACTCTTCCCCAAAATGTGAAAACGGCATTAGTTGCAAATCCTTATGCACTGCATCCTCGGTGAAATGAACACTGGCGCCAGCCACAATATTCCCTATGCGTTGTAGAGGATAACCAAATTTGTGTTTGAAATCTTCAGCAAGTTTGGCATAATGCGCATTATCCACAGTGCATAACAAGCCATAATCTTCGCCGCCCGTTAGCATGACGTTAATAGTCTCGAGTTGCAAGCGATCACACACATTTTTAAATGCAGTTGAGGGTTGCAGGTAATTTAACTCAATGTGTGCTGCTACCTGAGATGACTCACACAATCTTTTCAAATCGATGTATAGCCCATCTGAAATATCCATCATGCTGTTAACGCCAGGTTTTTCAGCCAACCATAAGCCTTCATTTATTTTAGCGGTGGGACATAAAAATGCATTTTTATACTCTTGTAAATCTGGTAACGATTGTTCACAGGCAATCAATCCTAAATGCGCATAACCTAAATTACCTACTATACAGATCGCATCACCTATTTTAGCCGTAGAACGATATTTGATATTGTCTGTGATGCTGTTACCGATGACGCTGATGCTGATGAATAATTTATCGGCAGAACGAGTGGTGTCGCCGCCTATCAATATCACCCCAGCATCTTTGCAGGCGGTTACTAATGCTGCGAGAAAGTCTTGTGCATATTGAGCTAGTTCCATTGGGATCGCAATGCCGCACAACACAAATTGTGCTTTGCCTCCCATGGCGGCGATATCGCTTAAGTTAACTTGTAAGGCTTTATGGGCTAGATTCGCAGCGTTAAAATAAGATGTGCAAAAATGGTTATCTTCTACTAACAGATCTTTGCTGATGATATAACTTTGATCGCCACTGGCAGGGATAACCGCGGCATCATCGCCTATGTATTGCGGGAAATGTGCTTTGAGTTGATTGATAATTTGTGCTTCATTTAACATATATTGTAATTGTCCGTACCTAGAAACATTTTCTGATAGCAAAAAAATATCTGTGCCATCATTGCGAGCCAGTGAGCGCAGCGAACAAGGCGTGGCAATCCAGTAAAATACTCACAATAATCTCACAGTGTTTTATGATTTTCACTGTATATAGCGTTCATTTTCATTGTTCAAACGATGGATGGACTCAGTCCTCACTTCGTTCGTACTTCGCCCTTCGGGTGCACTACGTGCGTCAAAAATTCTTGCCGCGCTTCGCGCTTTTCGCGAGAATTTTTTGCCGCGCTGCGCTCGTCTGGTTTCGTGTAATTTAATCATTCCGTAAATGTTACCATACAATAGTTTCTATTGTAGATCAGCTACTCGCTTGCTCGCAATGACGAGTTCCGCGTTAGGTCACTTACCGTGCAATTTTATGGTTTAGACTTTCTGCACTTGTTTCTGCCGATCTATGCAATAAGGACAGGATACATCCACCACATAGTCCGGACTTTGTTGTTCAGCTTCAGTCAATGGATTTAAACAGCGGTAACACAAAGCTGCTTTAGTTTCTTCTAAGTTGGGATCCAAGGCCACGCGTTTGTCGAATACAAAACAGTCACCGTTATAATGCGCGCCGCCGCATTGTTCGAAGTAATTTAGAATGCCACCTTCCAGTTGATAGACTTGGCTATAACCTTGTTCTTCTAGGGCAACGGAGGCTTTTTCACAGCGTATTCCACCTGTGCAAAACATGACCATTGGCTTTTGTTTAGCGTCTTCGGGCAGTTGAGCCGCACAAGCACTGGGAAAATCACGAAAATGCTGTAAGTCCAATACTGTTGCTTTTTCAAAGGTACCTAGGCGTATTTCATAATCGTTGCGGGTGTCTAATAAAGTAAAATCGATGCCTTCATCCAGCCATTGCTTTAACAGCTGAGGTGGCAGGGCAGGAGCCGTGTGTTTACTGGGTTGGATCTCGGGTAGCCCCAAGGGAATAATTTCTTGCTTCAACTTGACCAACATGCGGTTAAAGGGTTGGCTTGCCGACCAGCTCTTTTTATAGGTAGCAGCAGCCATACCCAGTGGCTTAAAGAAGGGATTTTCATTCAAATAGCCGATAAAAGTATTGATATTGTCCTCGGTGCCAGCCAGAAAGAGGTTTATACCCTCGGTGCTGAGGAGTATAGAGCCCTTTAAGCTCAGATTTTGGCACAATGCGGATAAAATCTCCCTACGCTCCGGCAGCTGGTCTACGTCCATAAAACGGTAGGCGGCGATGTTTAAAATGTTCTTAGTAATCAATGGGCTAATACACATAAGGTTCAAATCCATAGGTTATCGATAGCGTCCATTATAACAAAATACTGTAGAGAATCAAGCCAGATTAGAAGGCCAGTATTCAAAAAATTGAACGAACGTACCCACATTTAAGATTACCTTAAGAATTATCGTGTAAACTATATTACGCCCAAAGAGGGGAAATTATAAATAAATAGCGAGGTAATTATGGCTAGTTCTACTATAGGAATTTTTTATCGTGTGACAAAACAAGCAAAAAAAATTTTTGCGAAAGAGGAACATGTACTAATAGAGGTAGACAAGATTGGTAGTAATGAACCCGTAAATTTATATTTTAATAGAGGCGCAACGAGTATTGTAGGTGAGGAGATTTTTAATAGAGAAAAATACGCTGGGGCTATGGATGCTGCTGCGATAAACGAAATTGATATGCAGTATGAGAAAAAACTTACTGAGATGAACCCTGTGTTTGGTAATATAAAGAAGTATCAAATGCAGAATTTTATCTATAATCCAGCTGGGATGTTTGCTATTGCTTTAGGAAAAGACTCTTTTTCTTACAAACCTCGGTTTTCTAATGGGAAACTTTGCCACATTTGGAAGGAAAACATAAATGAGAAAGATCATCTTTGCATGTTGAGTGTAGAAGATGACTTCAGTATTGAAGTTAACACAGATAACGGTGATAAACAAAAATATCATATGCCTGGTGCAGTGATGCTTGAAATTAAAATACCTGTTTCGGTGCTTGAAGATACAAAACCTATCACTGATGAATATATTTCACGAGTCTTAGTCACTTCAAGAGCCTTATTTGATTTATTACATGTTAATCCTAATCTGATCTCTCTTTTAGGAGATGATTCTCCAAAGCAGAAGAGAGAAGAGTTAAAAGAAAAAATAAATTTTTTATTGTTTTCTAGAGGAAGCACAGAGCCTTTACAGAATTTAGGAAATCAGATTAAAGAACCTAATTTTAAAAACACTCTGCCTGAAAGCGGTAATAAAAAAAGAATAACTTCTACCATAGAAGCAAAAAAACCAATTCGGGATAATGGCATTCATTTCGTTTTCTTACCAAACTTGAAATTTAAAGGGGATGCTGTTTTCACGCTAACAGACAACGATCCAAATGATATGGATGCTATCCCTAAGTTCTTTATCGATAGCCCAGCATGCAAAATTTAAAGAAGTGATAATGTCACGAGTGGATGAATTATTACGTTATCTTTTCACAAACTTTTCCAGCCGTCGCATCGCTTCTTCCAACGTATCCATACTACTAGCAAAAGATAAGCGTATGCAGTTTGGCGCACCGAAGGGTGTGCCTGCGACGGTAGCGACTTGAATTTCTGTCAATAAAGTTTCAGCCAATTGCTCATCGTTGCCGATTTCTGGGTGTTGCTGTAACCAATCGCTAAAATCCGGCAATAGATAAAATGCGCCTTGTGCGGGCACACATCTTACGCCGGGCAAGGCACTCAATGCTTTGACTAGAAAATCGTGACGCAATTTAAATTGCTTGTTCATTAACGGAATGCTGTCTTGCGGGCCAGTGATGGCAGTTAATGCGGCCATTTGTGCTATAGAATTGGGAGCAGAAGTGGTTTGCATTTGTATGTTTTTCATTTGATTAATCACTTCGGCTGGGCCTGCGGCGTAGCCTATGCGCCAGCCAGTCATGGCATAACTTTTTGAAACGCCATTGACGACGATGGTGCGGTCTTTTAATTCAGGGCAAACCATGAGTAAATTAGAAAAAGGCAGACTGCTCCAAATTAAATGTTCATAAATGTCATCGGATAGGATGATGATATTAGGATGACGCTTCAACACTTCTGCCAGAGCCTTTAATTCCTCAGCGCTATAAATCATGCCGGTAGGGTTATTGGGACTATTGATAAGAAAAACCCGTGTGCGCGGCGTGATTGCGGCTTCTAATTGCTTAGCTGTAATTTTAAAATTTTGGGTATGATCAGCGTAAATGAATTTAGGGTTGCCTTCTCCCAATATCACCATGTCTGGATAAGATACCCAATAGGGTGCTGGAATAATCACTTCATCGCCCGGATTTAACACTGCACACAAAGCATTGGCTAGGGCTTGTTTAGCGCCCGCGGTTACAATAATTTCGTTTGCGTTATAGCTTAATTGATTGTCGCGCTTAAATTTATCTTGAACCGCAGCTTTAAGCGGAGCGATGCCGTCGGCGGCAGTATAACGGGTAAAGCCACTGTGTATGGCCTCAATGGCTGCTTTACAGATGTATTCGGGGGTATCAAAATCCGGTTCACCTACGCTTAAACTCAAGACTTTTATGCCCTGGGCTTCTAAAGCGCGAGTCTTGGCATTCATAGCCAGAGTAGGCGAAGGTTGTAGTTTTTTTAGTCTATTAGCTGTAGCAATGCTCATGTAGATTCCCCAAAAATGGCTATTTTATGATATAGATTTCGGGTAGAATAGCAGTTATGAAACGATCATTGCAATTAGTCTCACCATTTTCGCCGCAGGGCGATCAACCAACTGCTATTGCCACTTTAATAGAGGGCATAGACGCGGGTTTAGCGCGCTTAACCTTATTGGGAGTCACCGGCTCCGGTAAGACTTTTACTATGGCCAGCGTCATTGCCCATTGCCAGCGTCCTACCTTGATCATGGCACCGAATAAAACCCTAGCAGCGCAATTATATGGCGAAATGCGCGCCTTTTTCCCAAACAATGCGGTGGAGTATTTTGTTTCCTATTACGATTATTATCAGCCCGAAGCGTATGTGCCTTCTAGCGATACCTATATAGAAAAAGATTCTTCTATTAATGAACACATAGAGCAAATGCGTTTATCGGCGACTAAAGCCTTATTAGAGCGTAGAGATGTGATCATTGTGGCGACGGTGTCGGCTATTTATGGTTTGGGTGATCCGCAATCGTATTTAAGTATGGTGTTGCATGTGAGCCGTGGAGAATTGATAGACCAATATCAAATTCTGCGACGTTTAGCCGAATTACAATACAGCCGCAACGACATCGACTTTAAGCGTGGTACCTATAGAGTGCGTGGCGATGTGGTGGATATTTTTCCGGCCGACTCTGAAAAAGAAGCCGTGCGCATAGAATGGCTAGGCGATGAAATCGATAATATTTATTATTTTGACCCCTTAACGGCCGAAGTGATACAACGCATTCCTAGGGCTACCATTTTCCCTAAAAGCCATTATGTGACACCGCGCAGCAAAGTGGTGAGTGCTATCAAAGCCATTAAAGACGAATTGCGTGAGCGCTTGGTGTATTTTAATGAAAACAATAAATTGGTAGAAGCACAACGTGTGGCCGAAAGGGTTAAATTTGATATAGAGATGATGCAAGAGTTAGGCTATTGCAGTGGAGTCGAAAATTATTCGCGCCATCTGTCGGGTCGTGGTGAAGGCGAGCCACCACCGACTTTATTTGACTATTTACCCGCGGACGGTTTGTTGTTTATAGACGAATCGCATGTCACTATTCCGCAACTAGGCGGTATGTATAAAGGCGATAGGGCGCGTAAAGAAAACTTGGTCAATTATGGTTTTAGGCTACCGTCGGCTTTAGACAATAGGCCTTTACAATTTGATGAATTTCTAGCTCGTTCACCGCAAACTATTTATATTTCGGCAACGCCAGGTGACTATGAACGCAATCAAGGCGAATGTTTGGCTGAGCAAGTGGTGCGACCTACGGGGTTAATCGATCCTATAGTGGAAATACGGCCAGTGAGTAATCAAGTGGATGATTTGTTATCGGAGATCCGCAAATGTGTGGCAGCCAAAGAGCGGGTATTGGTAACTACTTTGACTAAGCGCATGTCTGAAGATTTGACGGAATATTTAGACGAGCACGGTGTAAAAGTCCGTTATTTGCATTCCGATGTGGATACGGTAGAGCGGGTTGAAATCCTACGCGATTTACGTCTTGGTGTTTTTGATGTATTGGTGGGGATCAACTTATTGCGTGAAGGTTTAGATTTACCCGAAGTAGCCTTGGTGGCTATTTTAGATGCCGATAAAGAAGGATTTTTGCGTTCCGAGCGCTCTTTGATACAAACCATAGGCCGGGCAGCGCGCCATATCAATGGCCGCGCTATTCTGTATGCAGATAGGATCACGGGCTCTATGGAGCGAGCATTAGCCGAAACGGATCGCAGACGTGCTAAGCAAGTAGAGTATAATGAAAAACATGGCATAACGCCGAAGGGTATAGCCAAAAACATACACGATATCATGGAAGGCGCGCATGCACCGTTGCCAGTGCGTTTGGCCAATACTTCGCCCAATACAGTGCAAATTCAACGCTTAAGTCCGGCGGCTTTGGGAAGAAAGATCAAAGCATTGGAAAAAGAAATGTTGGAATATGCTAAAAACCTAGAGTTTGAAAAAGCCATTGCTGCACGAGATGAGATCGAGAGCTTGAAACAGCAGGAGTTTCATTAATCCTCTTGATCTCTAGCCTTACGTGTCGCTTCCCATAGCCTTTCTAATTGATAAAACTCACGCGATTCGGGTCGCAGGATATGTACTACAATACGGCCTAAATCGACCAATACCCATTCACCGTCTTCTTTGCCTTCCACGCCTAAAATTTCTTTTTTATGATCTTTTAACCCATCCAATATGTGTTCAGAGATGGCATTGACATGACGCGCGGAATTACCACTGCAAACAATCATAATATCGGTGATGGTGGTTAGTGCGCGTACGTCCAAGGTTTGAATGTCGATAGCTTTGCTGTCTTCTAGAATGGCTAATACAGTCGCTAATAGTTGATCAGATGTCATGTGTGTACCTATAAAGTTGATGTTGTAATATGTAATCATAAACGCTATCCGGCAGTAAAAAGCGCACATTCAAGTGAGCGGAAATTTGACTGCGGATATCGCTGGCGGAAATAGCCAGTTGGCTAATATTTTGAATGTAAATACCCCCGTATAGCTTTTGTTGCAAGTCCGTTGCATCTTCCATTTGGTTTTCTGACAAAAACGGGGTTAATATGTCATTCAATAAAAAAGGTGTGGCGGCACGTAAGCCGACGACTATATGCACGTAGTCCAATAACTGTCGCCAGTCCTTCCATTGATCTAGATCTAAAAACGCATCGCTACCCAATAATAAACATAAAGACGTGTCGGGATAATCCTTGCGTAAGGATTTGACCGTGTCGATCATATAAGAAGGGCTATCGCGCTTGATTTCTCTGTCGTCGATACAAAATTGCGGCATATTTTGTATCGCTAAATTTAATAAAGCTAAACGTTGTTTTGGTGTGGCAACGTTAGCCTCTTTATGTACTGGCAATTTGCACGGAATAAAGCGAACTTCATCTAAATGAAGGATCTGTAAAAAATCCAAAGCTAAGCGTAAATGACCATAATGAATGGGGTCGAAAGTGCCGCCT
The DNA here is from genome assembly GCA_044369355.1 of Gammaproteobacteria bacterium. Classification (GTDB taxonomy): domain Bacteria; phylum Pseudomonadota; class Gammaproteobacteria; order UBA1113; family UBA1113; genus VFKP01. The sequence goes on along the minus strand of JBIPMB010000043.1, from coordinate 3,977 downwards.
AAAATTCCTATTGCTTTATGTTGTGTCATTTACATTTCCATTGCTAAAGAGTTATTGGCGGTGCTCATGCTGCAAACCAATTGACTGAGCAGTAGCCAAGGGTTACCTGGTTCCACGCCTTTGATGATCTTGTCGCAAGCAGCGGCAGTATTAAACAATCTTTTCCATTGAGCGTTAGGCAAACGTTGAGCTGCTTGGAGTAATATGGCTTTGCGTTGAGGCCATAAACGATAAGAAACTAGATCTTGGTCGCTGGGCATAGGATTGCTGCTGAATAAAGCCAATAAACGCAATTCGCGTAATACCGTCCATAGTATCAGTACAATCTCTAAACCTTGTAAGCGCAAATGTTGTAAGATACGTTCTGCTTTTGTCCCTTGTGCCTGTAAAATGGCGTCCGTTAATTGATTTAGATTATAATCGCCTTGGGGTGTGAGCAAAGCCAAAACTTCTTTTTCCCCTATAGCCGTTTCTTTATAAGCAAGCTTTAAAGTATGTAGGGCATTTTTGGCGGCTAATAAGTTGCCATCGAAATTTGTTAGCAAGGCATGTACACCGGTGATATCTATATTCAGTTGAAAAACTTTTATTTTATTCTGTAACCATTTTTGCAATTCTTTTTCCGTCAATGGCCATAAGGGCAAAAACACGCCTTTTGCATCAGAATTTTTATACCAAGCACTTTGATATTGATTGGTTTCTAACTTCAAACTTTGAATGATCATCAACGTATCGCTATCAAGCAAACGCATACATTCTAAAAAATGACCAGCTCCTTTTTGTGTTAATTTTCCTGCATTCAAATGAATTAATATGATTTTTTTTTGTTGCCACAGTGAGCGATTATGCAGACTTTGCCACAATGCATCATCGTCAAATTGATTGGATAATACAAAACTCTGTTTTTCGCTAAAGCCGTTCTTTTGTGCTTCGTCTAAAATGAGCGATAGCGCTTCTTCTTGCAACACGGAATCATCGCTGCTTAGCCAATAAAAAGCCGATAATCCTCGATGCAATGACGGGGCTAGTTGCGCTAAATTAATTTTCATTAGTACTCTTGGACGTAGTTTTGACCGTATTTGTACTTCTTGGCATAGTCTTAACGGCATTAGCCACGTTTGGCGAATTCAATTGTTCTATCAATTGATAGACCGCTTGTTGTTGTAACTCGCTGCGCAGCGCATCTTCTTGAGTGCTGGTGGTTAACACCGCATCTTGGTTGACGGTGTAATTGCCTTGAACGCTCACCGTCTTAGGACCATACAACGTTAAGCCTTTATTATTTTGCAGTTCATAATCTAGGCTAAAATATAAGGTGTATTGAGTGGTCTTAGCACTCGCACTTTGGCTAAAAGTAGTTTGACTATAACGTTGATTGTTCACACTCAGCGTGATAATTTCTGGTCTAGGTTGATCTTCTAATTCGACTCCAGAGTGACTTAAGATTTGTTTTAATTGTGTTGTTACCGGCCCATAAAGATTGTCGGAAGTAATATACAATTGCTGAAGATTGGGAGGTAATTTAAAATTGCCGCGCAAATGAAAGCCGCAGCCCGCTATAAAACAGATCAATAAAAAGAATATGTAATATCTTTTATGTTTCATCGGATGCTCCTAAAACGATATTGATGATACGGCGCGGGATATAAATAATTTTTTTTATACTCTGACCGTTTAAATGGTGTTGTAGTCCAGGCTGCTTTACAACCACTTCTTTAATATGAGCTTCTGTGCTATCGCTAGGTACATTTAGATTGCCTCTTAATTTACCATTGATTTGTATTATCAATTCCATTTCATCCGATTTTAGCGCTTCTGGGCTCACTTTAGGCCACGGGCTTTGTAAAATATCATTACCATAACCTAAGTCTTGCCACAGTACGTGGGCGATATGCGGCACTATGGGAGCTAACACGCGCAATATTATACTGAGCCCTTCATGCAACAGAACGACTTCTTTTTCTTTTTCCAATAAGTTTAATATTTTCATGGCACCAGACACTACGGTGTTAAATTGCTGACGCTCGTAATCGTGGTTAATCTGTTGCAAAATTAAATGCAATTCCCGGCGTTTGCCTTGTAGCGCTTTGTCTGCGCTAGACCAGTCTATGTTCTTTTCGTTAGAGACATTTTTTTGTTGCTGGCAATAATCCCATAGTCTATATAAAAAACGATTTGAGCCAGCTACACCGCTGTCAGACCATTCTAGACTTGTGACCGGCGGAGCCGCAAAAATAATAAAAAGGCGCACCGTATCGGCACCATATTTTTCCATTAAAGTTTTAGGATCGACGATATTGCCTTTGGATTTAGACATTTTGGCGCCGTCTTTTAATACCATGCCTTGGGTCAACAAACGGCTAAAAGGTTCATCGGAATGCAGCAATCCTAGATCGCGCATGACTTTATGAAAAAAGCGCGCGTAGAGTAGATGCAAGATCGCATGTTCTATGCCGCCTACGTATTGATCGACTGGGGTCCAGTAATTGACTCTGTCATCCAACATCGCATTGTGTTGGTTATAACTCGCGTAACGGGCGTAGTACCAGGATGATTCCACAAAGGTGTCGAAAGTATCCGTTTCACGAATCGCCGCGGCATGACATTGCGGACAAGTCGTATTTAAAAATTCCGGCAAATCCTTTAAAGGCGATTGCGGCTTGATTAAAGTAATATTAGTCGGTAGGATGACCGGCAAATCTTTTTCGGCCACAGGCACGCTGCCACAATGTGGGCAGTTGATCATCGGAATGGGGGTGCCCCAATAGCGTTGTCTGGAAATACCCCAATCGCGTAGGCGATAATGAATTTTAGCACGCACTTTACCGGCTGAATTTAATTCTGTAAGCAACTGATTGATGGCTTGCTCTGAAGATAAGCCCACACAAGAGGATGGAGCAGTAACCATACCATAAGCGGTAAAAGCTTGTTTTTTAAAATCCCAATCGCTGCCATCTTTGGGTTGTATCACCGGATGAATGGGGAGATCGTATTTTTGAGCGAATTCAAAATCGCGTTGATCATGTGCTGGGACCGACATGACGGCACCACTGCCATAGTCCATAATGACAAAGTTAGCCAGCCAAATCGGTAAGCGTTCACCACTGATGGGGTGTAATGCATACAGACCGCTGAAAATACCTTTCTTTTCTATAGTAGCTAATTGTGCTTCGGCAACTTGTAGATGAGCACATTCTTTTTGAAAAGCTTTTACCGCCGCATCGTCCTTTGCTACAGCTGTAGCTAAAGGATGGGTGGCGGCTATGGCTAGGTAGGTGACTCCAGCGAGTGTATCTAAACGAGTAGAAAATACTGTCAGTGTTTCTGCGCTATTTTCTACTTTAAACTGAATTTCTGCACCCTCTGAGCGGCCTATCCAATGTTGTTGCATGGTGCGCACTTCTTGTGGCCAGCCGGATAATTTGTCTAGGTCACACAATAATTCTTCGGCATAATCCGTGATTTTCAAAAACCATTGGGCAATTTCTTTACGCTCGATCAAGGCATCGGAACGCCAACCGCGACCGTCGATCACTTGTTCATTGGCCAATACGGTTTGGTCTACGGGATCCCAATTGACCACGGATTTTTTCTTATACACTAAGCCGCGTTTAAAGAGTTGAATGAATAACCATTGTTCCCAGCGGTAATATTCAGGGTCACAGGTAGCGATTTCTCGGTCCCAATCGTAAGCCATACCTAATTGTTCAAATTGTAGACGCATGTGGTCTATGTTCTGTTTAGTCCAAGTAGAGGCCGCTACTTGGTGTTTTAAGGCAGCATTCTCGGCGGGTAAGCCAAAGGCATCCCAGCCTATGGGCTGTAATACATTTTTCCCCAGCATGCGTTGATAACGGGCAATGACATCGCCCAAGGTATAGTTGCGTACATGACCCATATGCAATTGGCCACTGGGGTAAGGAAACATGGTTAAGCAATAGAATTTTTCCCGCTTGGGGTCTTCAGTAGTCTTAAAG
>JBIPMB010000253.1:0-4133 GCA_044369355.1 Gammaproteobacteria bacterium | reverse complement strand
CCAGACCCAAATATGAGAAACCCAAGACCTTCAACGGGGAATACTCTCCCCTCTACAACCTGCTCAACTGGCTACACAGCATGAAGAACTACTGTAGTCAGCACAAGTGCAGACCAGAGGACATGGTCGGCCTGGCCCGTACCTACATGGGTCCAGACGTCCAGACCTACCTAGATGCCAAATATAAGGGGAACCTCCCCGACGACTGGGAAGAGCTCGAGGAGACCCTGAGGCTCCGATACATGCCCTTAGACCACAAGGTCAGGGTGGAGATCCGGTTTGATTCCCTCAGACAGAGGTCCTCCCTGCAGGCCTATGTGGATGAATTCCAGAAGGTGGATGCAGCCTTTTCCTTTGCACAGATGGAGATTGCTGAGGAGAGGAAGGTTCTGGTCTTCATCCGAGGCATCAAGGAGCGGGAGGACAGGAGGTACATGATGCACGAAAGGTGCCATACCCTCGACGAGTGCTATGAGGCAGCCATGTACCTCAGACAAACCAAGGTCATGGACGAGGGGGTGTTCTGGGGACGGAACTCCAAGGGTAGGAACTATGGAGGTCAGGAGGACAAACAAGAGAGGAGGTTGAGAAAACTCGAGGGAGAGGCCAAGAGGAAGGCCTGGCAAGAGGGGAGGTGCCTGGGCTGTGGGGAGAAGGGACATCTGATAGCAGCCTGCCCCAAGGTCAGGTATGCCAAACGGATCCTCAAACGCCTCGATCGGGCTGTGAAGGAGGGGCACAAGCCCAAGGGGGCCCAGAAGGACAAGGAAGGAAAGCCCAAGAAGCAGCTCCGGTTCTCAGCCACCAAAGAAGGGTCTGAGGAGGGCTCAGGCCCCAGTGAGGCCGAGGAGGAGGAGGAGGACCCCTCTGAGGAGTCCAGCCCCAGTGAGGACCAGGAGGAGTCGGGAAACGACTCCCCCGGGTCCGACTAGGGCCAGGATCCGGGGAAAAGAAAAGGCCCAAGAGGGACCCAGCCCTCTCAGAGGCTAATGCAACCACTGGGACAGACCCACCACCAAGGAGGCTAACCCGACTGTTCACTCAGAAGGAAGACTATGAGAACTTCAAGGAATTAATTGAGGTGGTGGGGTGTATCGTGCTTCCCTCCGGTCGGACTAAGGACCTACGGGTCCTGGTAGATTGTGGGAGTACTGATAATTTTATAAATTTAAGTTTGGTGGAAAAATTTAAGTTGGAAATTTTGCCCCTGAAAAATGGGTGCGTATCCCTGGGAGCGGACACGACCGCCCAGGCAGCAGGGGAAACCAGACCCCTGACCATGACCTTAGGGTCCCACTGCTCTCACAGGAGCAAGTATACCGTGATGGAGCTAGGAGATCACGATGTTATCCTAGGCCGACCCTTCCTCAGCCATGTAGCTGCCAGGGTCGAGGGAGATGACTGTTGGGTACCTACCAAGCATGGACCCATGGCCCTACCCCGTTGGGTGAGCCGAGCCCACGCTCCAGTCAAGCTCCTCAGGATATCCCGACGGGAGATGATGGAGGAAATGAAGGAGCAGGAGGCAATCGGGAAGGGAGGGGAGGTATACCTCCTGCTACCCCAGAAACAACTCCTGCGACAGAGCACCCTAGGTCCAGAGGACCAGGGAACCAAGGAACCACCCTCCGATTCGTTAGATCCATCAAAGGGCTCCCCCGGGAGCCAAGGATCGAAGCAGCCAACACACGGGAAGACTCCGATCGAAGGTGTCGGAGACAATGTCCCAGCGGATCCTCTAGACAAGATTTCTCGACCAAAAGGCATTCCAGAGCTGGAAAAGCTGCTGGAAGAGTTCAGGGATGTGTTCCCAGAGGACCTCCCAGCTGAGACACCCCCAGAACGGGAGATTTCCATGAAGATCCCGATCAGACCCGGCAGCCAGCCCCCACACCAGGCCCCTTACAGGGTGCCCCCGGGGGCAGATGCCACCATCCGCCAGACCCTAGAATACCTAGAAGAGCATGGCCTGGTGACACCTAGCCACAGTGAGTATGCAGCTCCTGTGGTCCTAGCTCCCAAGCCCGATGGCTCCTGGAGGTTCTGTGTGGACTATCGGAGGTTGAACGCCATCAGTGGGGATGACAAGTACCCCATCCCCCGAATCGATGATTGCCTCGATCGGCTCGGGAAGGCCAAATACTTCTCCAAGATTGATCTCAGAACGGGGTACTGGCAGATGCAGGTCCACCCGGAAGACAGACACAAGACAGCCTTCCGGACCCAGCATGGGCAGTACGAGTGGACTGTGGTCCCTATGGGACTATCTGGTGCCCCAGGAATCTTTCAACGGCTGATGAACCACTACCTCCGAAAGTTCCTAGGGGACTTTGTCCTCTGCTACTTGGATGACATCCTCATCTACAGTGACACCCTGGAGGAGCACCTCTACCACCTTAGGAAGGTCCTAGAGGTCCTAAGGGAGAAAAAGCTTTACGCCAAGGGCTCTAAGTGTGAGTTTGCACGACACACTGTGACCTTCTTAGGGTTCACAGTGGGGGGAGGAAGTGTGGACAAGGAGAGCTCCAAGGTGGAGGAGGTCAGGAACTGGCCAATCCCGAAGACCGTCAGAGATGTACGGGCCTTCCTGGGACTGGCTGGGTTCTACCGAAGGTTTGTTCATAAGTTTGCAGAGATTGCCAGACCCCTGACAGACATTCTTAAATCAACGGAATTCGAGGAGAAGTTTGGAAGGGCCTACACTAAGAAGGCCCCTATCGACCTAGACACCAAGGCCCTCACAGCCTTCGAGAATCTGAAGCAGGCCCTGATCTCAGCCCCGTGTTTGGTCATCTTTGACCCCACCAAGAGGACAGAGATCTGGGCAGATGCCTCCCGAGAGTGGGGTACCGTTGGAGCCGTTCTCATGCAGGATCATGGGAAGGGCCTCCAACCAGTGGCCTTCCTCTCCAAAGTCATGACTAAGGAGCAGCAGGGATACCCTACCCACGAGCAGGAACTGCTGGCTCTGATGATTGCCCTGGAGGAGTGGAGACACTATGTACTCCCCCTGACTTTCACTGTCCGGACAGACCACAACGGACTCCGGTACCTCAGGACCCAGAGTAGTCTCAACGATCGACAGTGGAGGTGGCTGGCCCGCCTCAGCGAGTACAGGTACGACCTCGAGTATAGGGCTGGGAAGAATATGCAAGTCCCTGACGGACTTAGCAGAAAACCCCATCCCGAGGGTGAACAACCCTCCCTCAAGGTCAAGGACCTGGAACAAGAGAACACCCACATGGTGATCCGAGTCACCACCAAAGATGGGACCAAGCACAAGGTCCTGTTGAACTTGAAAACCAAGGCCCGGAAGCACGAGGAGGAGGTCCCTGCAGTGTTGGACTACACGTCCGACCCTGACTATGGTGAGCTGTACCAAACCCTAACCAAGTTGGGGGACCAACAACTCAAGCCCTCTGAGTCAAGGTATGACATCCGTGAGGGGAACCTCGTATGGATGGATGACCGACTCACTCCTAGAGTCTGTGTCCCTAGGAAATACCGGGCCGCCCTACTCCATGAGTTCCATGATACCCCCCTGGGGTCTCACTTTGGAACTGATAAGACCTATGCCGCCCTACGGGCCCGATATACGTGGCCCCACATGTATCATGGAGTGGACCAGTATGTCCTATCGTGTGACGCCTGCCAAAAGAACAAGAGCTCACACCAACGGCGTTTGGGGACACCCCAACTCCTGGACATACCCCTTACCCCCTGGGAACATGTGTCAGTGGATGGGTGCGGGCCCTTCCCCCTCACTGCCCGGGGATATGACTACACCATGAACTTCATCTGCAATCTGACCAGGGAAGCCATCCTGGTCCCGTGCTCAAAGACAGTGACAGCCAAGGAGACAGCCAAGCTGTACTTTAAGCACGTTTTCCCAAGAACAGGGCTGTCCAAGGTCATTCACAGTGACCGAGGACCCCAATTTATTGCCCAATTCTGGAGGTACCTTTGGAAGAAACTGCAAACCAAGGTGGCACTCAGTGCCCCCCACCACCCCAAGTCTAACCCGTACGTAGAAAGGCAGAACAAGACCTTTCAGGAGGCCCTCACCTCCTTCTGTAACGCCCGGCAAGACGATTGGGACGAGTGTCTCACCCCATATGAGTTTGCATACAACA
>JBIPMB010000106.1:0-7646 GCA_044369355.1 Gammaproteobacteria bacterium | reverse complement strand
CCCTCTAATCGTCGAGTAGAACTCCAAGGTTTTGGCCGCGCAGGACGTCAAGGTCAATCTGGTACTTGCAGGATGGTTTTAGATCTTGAAGATAAACTTATTCGCAATCTCTTAGAGCTCGAGAGCGCAAACTATAAAGAACTTGGATTGGCTTTATTAGAGAAGCTTGGAAGTAAAGACTTATTAAATGAGCTTCTTCACCGGCGAAGCTTAAACATTCAAAAGGAATGCGAGAAACGAACGGAATGCTGTGAGCAAGAAAAAATCTATTTTGCCAAGCTTTGTGATTATTTTACCAACTTAGCCTCAGTGTATACTGTAAGCGATGGACCAGATTTTGAGGAAAAACTTCTTGCTCTTTGCCGTCATGGCCTTGATTTAGAAGAGTCCGAGGTTCAAAAAAATATTCACTTAAAATTAAAGACTGCTAGCTGGTTGGATCTAAAAAGAGAAGGCTTAGAGTTAAGAAAACAAGCAGGTCTTGGTAAAAGCTTGGATTGGGAGCTCTTTGTTAATAAGTTTAAAAAAATGTATTTGCGCCATATTTCTGATCTCTGGGCGGTTTATTATTCTCGATTAAAAGATCCTTTAGTATTAGAATCTAGCAGAGAAAAAGCCTATGCAAAATTGAAACCCTATTTATTAGAACCACAACTAATGGCCGAAGCCATCTTAGCGCAGATGTTTTCTGTTAAAGCTTTTAAAGAGGAAAGATTGGGGCTTTGTTGTTCTCCTGAGCGTGAACATCATCCGCTTGGGCCTACAGAGGTTCCGTACGACTTAACATTTTTTTCTGGTAGTCCCAATATGCCTAGCTTAATTCCTGTCCTGCCTGATGAGGAAATGGAATTAAAATTACCTGCTAGTAAAACTTTATCAGAAGATGGTTCGTCTAGCTTATCGAGCCCACGTAGTTTAATGAATCGGTAGGTTGAAAAAGAAACCATTCTTAAAAATATTGTTTATGATGAGTTAAATGCGATCATTGACCAGCATTAAATTCGCTTGCTGCAATTTGCGAGATTTTCTTTTGCATAGCTGATATATCCATGGCCATATTTCTATACCCATATTATAGCGCAACCCCCTTGTCAAAAATCAGTAAAAAGCGTAGTATCATGCTCTCAAAAGAAGCATCTTGCACAGGATAACGAGAAAATATGAGCAAAAAACAGCCAGCAGCCTTTCAATTCGAGACGGCATTACAGCAATTAACGGATATCGTTGATACTCTGGAAAAAGGGCAATTGGGCTTGGAAGAATCTTTGGATTTATTTGAGAAAGGAACCAAACTAACCAAGCAATGCCAAACAGCCTTAAAACAAGCCGAGCAAAAAGTGCAGATTTTAATTGAAAAAAACAACAGCGCTGAATTAGAAGATTTTGATGCCGATGACGATGTTAGCACCTGATTGTTTACGCGCCGCTCAAGAGCGCGTATTACCCCAGTTAGAGCGCCATTTAAAAGAAGCGCCAGCCGCAGCACAACGTTTATTATCCGCCATGTCGTATGCCAATCTAGAAGGTGGTAAGCGTTTGCGCGCCGCTTTAGTATATGCCACGGCGCAAACCTTTGATGTTCCTTTAGCCTATGCTGATGCCGCTGCCGTGGCAGTGGAATTTGTGCATGCCTATTCTTTAATTCATGATGATTTACCGGCCATGGACGATAGTCCGTTACGCCGAGGCTTAGCGTCTTGCCATATCGCTTACGATGAAGCCACCGCCATTTTAGCGGGCGATGCTTTACAAGCATTGGCCTTTGAAGTATTAGCCAGTGATGAGCAACTCTCTGTGGTTACACGATTGAAATTGGTGCAACGCTTGGCGAAGGCCAGTGGCGTACAGGGTATGGCGGGCGGACAAATGATAGATTTGATCTATACCGGCAGCGAGCAAAAGCCTTCTTTAGTTGAATTACAACAAATGCATCGTTTAAAAACAGGTGCTTTATTGGAAGCCAGTATTTTGATGGGTTGCGATTGCGCTGCATTAGACGAGGGTTTTATCAAAGACGCAATTAGTACTTATAGCGAAGCCCTAGGATTGGCGTATCAAATTCAAGATGACATACTCGATGTGGTCAGTGTGGAGGGCCATTTAGGCAAACCACAAGGCCGCGATGCCGAACTCAATAAAATGACTTATCCCGCAGTGGTAGGTTTAGACAAAGCCTGTGAGATGCGCGAAGCATTATATCAACAAGGTATGGCCGCACTGAAGCCTATAACGTTAGACACCTCTCGTTTGCAGGATCTGCTGATCTTTGTGGTGAGGCGTGAGAGTTAATGATTTCTCTATAAATTATAACAAAATTAGCCGCTTAGAGAGCTATTGTTCTTTTAATTAATTGTTGATATACTCTTTGTTCAAAATAATTAAATACCCTTCAGAGGGCAAAAGCGAGGTAAGTAATATGTCTAGTGTAGAAAATGCACCTGAAAGTATTTTGAAGTCGGCAGGATCCAATGCAGCGAGTAAGAAAAAGGTCCACTTTGATGATACGGCGGAAAGATACAGTATTCGAAAGCCTGTACAAGTCCTTAATTTTGTAAGGGGCTTAAAAACACTTCTGCCGGAATATTTTTCGGAAGGAGATATAGGCGATGTATCTACTTTGAAAGCAGAAGTGTCTGTTGATACGGAGCCCCGTAAGAAATTTTCTCACAATACCGATCTTTGCATCGTGCTTAGTCGTGAAGACCTTCCTTTACCTTCCTTTACCTTCCTTCTATCCTCTAATTCATGCCGACTTAGAAGAGCTACGCGCTCACTCCAAATTAAAAATACTTCAAATAGAGGTTAAACGTGGTAGCGATTTTTCAGACTATATCGAAAAGACTATAGACGTAGTAAAGAAGGTTTATACCAAAGAAGATGAAAATCCAAAAATAACCCAATTAAAATATGAATTTTCTAAGAACGTTAGTACAATTCTAACTAAGTTTGGAACGGCATCAATTGAGCTGACGAAAAGAGCTGCTTTTCGTGATTTAATTAGGCTATATGTAGCCATCGATAATGCAGATCCAGAAACCATCCTGGGATATTATCAAGCCTATCAAGAGAAATCAAATGAACTATATAGTAAATTTAAAAAAGAAGAAGAGCGGTTAAATATTTTTTATGAAGCTTTTCCAAGGCTAGATCGAAAAGAGTATCAACAATATCTTTTGAATTTAAAAAACATATTTAATGAGGGAATAAAAGATGCTTGGGAACAATTCGTTGTGAATATCAAACAACATTATCCTACGCAGCTGGCCCAACAGGCTAGTGGATCAGTGGCCGAAGATAGCGAGATGATGGATGGGATCGTCGAATGCACTGCTGTTGTACAGACTCTTGTAGAAATTCCCGATGAAGAAATGGAAAATTCTGGGGTAAAACCAGAAAAGATAAGTTCTACTCCTTTTTGGGCTGTACAACCCGCACAGATCACGGAAAATACTGCTGCAGAGCGGCCAGTTGAGCTGGCAATATAGTTTCATTGGTGCTGAGTTATCGTAGAGGCGGCGCTAGAGCCGCCCGCCTGTTAATGCGCAAGATGATAAATTGGCTCGTAAAGGCTGGAGAATAGCTCCGTTTTTGAGTATTTTTCGCGGTTTCTACAAGTTACAAGAGGAATATCGAATTCCTTTGTTTTCTATAAACTTTATGTTAGAATCCCTTACTACTTTATTCTAAAGTTATGCAAGGGATGCTGCTTATGCCTCAAAAATATTTCTTATTTCATGGTAAAGACTGGGTTACAGAATATGAAACAGAGTATTTGCCTAGATGGCACAGAACTCAGTGTGCTGCTGAATCTATTAATAAACTAAAATATAGACTTAATGTTAGACAGTGTGCGGTAGCGCAACAACAGAAGGATATAGAGCAAAATAAAAAAAGTATAGAAAACTGTACTTTACCTAGGTTAAAAGAAGATATAAGACAGTTACAGGAAATATTAGAAACACATCAAAAAATAGCTAGAGCGAAAGACAATAAGGAGGATTCAAAGGCGCGTGCTGAGCTTATAGAAAAAGCAAAAGTGCAAATAGAACGCAAAAAAATGTTAATCGAAGACATTTCAACACCGCCAGGTAAGATTTTACCTGAGACTCAACTATTTATCCTTAAACAAGAGGAACAGCTTAAAAAATTACAGCAGAGGGCTAACGATCTAAACAAAGAACTTGTTTCTAAAATGGCACAATTAGAAAATGATAAGGTATATGTACAATTTTTTCAAAGCGCACTATCTAAGCACATAGCAAGCGTACTAGATAAAACTTTTAAAATACCAATGCTTGAAACACCCCGATCTTCTGTACACAACCGCCGAAATTAAAACCGCTCTGCACTGGCATTTGCCCAATCTGTCACAAAACTTTGGTCTGCACCCAGGCAGAATTTATCGATCGTGTCAAAACCGGTAGCTACTTTACCGCTACAAATAATACGAATTTTATCTTTGAAGTTAGTACCAACTAACCAAAGCATGCATCGTTTAAAAACAGGCGCTTTATTGGAAGCCAGTATTTTGATGGGTTGCGATTGCGCTGCATTAGACGAGGGTTTTATCAAAGACGTTTGTACCCGCATGTATCAAATATCACGTTCTTCGGGGCCTGTACGATCTTTCCACCCTAAGAGTTTACGTGTGATAAAAAGATAAATGGGTTTGGCTATCCCCATCCACAGACGATTTATGACTGATCTTCGTTCCAGGATACGGCATTCCATCGTTCTTACGGCGGCATATTTACGTTGATGCTTTAATAGATGCCGCAGGTCTTCTCTGGCAAAAATTCTGGCCATTTTTGAATTGGAGGAAAATACCCACGCCAGTTGAAAATCGGTGATGGCAGGTAATCCCGTCGCTTCATCTATGAGCCAATTTGCTTCCTTCGCTAGATCGTTATTGGATACACCGGCACGACGCATACATCTTAATAGATCTTTACAGTGTTTAAAATATTCAGGTGTTAAATAATCTGTACAGCGATAAATAGCATCTCCTTTCAAAAATTCACGAATATGATAGTCTTTATGCTTGAATAATAAATCAGGGAAATAAGGTAGGTGTAAAGGCATCAATTTTTTTAGAGCACGGCATTCATTCCAACCTAATAATTTTGAAATGCCACGTAGAAAAATCTTTTGACTATAAATGCGTTTAATGGCAAGAACTTCCATCCCCGACGCAGTTTTAAAAAGTCCTTTTTCGATTGCGCCAAAAGCGTCATTTTTTAATGTGGTTTGGTACGTAAACAACATGTTCTCCAAATTTGTGCATAACTATACTCTTCTGCTAAAACCGCTCTGCACTTGCATTCATCCAATCTGCCGCAAAACTTTCTGGGATGTCATTGCCTAAGAGTACGCCCGGTTCTAGAAATTCATATAATTCAGCATACGTTTTAGACGTAAAATTGCTGGTTTGTCTAAATAAATGCTTAGGCGTTAAATCCGCAAGACTTTTAACCCCCATGGCGCCCGCTAATTCCAGCAAACTTGCAATGGTAGCAGCGTGATAATTTTTAACACGTACCGCTTTGTCGCTAACCACTAGGCCTTTGACCAAACGTGGATTTTGTGTGGTGACACCTACGGGGCAGGTATTGGCATTACATTGCAGCGATTGCAGGCAACCTAGGGCAAACATCATCGCACGAGCAGAATTACACATGTCTGCACCCAAACAGAATTTATCGATCATGTCAAAACCAGTAGCCACTTTACCAGCGCAAATAATACGAATTTTATCTCTGAGGTTAGTGCCTACTAGAGCGTTGCGTACAAAGCGTAATGCCGGAAACAAGGGTTCGCCTAAGTGATCGGCAAATTCTACAGGAGCGGCGCCCGTACCGCCTTCGGATCCATCTACGGTAATAAAGTCGGGTAAAATGCCGGTTTTAAGCATTGCTTTGCAGATACTTAAAAATTCCGATCGTACGCCTATGCATAACTTGAAACCCACCGGTTTGCCACCTGACAACTCACGCAATCGGGCTACAAACTGCAACAAACCTTCGGGGGTGGAGAATTCGGGATTAGTGGGCGGTGAAATGCAATCTTTGCCCATGGGTACGCCACGAATAGTAGATATTTCTTGGCTTACCTTCGCCGCGGGTAAGATACCGCCGTGTGAAGGTTTAGCCCCTTGGGATAATTTGATTTCTATCATTTTGACTACATCTAAGTGTGCTTTTTTAATAAATTCTTCAGGGGAAAAAGATCCGTCATGTGTCCTGGCACCAAACAAGCCAGTACCGAGTTGAAAAATAATATCGCCGCCTTGTAGATGATAAGAGCTCAAGCCACCTTCACCGGTATTGTGCGCAAAAGATCCCAATTTAGCTCCTTTATTCAGCGCCATGATGGCATTGGGGCTTAAGGCACCAAAGCTTAATGCTGACACATTCAGGCGTGAAGCATAGTACGGTTGGCTGCATTGTGGCCCACCTACCATGATATAGCTTTCATCATGGCTTAAGTGTGTAGGGGATAATGAATGGCGTATGGAAAAATAGCCTGGTGTGCGTACATCATTTTGTGTGCCAAAAGGCTCGGTATCACGTTCATTTTTGGCCCGTTGGTAGACTAGAGCACGGGTTGCGCGACTAAAAGGGCGTTCGCTTTGGTTAGTAGCAATAAAATATTGTTGTATTTCGGGGCGGATCGTTTCCAGTATAAAGCGTAGGTGCCCCAAAATAGGGAAATTACGCAAAATGGCATGTTTGGTTTGTAGCAAGTCATAAGCGCCGATAATGACGAGCAATACCCCTGCAACTATGATGAATTTGAGGGGAAACCACATCATGAGGACGATAATGGCGGGCAGAATAAGAAGCAAAAAACTAAAAATAATGAGTCGTTTCACGGTAAACCTTTTTCTAGAGGAAATTCATTTACTTAGGCTAACCTATTTAGGGGAAATCTTCAAGTTTTAGTTTGCATAATTAAAAAAACAGAGCATTGTTCGTTTGTAGGGGCGCCTTGCGAGGCGCCATTGTCTTAAGATCCTTCCATAGGCGCCAACAAATACTTCAGATCGTCCGCTTCTAGACGGCCGCCGGCGGAGGCATCATTAGCGAAAATATCGTTTAACAGCATTTGCTTTTTTTGCTGTAGATGGATGATCTTTTCTTCTACGGAGCCTCTAGTAATCAATTTATAGATAAAGACCGCTTTGTTTTGTCCTATACGATGAGCGCGATCGCTGGCCTGGTTCTCGGCGGCAGGATTCCACCATGGGTCATAATGGATCACGGTATCGGCGGCAGTTAGGTTTAAGCCCGTGCCACCGGCTTTTAAGCTCAGCAAGAATAGCGGTACTTCGCCATTTTGAAAGCGACTCACTGGGGTTTGTCGATCTTTGGTGCTACCCGTTAATAAAACATAAGGAATGTCCAATGCCTTTAATTCTGGTTTAATTAAACTCAACATACTGGTGAAGGTGGAAAATAACAATATTTTGCGGCCTTCTTCTATCATTTCGGGTAAGACTGACAGCAGATATTCTAATTTAGCCGATTGGGCAATACTCTGTGCTGAGGCTAATTTGACTAGGCGAGGGTCACAACACGCTTGGCGCAGTTTTAATAGTGCATCTAAGATCTCAATATGACTTTGCGCAAAACCTTTTTGTGCCAATA
>JBIPMB010000168.1:0-4560 GCA_044369355.1 Gammaproteobacteria bacterium | reverse complement strand
TCGTTCATGTCAATTAACTGTATCATTTCATTTTTGGGCGGTAAGTCAGCGGCGACGACGCTTTTGGCGCGGCGTAATAAAAAGGGTGCAATGCGTTTTTGTAAGGCTAATCTGCGAGCAGCATCGTTGTCTCTTTCAATAGGTTGCCTGAATAGTTTATTAAATGATTTTTGATTGCCTAAATAACCCGGTAATAAGAAATGGAATAAAGACCATAGTTCGCCTAAGTGGTTTTCCATAGGCGTACCGGTTAGGCACAACCGATGCTCGGTTTTTAATTGTGTCACGGTGGCAAAAGCTTTGGTATTGGCGTTTTTGATCCATTGAGCTTCATCTAAAATGATGTAGTAATAAGATAATTGTTCTAGCAAGGGTTGATCGTGCAAGATGACGGCATAAGTCGTCAGGATAATATCATGTTGCGCTAA
Organism: Gammaproteobacteria bacterium; assembly: GCA_044369355.1. Lineage (GTDB taxonomy): Bacteria > Pseudomonadota > Gammaproteobacteria > UBA1113 > UBA1113 > VFKP01. The sequence continues at coordinate 4,132 of JBIPMB010000168.1, read as the reverse complement.
TACCTCTTTTTCGTTAGGGCGATCTGTGCCCTGTAGTATCAATACGCTTAAACTGGGCGTGAATTTTTTGATTTCACTATGCCAGTTAGTCACCAAACTGGTAGGTGAAATAATTAAGATGGGCTTCTTCGCGCGGCCCTGATCTTTTTCCATCGCTAAATGCGCTAGCGTTTGTACCGTTTTACCCAAGCCCATATCATCCGCTAGAATGCCAGCTAAATTGTGTTTTCTTAAGAATTGCAACCAAGTTAAGCCTTCTAATTGATAATGCCTAAGCTCACCTTTAAAACTATCGGTGGGATGCAATATATCTTTAGATAGCGGAAAAGCGTGCCACTTTTGACTAAGATGTTGTAATTCGGGCGGTATTTGCCATTGTATTTGTGGTAAAGAGAAGTTTTCCTTGTGGCCTATGAGTTGCGAGGCGAATAAAGCATTGATAGGCAATTCATTGTCTTTTAAATTGGTTTTGTCATAAATTTCAGTTAAGGTCAGTAAAATGGCTTGAAAACGATGCATAGGGATCGCTATTTTTTTGCCATCGTCTAAAACGAGTTCTAATAATTCATTGGGATCTAGATCTAAAATAGCCGCAAGACTGGAATTCGCATAATTGGTTTGTAACAGCTTCGCCAATACGGGGATCAAATTAACTTTTTCATCGTCGATCACTATACCGACTTCTAAAGAGAACCAATCTTTTTTGGGGCCTTCCTTGATTTCACCATACCAATCATCGTAGACAGCGGCAGGGGCATAGACGAAACTCGGGTCGTAAACGATGTCCCATCCTAAGGGCGGTAACTCTTGTTCTGCCGAGGCTAAAAAATGAGACACATCTGCTTTGCTATCGCCTACATGGAAATAATGTGCATAATCCTTTTTCACGAAAACAGGGTTTTTCTCATCAAAACGATAAACGCCACGCTCGCTTAATTGTTGTAGATAGTTTTTTTCAATATCCCATTGTCTAGGATAAACAAATAACGTGTCACCTTCTAAATCATATAAATTGTGTTCATAAGTGTCGGGCTGACAGGAAACGACTTCATAATGAAAGGTGACGCTGGCATAGCTATAATTAGATTCATAACGATGATAACGTGCTACAGTAGAGTTAGACGATAATATGCGTGAACTGTCTGTGCTGTATAAAGTGAGGGTTGCCGTAGGTGTTACGATGCGCTGTTCAGTTTTGCTGGCAATTGGCAAAGGGGGTAGCTTGTGTGCTTGTGCCCAAGCATCAAAAGCGGTTTTTAAAAAGTCACCTTGATCGGGATAATAAACGGGCATGGCCAAACAGTGCTTCAAAGTGTTAGCCGATAAGGCAGTGTCAATAGGACCTACTTGTTGGGTTTGGGCGTTATAATATAAAAAGGGTGTTACTGGCCATAATGACAATACCGCATTATCTTTTGTGTGCGCCAAATATTTAAAGCCCCCGTGGCTTAAACGATGCCAATCTAAGTGGATTGTTTCTGTTTCTTCTTGCCAGATTAAGGGTTTTGTTGCTGCTTGCCAAAAAGCACGCCCCGTTTTAATTATGGTGCTGATCATGTCTGCCGGTGTTTCTGAGTGTAAGCGATAACGCTCTCCTAAGTCGGCAGAGTTGTATAGGCGATATTGTCGTAGTTTCTGTAATAAAGTAATATCAATGCTGCTTAGCAATGCTAAATCGCGCAGTTCGACCAGTTTAGCCGTTTTAATGGCATTGAGGCTATAGCCCCCTTTTTTGAGCGCTTTGCTTTGATACAAGTCGATGAATAAATGCTGCGGCTGATCTTCATCAAAACCAAAAGAGAACACATATAATAATACTTCGTCCTGAAAGCTCTCTTTTAAGGGTTCTTCTTTTGAAGGGGTATACGTTTTGTCTAACCAAGTTTCCCAGAGGTGATACCTAGCCTTTTCAAAACCGGCGTAATTGCGTATAGCCTTATCCATATTGGCTTCTAACTGATACAGCACCGCGGCTACGTGTCTGCAATTAAAACCCATGCTGCAAGAGCAAGTGCCAATGATATTACTGCGTGCGTGCTTTGAGGGTTCTAATACGATATTAACGCGGTAAGTTTGCGTGCCGCTGCCTTGTACCGTTGCGCCCACGGCTTGCCCGCTGCGAAAGGTTAACTTAGATACGTGCTTATGTAAAAATATTTCACGGCCGTAACTTACGCATCCTGGAGAAAAATGATTTTTAAAGAGCGTATTAATGTCAAATTTTTCTGGCATAATAATCCTATTTTGTGTATATCCATCGCCCATTTGGGCGCCTCGCGAGGCGCCCTTCTTTATTATTCAGACACTACACTTTTTTGTAATTCAATGATTTCTTTGATCCCTTTTTCTGCTAATAACAGCATTTGATCTAGATCGCTGCGGCTAAAAGCTTGTCCTTCAGCTGTACCTTGAATTTCTATAAAACGACCTTCTTCATCCATCACTACATTGAGATCCGTTTCAGCTTGACTGTCTTCCGTATATTCCAAATCCAGTAAGGCTTGTTGATTGTGGAAACCTACTGATACCGCTGCAACCCAATGCGTTAGCGGCGATTCATTTAAAAATTGGCGTTGACGCAAATAAGCAATGGCATCGTATAAGGCTACACAACTACCGCTGATAGCGGCGGTGCGTGTGCCACCATCGGCTTGAAGGACATCGCAGTCTAATTGTATAGTATTTTCACCCAGCAATGATAAATTAAGAGCTGGGCGCAATGCGCGACCTATTAAACGCTGAATTTCCACTGTACGCGCACTTTGTTTGCCTCTAGCGGCTTCGCGGTCGTTGCGTTCGTGCGTGGCTCTAGGCAATAAGCCATATTCGGCGCTTAACCAACCCTTGCCACTGCCTTTTAAGAAGCGCGGCACACCACTGATGATGCTGGCGTTACACAGAACCTTGGTATCGCCATATTCAACCAGTACCGATCCTTCGGCATGTTTGGTATAGGAACGAGTGAAGCGGATTGGGCGTAGCTCATCATTAGAGCGATCATTGGTGCGCATGGTTAACCTCGTTTTAGAAAATGACAGTATTATACGTAAAATTGGGGGTAGAAAGCCAGCGATTGAAAGACTAGATTTAAGCGCCTAGGTCTGCTACCTTAGGCAAAAATTTAAGGGGTCGTTATGATACGCAGTATGACGGGGTTTGCGCGCCATGAGTTGGCGTATCCGCAAGGGGTTTTATCCTGGGAAATCAGGGCGGTGAATCACCGTTTCTTAGATATTCAAATGCGCTTGCCCGAGGCCGTGCGTGCTTTGGAAATGCGTTTTCGCGAAGTCATACGGCACCATATTGAACGCGGTCGCATTGACGCAAGCTTAAAACTACAATGGTCTATAGATAAAACAGGCACTTTACAATGCGATGAGGCGCGTCTTAGCGCTTTATTGGCCGCAGTAGAGCGTATTGAAAATCTATCACCCTTTTCACATAGCGCGCCTTCTTTAGATTGTTTGTTGATGTATCCGGGCATTATTAGCGAAGTGGAAATCGATGTTACCCAGATCGAAACCATCGCTGTAACGGCTTTAGAACAAAGCCTAAAGCTTTTAAATGACAGCCGTCAAAGAGAGGGCGAGGCCTTAAAACAAGCGATTATTGAACGTTTGCATAAGGTAGAAGTGCTGGCTAAAGAAGTAGGTTCGCGCCAACCGGAATTGTTGCAACGTCAGCAAGCAAAGTTGCTGGAGCGGTTGCAACAAAGCCCAGTACAGGGCGATGCGCAGCGCCTAGAGCAAGAATTGGTATTTTGGGCGCAAAAGATTGATAATAGCGAAGAAGTCGATCGGCTATTAGCGCATGTGGCCGAAGTGCGTCACCTGTTACAGCAAAAAGGTAGCGTGGGTAAGACTCTAGACTTTATGATGCAAGAGCTCAATCGCGAGGCCAATACTATGGCTTCGAAGTCCTTAGACAGTCAGGTTTCTAAGGCGGCGGTTGATTTAAAAGTGCTCATAGAACAAATGCGCGAACAAGTCCAAAATATTGAGTAAATGGTGATGACACAGCAAGGAACTTTATACATTATTTCCGCCCCATCTGGAGCCGGTAAAACCAGCTTAGTCAATGCGTTGTTGCCGCAGCTCAGCAATGCAAATCTGTCCATTTCTTACACAACACG
>JBIPMB010000179.1:0-4167 GCA_044369355.1 Gammaproteobacteria bacterium | reverse complement strand
ATATGTTCATCCTCTAGTATGAGGCGTGTACATATTTTATTCAACCCGTGGCCGTTCAGACTCGTTTCATGCTGGAATCACGAGTCCAAGTTCAGACCCATTTCATATTGGAGAAGACTGATACTATCAAAGAAATAGTTTTAAGGTTAAAATACTGCCGAATACTTATTTCAATTTATAATTATAAAATAACTGCGGAGGATAAAGATTATGGCGGCTTATAAACAAGCAATAATAGAACTTGTGGCGATACAGTTATGTGCGGACAAAGGTTTACAATCGCCCGAATTACGTTATGAGAAAGCTGCTTTTTTAGAGTGGCTGCAAGATGAGATGAAATTTACTTCATTTAAACAAGTTTGTTTAGCTAATGGTGTAGAACTAGTCGACTACAATAAATATTTTGCAGATAAAGCCCATGAGTGCTTGCGTTATATTCTACAGGAAGATGTCCTAAGGCCCACCACTCTGGGATTTATTCAAAAACAACCACCTGAAAATAATATTTTACATTCGACCCTGCAAGAAAAATTTAATCTTAGCTCCGAGGACGCTAAAGAAATAGTCGCTATTGTTGGCCGTGCTTTAGATGGGAAGTATGCACCTTCTATTGCTGCAAGAGAATACAATCGTCTTTTGGAAACAACCGAGAATGATTTTTTAAAAATAAGAAATACCCTTTATTATGCGGTTGCACAAAAAGAAATGGATCGCTTGCAATCTGAACTCACAGGTTCAATTTCAAATGATTTAAAATGTGGCCTAAAAATAATAGTATCGACAATTGCGCTAATTCATTATGATTTATTACCCTCTCTATGGAACAAAGACATCCATTTTAAAATAGGGGGTGGTCGTCCGCAAAAAAACACACTGCCTTTCGTACTATATAGCTATTATTCAACACTAAAACAGCTGCTGGATATTGCAAGTAAAAATCAAGATCCTGTTCAATATGAAGCTAATTTTATATCTAAAATAGAACCATTTCTTGAGAAATTTCGAGAAGAAGAAAATAGTTTCTTTACAAACAGTCTGAATGAGCATTATAAATGGCATCGTCTAGCGTTAAGTGTTTTGCTTGATCTTCCTAAATTAGTACACAAAGCAAAGGCAGCACAATCCCAAGATTCCAAAGAGAAAATTCAGCCATCGGCTGAGCCTGTTGCCTCCCCACCGCCTTTAGCAGAAAATGCTTCCGAAATCAAAATTGATGATGAGCCTCAACCTACATCTTTACATACACCAGAGATGAATGCAACACAATCAAAATCTAGTGGTAATAGTAGCTCGTCTTCTGAGAAATCTGAGATCAAATATGAGCCACCATCGAATCCAGAAATCCGTGATCAGTCTTCTTCTAGCAGTTCAAGTTCATCTGACTTTAAAAGACTAGAGAGAAATCAGCCGTCGGCTAAATCTGTTGCATCTCCACCACCTTCAGAAGAAACTGCAACACAATCTATTGGAAGTAGATCTCGTTCATCTTATTTTCAAGCGCAAGAAACAAGTGCTCCTTCAAGTGCATCAGCTACAACCAGCATGACAGCTTATGACCCCGGTATCTTTGAAACTGAAGAAAAAGCAAATAAGAAGATGCTCGCACTTCTTTTAGAGGTCACTGTACAAAGAATACATCAGAAAAAAGGCATACAATCACATCTATTCCATTCTCACGGTCTTTCTGAATATGAAGACGCTCAGTTTCATAACTGGCTAGTTAAAGAGAATATTTACACTGATTTCTATACAGCTTTAGTTGAGAAGCTATCTAAATCATTACCTGAGCGCATAGGCCTAAGTGATTTTAAACATATTAACATACACATAATAAATTACTTTCGCGACAACCCAATGCGTCGTATCATAGCTGTTTATTCAATCACAAATAATTTCTACATTAGAAAGTACTCTATAATGCTTAATGCAGACCAATGTATCGCATCCTTTTGCAAATCATTTAAACTGGATATAAACATATTCAAAAATCATGAAAAAATACCTCGTCTATTTGCAACAGAATTTGAAGGCATACCTTCATCGAGTAACACGCGAACTTTATCTATTATAACACATCCCATTCTTCAGGAACCGATTGAATTAACAAAAGACGAACTGGAATGTGAAATGAAAGAAATTGATGCTTGTAAAAAAGCGATGCAAAAAATAGATGCAATTAAAATGGATAGAGCCCAGTTAAACGGGGATATCGATGAATTTTGTAAAGAAAATCATATGACTATAGCAGTTCTTAGGGATTATGCACGAAAGCTACCACAAGATGAAATAGACGTTTCGGTTGAAAGAGGATCATTAAAGTATGGTATACAATTAGTAAGAAACATAATAAAGCTTGATGAAGAAATAGAACGCTATGACAATGCAATTAAGGCAGTAAAAACCCTACAATACATAGATGCATATGAATCTATGCTAAATGAAATTATGAGAATAAAAGGTCTTTCGATTAGATACACAGAGGCTGAAATAATAGTCTCTATATACGGTCATGGTTTAATTAAACCTTATCTTGTTCCGATAAATTTTTGGCAATACCAAGAATTTATAGAAAAAGAAGAAAACTTTTTTTCAGAAATGAAACATGAAATTTATTATAAAGTCGCTGAAAAAGGATTTACCGAACTACAACATGAACCTTCCGTTCCTTTATTAAGGAGAATATCATTATGCATGCACTATATAGTGATTGTCATTGAGCTTGCATCTTATGATGTGGGCTTTTTTATCGGTAAAGCAATCAATTATAATTTTGGTGCGCAGTCTCAAAAAAAATACATTCCTTCGTTATTACATGATTATCGTGAGAAACTACTAGAGCTTATAAAAGCAGCTGATTCAATGGGAGATCCAGATGCTTATTTAAAAAAATTTAACACCGAAGTAATGGCCTTTCAAAATAAATTGTCTGAATTAATTGGTGAATCCATTCATTATACGTGGCATAGTAAATTGTTGACTAATTTATGTGTCATGGCTAATTTTCTATTAGAAAAAGGCAAAGATGAACTACCATCGAATCCGGTCATCAATGATCAATCTTCTTCAAGGCAATGCTCACTTTCTAGTAGTTCCAGTTCATTTCAATCTGAGGGTCGACGAAGAAATCGTTCGTCAAGTGCACCGCCAACAAGGATTGTAGAAAATGCTCCCAGCAGTAGCGGCTATCAGCCATAGTTAGTCATTCGCGTTGATTCTGGGCGCCTCACGAGGCGCCCTTACATGCATAGAGCCTGCATCAATATTAATCTATAGATGCAATCGCTACATCTGCGCTCACATCGGCAGCATAATCCACGCCTGGCCATTCAAAACCAAATAGCTTATAAAAGTCTTCTCTATAGCCTTTTAGATCAGCATATTGCGCTAACAGATCAGCATCCACTTTTTGCCAGCGTGCATCAATTTCGCGTTGCACTTCCGGCGCCATTTCCCAATCGTCTATGCGTATGCGTCCACCCTCGTCAACGGGTACGGCTTTGCCGCAATATAAGCGTTCCTTAAAAAGACGTGTGATTTGTTCTATGCAGCCTTCGTGCGTACCCTTTTCTTTCATGATGTGGTACAACAACGAAATATACAAAGGCACGACCGGAATAGCGGCACTGGCTTGGGTCACTAAACCCTTATTCACCGATATATACGCAGCTCCGCTACCCTGCTGTTGCAACATTTTGGTTAAGCGCGCCGCGGTTTGTTCTAAGTCGACTTTGGCTTGACCTATGGTACCTTGATAGTAAATAGGAAAGGTTAATTCCGGGCCTATGTAAGAATACGCGACTGTTTTCACATCTTTAGACAATAAATCTGCTTCTTTTAATGCTTCCATCCACCATTGCCAATCTTCACCGCCCATCACCGCCACGGTTTGACGAATTTCGTCTTCATTGGCCGGCTCTATGTTCACCGTGCTCAATTCACCGCTCATGATGTTGATGGTTTTGCCGGAAAAAGATTTTCCTATAGGTTTTAATACGGAATTTAAAGTTTCACCGGTTCTAGGATTGGTGCGTCTAGGCGAAGCCAAACTATAGATCACACAATCCACGCCGCCCTGCCAATCCTTGCGTATTAAGTCGATGGTTTGCTGCTTGATTTCATCGGAATAGGCATCGCCATTAATACTTTTAGCGTATAGACCTTGTTGAT
>JBIPMB010000279.1:0-4178 GCA_044369355.1 Gammaproteobacteria bacterium | reverse complement strand
GCAGCGGGGGCGCGCTGTAGAGGTAGGTCGAGATCGCCGCAACGGCAACCGCGGCCGAGGTCACCCAAGGCAGGCGGGCGGCGAGCGGCAGGTACAGCGCCGCCGCGAGCGCGGCCAGGCCGAGCGTCGCCTTTCGGCCAAACGGCCGCGAGCGCTCTACCCCTCGCTTGCGGACATTCCCAACATCAGCTTCTGCGTCGAAAGCGTCGTTGAGTCCGTAAATGAGCCAGCCAGCGGGAACCGTGAGCCACAGCGCGAACCAGGCAAGGTCAGGGCTCGCGGCGAGCGTAGCAAGATTGCCGGACGCCACGAGCGCGGCCAGGAAGGCCGCGCCGAGGGTGTACGTCCACAGGTGAGGCCGGGCAATGCGGACCGCGGCGGCGATCGCGCTAGAGAGCGCCATTGACCCGCTGCGTCTGCACAATCGGAGCCTCATCGAGCGCCGCGCGAATTTCTGCGACGGTCGACTCGGCCGCCCCGTTGAAATCTTTGGAGGCTGCCTGCAAATCGGTAGCCGATTCAAAGATTAGGTTGATCATCTCCTGGTTCGGAATGTTGCCGGAGAGCACCGGATCGACAGCCGCGGAGTAGCGCCCGAGCGACGCGACGAGAACTGTCCCTTAGGCGACCAGGCTGGCGGAGGCTACGGCGAGACCTTGATCGGTAACGGTCGGCAGCTCGCGCTCGAGGTCGGCCAGGGCGAGCGCGAGGTTCCCCGTGCCCGAAACCTGCTCAGACAGGAGCGTTTTGGCGTCGAACACGAGGTCGAAGAATCCGTCAAAATTTCGGGAAGCCGAGCGGGCGTTCATTTCGTTCAGCTTTTCCACGAGAAGCTCTCCGGCAACCGCGAGATCATTGTGGGTGGCCACCGTGAGCTCGAGCGCCTTCTGAAAATTTTCGCTGGCGACAGACTTAGGCACCGGCAGAACTTGGTCCTCAATCTTCACATCATCGGCAACCTCGGGCCTGTCGCCCACGACCGGAGAAACGTCGGGCCACTCCGGCTGCACGAGCGGCGCGCTAAAGCCGGCGATGTAGCCGTTCTGCAGGGCCCACATGCCACCGGCACCAGCCGCAAAAATACCCACCAGGAAGCTGATAAGGACGATAAGGAAAGTTTTCATTTTGAGTGTGCCTTCGGCGGCTCTAGCATTCTAATGGGACCGCCCGCTGCGTGCTACAGTTTTCCCCGCTTCTCATGGGGATTACCGACGCGCCGCGGGCAATCGAAATTGGGCGGGAAGAGCTAGGCCTCGCCCGCTTCCTCGACGTGGTGGCCCGTGGCGCCAAGGTTTCGCTCTCCGACGCGACCGTCGAAAAAATTGACGCGAACGGCCGCTACCTGGAAGGCCTGGTTTCCTCGCGGACCGTCTACGGCGCGAATACGGGCTTCGGCCCGATGGCCGGGCACCGGATCGACGCAGCCGACCGCGAGGCGACGCAGCGCAACCTCGTCAGGAGCCACGCCGTCGGCCAAGGAACCCCGATTTCGGACCGCTTCGTTCGGGCGACCATGCTCTCGCGCCTCCTCTCTATTTCCAGGGGTTACTCCGGCGTATCCGCGGCGCCGGCAAAAACCCTGGCTGCCTTCCTCAATGCCGACATCCTGCCTATCATTCCCGAGCGCGGGTCGGTGGGCGCGAGCGGCGACCTGGTGCAGCTAGCGCACGTCGCCCTCGGCCTCACGGGCGAAGGCCTGGCGCGCCGGAACGGCGAAACGGTGCCCGCGGCCGAGGCTGCGGCGGCGGCGGGCGTCCAGACGCTCCAGCTCTCGGGCCGCGAGGGGCTCGCCCTGGTGAACGGGACTTCCGCCATGACCGGCATTGCCGCCTGCGCGACGGCCGACGCCCTGCGCGCGGTGGCGGTCTCTACCCTTCTGTCCGCCTGGCTCTACGAAATCGCCGGCGCCTCGACGGAGTACCTCGCCCCCGAGCTGCACCTCGCGCGCCCGCACCCGGGCCAAACCGAAACGGCAGCCGCGATGCGCGGCGCCCTCGAAGGTTCCTCGCGGCTGAAATCGATGCCGGGAGAAGCTTCTGGCGGCGACTACCGCGACGTGCAGCACTGCTACTCCATTCGCTGCGCGCCGCAGGTAATCGGGCCGGTCCTCGAGTCAGCTAGGCGCGCCGCCGAGACAATCGAGACCGAGCTGCGCTCCGCCACCGACAACCCCGTCACGGTGACCGACGTCGGGGTCTTTCATGGCGGCAACTTCCACGGAGACTACGTGGCCGCCGCCGCAGATTCGCTCAAGGCGGCGCTCGCCAAGCTCGGCATGCTCGCCGAACGCCAAATCGCCTTCCTCTTTAACCCCGACGAGAACCGCTCGCTGCCGCCGTTCCTCAACCTAGGCAGGCTCGGCGTCGACCTCGGCCTACAGGGCCTGCAGTTCGTCGCCACCTCGACGGCCGCCGCGGGGCAAACCCTCGCCTTCCCCGCCTCGCTCCACAGCATCCCGACGAACAACGGCAACCAGGACATTGTCAGCATGGGCGCGGACGCGGCGCTCCTCGCGGCGAAGGTCGTCGACGGCACCTTTCATATCCTGGCAATCGAAGCCTTCGCGCTCGCGCGCGCCACAAAAATCCTAGGCATCGAGGACGGCCTGCCGCCACGGCTCCGCGCCGCGCACGAAGCCATCATCCGGGCGACGCCCGGCGACGGCGATCTTTTTTCGGCCGAGACGGTCGCCTCTGCGGAGCGCGCCGTTCGCTCGGACGCGTCTTTCTCGTGAGACTGCGCGAGCCGCTGGCGGGGAGCGCTCCGAGAAAAGTAGAATCTGGGACATGAAAAAAATACCCCTGTCACGCCTCGCCGTGCTCATCTTCGTCGCCTTCTTTGCCGCGCTCGCCGCGGCGAACTACCTCATCCCGGCCGCGCTGTTCTTGAGGAGCAACAGCTTTCAGCCCTTCGTCCTCGCGGCGGTCACGCTCGCCACGCTGAGCGTGACCCTCGCCTACGGCTTTGCGCCTGGGTGGCGACCATCATGTGCCTCAATGCCCTGCTCGCGGCAGAGCGTCTTTTTGACGCTGGCCCTTCTTGGGGCTTCCACCTCGCGTCTTTGCTGGTTTCCTTCGCGGCGCTCGGCGTTTCCCTTTGGCGCAAAGACAGCTGGACGAAGTCTCCGCTGAGCCCTTGGCCAATCGCCATGTTCTTCGCGGCGCAGATTCTCCCCAGCGTGCTAGCCGGGAACAGTTCGTTGTAGAATGCCTCACAACGAAACCATGAACCACGCCAAAAAAATTGCCGGCATCGTGATGATCTGCCTCTTAATGGCGAGCACCGCCCAGCCGAAACGCGCCGAAGGCCTCTTCATAATCGCCCACCACATGCTGCTAGCGGCCCTTATCTGGGACCACAACTCTTGCTGGCTGAACTGGTTCTGGGGTTGCCCTGGAGACGGCGGCGGCGCCGGACCCGTTCCGGGTGAGGGATGCGTCTCGGCGCCCAACATTTGCGGCGGCCGCAAGGCCGGCATCATTCAGCCCGACGGTTCGTGCAATGCCCCGGCCGCCTTAGACAGCGATTGTCAGGCGTGCCAGAGCGACCCAAATGCCTGCGGGCTGCGCGGCAGCGGCTACCTGGTAGACGGCACCTGCGACGCCACCATCCCATCAGAAGACCAGTGTCCGCCAACAGTCGACGCGGGCGGCGATCTAAAAGCTATCCCGTCGCGCTTCATCGACGCGGTTGGCGACACGGTGATGCTCACGTGGTCTATCGGCCACTCAACGGACTGTTCCCTCTCTATCAACGGGCAGAGCCAGCCGGTGCCGACGACGACCCTCGCCGCGGCGTACACCACGCCGCCCCTAATGCGACCGGCCAACGACGTGACGCTCCGCTGCTACAACTCGGTGCCGACCAACAGCGCCAGCTGGACGATTCGGGTGATGGTGAACCCGAACGCTGTGGAATTCTAGGTAGGTAGCCCGTTTACCCAACGCTATACTTGAGGCCATGAAAAACGAAAACATCTCTGCCGGAAAAAAGGTTGCGATCGCCGCGGTAGGCGCCGCCTCCGCGACCGTCGCCGCTGCCGCGGGCGTCGCGGCTGTTGACTTCGTCCAGAACGGCCTCAGCGAGAGCGCCAGCATCCGCGTTGCCGAAGCCAACGTCTGCGCCCCTGGGCAAAACGGCGAGGCGAGCTTCGCCGGCTGCAGCTCGATCATCTAGCT
>JBIPMB010000042.1:0-14190 GCA_044369355.1 Gammaproteobacteria bacterium | reverse complement strand
CACTAGGATTCATAGGGCGACTAAAGTTCCTTTTAAAGCAGATTGAATTTTCTTTCAAACTCAAAGTTAAATATGGCGATTTGGAAATTGAACCGCTTTTGCAGCTTATTCGTGACAAGAACGATGAATGGCTATTGTTGGAGCAAGCGTTAGCGCTACCTGAGAAAATAGCTCTCAAATACAATAAAAAGGTTATAGTGTTCTTTGACGAGTTTGGCGAGTTATTTTACCTAGGAGAACGCGTCATCAAGGTTTTTCGCTCCGTCATTCAATTGCAAAAAAAGGTCAATTATTTATTTGCTGGCAGCCAAGAAACATTGATGACCAAAATGTTCGTTGAGAAGTCAGGCGCTTTTTATCGCTTCGGCAATTTGATCTTTTTAAAAGATTTAGACCGTGACGAAATCTTGCTTTATTTGACAGAAATGAATCTTCCGTATGAAATTATAGAGATCATTCTGCATAAGTTTAATTGCCATCCGTATTATACCTCTAAAATTATTAAAGATCTTGTCATAGAGCCGCGACATGCAAAGTCCATAGACACCTTTTTAGCTTATATAAATAACGTGCTCATTCATCAGGAAAACGGCTACCTAGAATTGCAGCTACAAAAAATCAAAGAAAAGAGCCATGCATTAGATGTCATGGTTAATCTTTCCATGAGACTAGATCCTTATAGTGGTCTAAACATCAATAAACAAGCAGCCTATACTGCATTAAAGAATTTGGAGAATGGCGGCTTTATCACAAAAATAGAAAAAGCTAAATACGTTATTGCCGATCCGTTATTAGCGATGTATTTGAATCGTTGATTCAACCAAGCATAAGCGAAGCATTCTGTGCTTGTGCCTTGAACAAGGGCGGCTCACGAGCCGCCCGAATAGCCCTATGTCATAAACACTTACCCACATTAAGCCGTTTCAAGCCCCTCCGAAACCAACGTAGTGATATCCATTTTCTTCAATGCATCATTGCTCTCTGTTTCAGACACAGAAACATTCACTTGTAGCTTGAACTGCTTTTGTATTTCTTCTTTGAAATGTTTAAAAGTTTCTTTTTGATAAGGCAACAGCGTTTCTGTAATTTGCACTCTATAGCCACTGACTTCTTGTTCTAAAAAATTGATTAAAATAGCCAACAACGCATGTTCATCTGCTATGATGCCTTTTTTTAAATCTTCCTGCGCCAGCCTTTTTATACTATTGAACCTATCTAGGCCCCTTAGAATTTTGAAATAATTTCTATCGCTGTTGAAAATACATTGCAATATCTGCGTAATGTTCTTTTCTTCGCTAGATTTTTTCCGTTCTTTTCTATCGTAAGCAGCCAATATTTTAGCGGCTACATCTTCCATGTTGATACTAATTTTAGTGGAGCAAGCAAAATCACTGGTAATTTGTGTTACATCTATGTGCTCTCCAGCTCTAAGTGCTTTAATTTTATTTAGCCTTTCTGTAATGGCTTTTTCTAACAAGTTTAGCTCAGATATTTGTAAAGCCATGAAAAACCCTATCACCGTGCTCGCAGCATGTATAGAATTTAATTGCTGTTTTTTGGATTGGTAAATATAGAATAATATATTGCAGATCAGTGTCACAAAACCGCCCAGTAACACGGATATAAAGAATTTAGATTCCAATAGGTTTTGCATAATCATGCGTATCTCCTTATACTGCATTTATTATGAGCGGCTATTAACCTCTAGATGAGCAACCACATGGGGTTGCCCCTACAGTTTTCTTCAATTTCACTCCACTTTAGCGGCTAACACCACATCGGCTTGCAACACCAATTTTTGGTTTACAGGTATGTTATCGTTGCTAGCGCCTGTACTGGCTACGCGCATCAACATGGGCTGAGGCGGTGGCAAAATACTAGAATTTAAATCAAAGTCAATGCTATTAATGAAAAATTCTTGTTTGTACATTTTGTTTAAACTGCGTATCTCTTCTGCAATGGCAGCATATACATTTTGTCTTAAACTATCTTTTGCTTTTTGAATGTCTACATCGCTAGGGCCGTATTGAATATCGACTATGCTGTATTTTATGCCAGGAGAACTTAATTTATCCGCTTTGACACGCAAGCCAGCCAAAGCTGAATTGGCGATACGCGCTTCGGCTTGCGCCGAGACTTGTTCTAGGCCTGAATTGTCTTGATTACGGTTAAATTGCGTTACGTGCCAAGAAACATTCTTAGCCAAACTATTTAGACTTTGATTCATTTTATCTTGGAAGTGATCCAAGGCATCATCGGTTAGATTGGCATTAACAGAGACTATAACGCGCGCCGAATCGCTGACTACCCATTGTTCTTTTTGTACCACATAATGAATGCGATTCAAGCTAGGGTAAGGTGAAGCTAATTGTACTACTTGTGGCGTAGTTGCTTTGTCGCTGGCACGAACTATAGTGACTAAGAACAATAAGCCAGCCACCAAAGTAGTGGCTAAAATCCATTTTTTATTCATATGCTATCTCCATCCGTACTTTAAATTTTAACGCATTTACAGGGTTATTCAGGAAGGGCGGCTCGCGAGCCGCCCCTGCAAGATCTGCTATTCTACGTATTCAAACAAAGTCACTACTTTTTGCACGCCTGAAGAACGGCTGGCAATGTCCGCGGCCGTTTTGCCTTGACCACGTGTGACTTGGCCTAACATAAATACCGTGCCATTTTCCGTCACGATTTTCATCTGTGATCCATTTAAGCTCTTGTTAGCAAGTAACTGGGTTTTAATCTTGCTAGTGATTAAGCCATCGCTAGACTGTGTTAAAGTAGAAATAGGCGTGCCTATAATAATTTCGTTATACATCCGCTTTATTCCAGGCACCGTTTGCACCAATTGACCAGCTCTAGTACGCATTGCTTCAGTAGGCGTCTCTCCCGCCAACAGGACCACACCATTGAAAGACGATACGATAACGCGCGCTTTCTTATCTAATTCTTTGTCCGCAAAGATCTTATGTTCTGCGTCATAAGAAATTTTACCGTCTGAACTTAAAGTTTTGGGGCCGCGCCCTTCATACACCACTACACCCGCGACAGTCACACCGGCGACCACAGCAACCACACAACCATCTAATAAAGCAACCATCAATAATAAAAGGCCTAAACATTTTTTCATTTTATTCTCCTTGAGGAAACAAATTAAAGTCGATTAAATCACATAAACAATGTAACACTAAAATATGGGTTTCTTGTATTCTCGCCGTACTCTGCGCAGGGATCCGAATCTCTATGTCGCTGGCGGCTAATATGGGGGCTAAAGCGCCGCCGTCACGTCCCGTTAAAGCCAATACCGTCATTTTTTTCATATGCGCTGCTTCTATGGCCAAATTAACGTTAGAGGATTGTCCGCTGGTAGAAATAGCCAGTAACACATCGCCCGCTTGTCCCAAGGCTTCTACTTGCTTAGAGAAAATTTCTTTGTAGGAATAATCGTTGGCAATAGAAGTAATGCATGATACGTCGGTCGTTAATGCAATGGCTGGCAAACCGGGTCGCTCCACTTCAAAACGGTTGACTAACTCGGCAGCAAAATGCTGCGCATCGGCAGCGGAACCACCATTACCACAGGCCAATATTTTTTTGCCTGCCAACAATGCTGCGACTAGATGCTCACTGGCTTGTACGATGCATTCCGATAACATATCCGCCGTGGCGATTTTTGTCTGTATGCTTTGTGCAAAATGATTTTGCACCCTTTCTAACGCACTCATATTAATGTTAACCCTCTTTTATATATAATAATTGCCATCAAACGCATTTTTTTCCCAGACTATTTCCACTTGCTGTTGAGTATCCAGACAAATCCCTATCACATCAAAACGACAAGGATGATCCCACAGTTTTTTGCTATACAAGTAATATTCCGCGCTGCGCAAGATCTTTCGTTGTTTAATGCCATCTACTGTTTCAACGCCCGTACCATGGCTGCTTTTGTGCCTATAGCGCACCTCAGTAAAGACTAAATTTTCCTTATCGCGTAAAATTAAATCGATCTCGCCGCTATGGCAGTGAAAATTACGCTCTATTAACTTTAAGCCTTGTTGCTGTAAATACTGCAAAGCCCAGTCTTCAGCTTGCTGCCCTACAGTTTGGGCTGTCTTATTCTTCATAGTGCTCTCGCTTCACCATTTCTAAATTGCGCCCATACTCCCTGGCGATATATTTGTTGATTAGGCCTTAAATACAATTCACCGGTAACCCCAGAGTAGCCATTTGTCAGTTGGTTAAAATTGGTAGCCATATTATAGGCATCATAGCCAAAGGCATACAAGCTCGTCGCATTCGTTTTGGCTGCAGAATTGTTGAGATACCAGGGTAACGTATTAAATTGTATGCCATTCAGATCTTGGTTCTTGAAAGGATCACTCACGCCATTGTAGATAATAGAGGTCGCATAAACCGGAAGGTTATTGGCATAATAGAAATTTAACAAGGGTTTAATGGCTCTAGCCTTATCCGGCGTTGCCACTAAGAAAATAACATCTATATCTTGTCTACGATCCGGCGCTGCTTTATTGTTATTTTTCGCATTCGGCGATTTCGCTTGCAAGGCATTTTTAAGCGTACTGTCTAATAGCGTACTGTTAGTATAAGCCACCGATTCGCGCACTTGTCCGCCCAACTGGGTATATTGTGCAGCAAAACTATTAACCACCCCTTGCCCCCAGCTATCAGCTGGGGCAATGACTAAAGCCTTGGTGTAGCCTTGCGCATAGGCGCGTTGTGCTGCTTGTTTGGCTTCGTCATTAGGCGATAGGGCAAATTGATAAAAATTGCGTTGAGTACCGTGAGTAGGGATATTATTGAGTACCAAAGTAGGGATACGGATATCCGCATCAGCCAAACGGCTCACTTCAGACTTGGTTAATGGGCCTATCACCATGGTAGCACCATCATCAATGGCTCTATTGTACACAGTGGCAATATCCGCACCATTGGTATCGTATAATTTTACACTGTGGCCCGAAGGGTGGCCATAATAAGCAGCCATAAAACCATCACGCACCGACTGCCCAGCACTGGCTGCGGAGCCCGTAGTAGGTAGTAATAAAGCGATATGCGAGGAATCTACATTCCCCACTGATTGCGTGTGGTATGTCGCAGGGGCCCCTGTCTCAGGTTCAAAAGTCAATAAGCTACAGCCGGACAAAGCCAGAAAAAGGATGAAAATAGATAATTTCTTAAACACTTTTGCGCCTCACAGAAACAATTTCTTGCATTGAACCACTGCGGTGCATTATGACATATTTAGCTAGATAATACAAAAAATGAGCCACAAAAACTATGTTTTTTTTATGTTTTTAACAGTTTTCACCCCGACTATCCTATGGTATTTGCTTTCTTTGCGTGTTAGACTATTTAGTCTATCTGGTTCGGTCTCACCTTACCTTATAAGAAATTTGTAGTGGCCACGGACTAGGCGAATATACCTGCCTTTTCCTGACACTAAACTTTATATTGAAAAACAACAAGGAGAATGTCATGTCAAAAGGGCAATCGTTACAAGACCCTTTCTTAAATGCATTGCGTAAAGAAAGAGTACCTGTGTCTATCTATTTAGTGAATGGGATCAAATTACAAGGACAAGTTGAAGCTTTTGATCAATTTGTTGTATTGCTAAAAAACTCTATCAGTCAATTGGTTTATAAACACGCCATTTCAACCATCGTACCTGCACGTCCGGTGAACTTGAACACGATGTCCGCAGCAACGACTGAGGCTGCTACTGCAACAGAAGAGGATGAATAGTTGTAGTAACAACTAACCAAGGGCGGTCCGCAAACCGCCCTTTCAAATTATAAAGCGAATCAGAGGTAACATCTTTTTTGAAAACCGAATCTAAACTAGAAAATCACGCCCTACTCATTCACGTTAATTTTAGCACCACAGAAAAAATTGAAGATTTGGAAGAATTTAAATTATTGGTGCAATCTAGCGGTTTAATTCCACAACATGTGGTCCAAACCACGCGTAACACCCCTACCGCTAAATATTTTATTGGTACAGGAAAATTAACTGAAATAAAAGAATTGATCAATCACGATCCCGTCTCTGTGATCTTAGTCAATCATAATCTATCACCAGCACAAAGTAGAAACTTAGAAGAAGCCTTAGGCTGTAGAGTTATCGATAGAACCGAATTAATCCTAGACATATTTGCCCAAAGAGCAAGAACTTTTGAAGGCATGTTACAAGTTGAATTAGCACAATTAAAACATTTATCGACTCGTTTGGTCCGCGGCTGGACACACTTAGAACGGCAAAAAGGCGGCATAGGCTTACGTGGTCCTGGTGAATCACAGCTAGAAACCGATCGTCGTTTAATTAAAAAACGTATTTCTACCATTAATGGCCGTCTAGACAAAGTGGCCGAGCAGCGTAACCAAAATAGACGTGCGCGCCAAAACCAGCGTACTCCTTGTGTAGCCTTAATAGGCTATACTAATGCGGGCAAATCTACTTTGTTTAATCGCCTAACTCGCAGCGAAGTTTATGTTGCTGATCAACTTTTTGCAACGTTAGATCCCACCTCACGACGTTGTTATATTCCGGAATTGGGCAATATTATCTTGATCGACACCGTAGGTTTTATACGTCATCTGCCTCCAGATCTGGTCAAGGCTTTTAAAGCAACTCTGGAAGAAACGATACAAGCTGATTTATTATTGCATGTAGTCGACCAGCACGATCCTAAACGCTATGAACAGAAAGAAGCCGTTACAGGCATTATCAACGAATTAGGTGCGGGTGATTTACCCATGTTAGAAGTTTGTAATAAAATAGACTTATTACCGGATACTACAGCTGAAACGTATTATGATGAAAATAGCAAGCCAGTTAGAGTACAACTGTCTAGTCGCAATGGTGCGGGCATTCCTTTATTATATGTAGCCCTCAAAGATCTCCTAAGCAATACTGCAGAATAGCTAATGCTGCAATGGCCGCTGTTTCCGTGCGTAAGATACGCTTACCCAAAGCCATGGCGGTAAGGCCATTTGTTGTTGCTATTTTCTCTTCTTTGTCACTAAAACCGCCTTCACAACCTACAAATAGCGCTACCGATTTTGATGGCTTAATCCATATCTTTTCAGATGTTGCTTCGGCGCGTGGCGATAGAAGAATACGTTGCTCCGCTTGAATATTTTGCAACGCTTCTTTGAAAGAGATAATAGGGTTTAATCTAGTTATAATGCTACGTCCGGACTGCTGGCTGGCGCTAACGATAATTCTTTGCCAGTGATTTTCTTTATGATTAAATTCCGTTTGACTCTGTTTCATATTAGAAAAGTCACTTATTACGGGCGTTATTTGCGTAACACCTAATTCAACTGCTTTTTGCAAAGTTAAATCCATATGATCTTTTCTAGAAACCGCTTGCACCAGATGCAAAGTTAAAAACGATTCATTGCTCACATTATAGCTTTGCTCTAAAGTCACCATAACCGCTTTTTTATTGATCTCGCAAAGAACTCCTTTAAATTCATCGCCATTGCCATTAAAGACTATGATTTCACTGCCTATTTTCAAACGTAATACATGCATTATATGATGTGCCGCTGCCTCATCGAAAGTATAATTTCCCAATGCTAATGGTTCATTTTGATAAAAACGTGGAATCGACATATACGGTAACCTTTGACCCTAATGCTACAATGCGCTATGATAACAACTATTATGGAATCATCTCAAGTCACAATCTGGCCTCCCCTATATACGGTGAAAAAAAGTACCCGCGCCAAGCAGGTGCGCCTTAGCATACACCCGCAAAAAGGCTTAACCATCCACTTGCCACAGCATATGCGAAAACCGGTAGACATAGACGCCTTGTTAATAGAGAAAAAGACCTGGATTTTAAAACACAGCGCCCTATTAGAACAGGCCTCTAAAAAAGACCCTCTGAGCTTACCCACGTCCTTGCTTTTATCTGCCATCGATGAAACATGGCAAGTTGACCATATGCAAAACTGCGCCAAACCTACTTTATTTGCCGCTGCGGGTTCCAGATTGGTGATTATGGATAAAGACCTGAATATTGAGCGCGCCATTCGTTTATTGCATTTATGGTTGAAGAAAAAGGCACAACAGCAACTTATTCCCTGGTTGACTGAGCTGAGTCAACTACACCAACTACCCTTTAATAATGCCGCTGTGCGCAACCAAAAGACACAATGGGGAAGCTGTTCTACGAGCAAAAATATTCAGTTGAATTATAAAATACTCTTTTTACCTAAGGCCTTGGCGGAACATATTTTGCTGCATGAGTTAAGTCATATTCAACATTTAAACCACAGCCGCGCCTTTTGGCGTTTGCTATCTACATTAGACCCGCATTGTCATGAGCATAATAAGGCGCTAAAGACTATAGAGGCGGAGTTGCCCGCGTGGTTGTATTGAGGCTTCAAGATTGAGAGTTTCAGGATGTGTGCCCAAAAGTACAGCTAGATATGAACTACTTAATACAAAGCGCAATAGTTATGGCTGGGTGGCACGGTGAGGGGCCCCCGGCGCGCGCAGGCACGAGCACGACGGGGTATCACCGTTGCCAGGACCCGGCCAGCATTGGATTATAATATTGAGCCCTGAATATAACCGAACCTAGAAAATATAGATGGATATGACAAACTCGATACAAAGCACGATAGCTATGGCTGGGTATCACCGCGGCAGGACCCCGCCAGCAGTAAATTATAATACTGAGCTCTAGATTTAATCACACTCAGAAACTTGATACCAAAAACAACACCGCCAAACCAATCATTCCCCAAGCAGCCTCCGTGGCATTAAATAAATCTATGCCATTTAACAAGCCTAAGCCCACACCACCGGCAATTAAAAAGCCAGCGCCCAAGCCACGGCGTAACCCCACATTTTTTTGACGTGAAATATCCTTTTCATCTTCTTTATTTGCTTTTTTTTCATCCTGAATTAACTTTAACGTTTGTTGTAGGGTGGCCGGTAACTCCGGTAAAATTTTACCCCATAGTGGTAAGCTTTCTTTTAAACGCCGTAAATTAGCTCTGATGCCCACTCGTTGATGCATCCATTTCTCCAAGAAAGGATGTGCAGTGGCCCATAGATCTAACTCTGGATACAATTGCCGCCCCAAACCTTCTATATGAAACAATGTTTTTTCTAGCAACAATAACTGTGGTTGAATTTCCATATGAAATTTACGCCCAACCTGAAATAAGCGCAATAATAATTTGCCAAAAGAAATATCTTTTAAAGGCCGTTCAAAAATAGGTTCACACACGCTACGCACTGCGGCCTCGAAATCTTCTACCCTAGTGTCCGCAGGCACCCAACCCGACTCTAAATGTAACAAGGCCACCTTGCGATAGTCTCGCTTAAAAAAAGCCAAAAGATTACTGGCTAAATAGTGTTGATCGTTGGGGCTCAATGCGCCCATGATGCCAAAATCAACGGCCATATAGATGGGTTGTTTACGATTATGTACATCTACAAAAATATTCCCTGGGTGCATATCTGCATGAAAAAAGCAGTCCCGAAAAACTTGAGTAAAGAATATTTCAACGCCTCTTTCAGCCAAAACTTTCATGTCTACACCAAGCGCTCTTAGCTCATCTATATTCCCTATAGGAACACCGTGTATATGTTCCATGACAATAACGCTGGAGGTCACATAGGGCCAGTAAATTTCCGGCACATGTAGTAAAGCCGATCCTTTAAAATTACGTTTTAATGCGGAAGCATTGGACGCTTCCATGTTTAGATCTAATTCTGCTAGAGTGGTATTTTCAAACTCTCCGACCAGATCGACTACGTGTAAATGTCGGGCCATAAGCGAATAGCGTTCAGCAATACTTGCAAAGCGATATAACAATCCTATATCGCGTTTTATAATTTTCTCCACATTTGGGCGCAACACTTTTACAATAACGTCCTCACCCGTACATAAGCGGGCCACATGCACTTGTGCAATAGAAGCTGAAGCCAGCGCCGTTTCGTTAAAGGATTCAAAAATAGTGTTAAAAGGCACTTTATAGGCCTTGGCAACAGCAGCTTTGGCATTGGCGAATGGCGGTACTTTATCTTGTAGCAATACCAACTCATCGGCAATATCTTCTGGCAATAAATCGCGCCGCGTCGATAGGGTTTGACCAAACTTTACAAAGATAGGACCTAATTCAATTAAGGCTAAGCGTAAACGCTCACCTCTAGGAATATTTCTATTGCGTATCCAATACCATGGATTTAAATAAACTAAAAACCGTATAGGGGATAAAACCTGTAAATCTAAAACGATCTCATCTAAACCGTGTTTAGCTAAAACATATTGAATGTGTATGAAGCGTATCAATTGCGTGATTGAATTATTCATGGTTCTCCTGTAAGTACCGCGATAAACGTAAGCTTACACGATCTAAATCGTGTTTAAGCTCGTCTACTTCCTTCATAAAATCGTTCATTTCTACTGTCGATGGAAAGTAACGTAATTCTTCCTGTACATATTCTGTTAAACTAACTTTAAAACTATGTGCACCACGACTAAACCATTTTTGCAACCCATCCACACATTGCCCTACTTTGTGCGCTATCACATCGCCAGTATAATGCGATAAGATTTCTTCCCAATCTATATCGAGGTCATGTAAAAGATGGTATGCTGATTCAGAAAAAGCCTGATCCCCTGTGATGCTAAGCTTAGACATATTCGATAAAGAAGAAGATTTGAATAGTTTTAAAAAAGTAAACAAGTCGCCGCTAATCACTGCATCGGCAGCTATTTTATCGGCAGAAATTATTTCAATATTATTCTTTGTAAATAGAAAACCATAATGAAAAGGTGTTTTTTTAATATTGATTTCTAAAATTTTTCCACGCAATGGTTTTAACTTTTGTTCTATTTCTTTATCTAGAGAGATATAACGATTAATTATAGTTTGTAGTGTAGTCTGAAAGAAATAAAACATCGCCCTTTCCTTTTAATATTTAAAACAACGGTGCAAAGCCACTATGCCCATGCTCAAATTATGATACTGACATTCATCAAATCCAGCATCTAACACCATTTGTTTAAGGACTTCTTGCGTAGGGTGTTTGCGTATGGATTCTGCTAAATATTGATAACTGTCTTTATCTTTGGCAACGTATTCACCTAATTTAGGTAGAATTTTAAAAGAGTACGCATCGTAGAGTTTTCTAACACCCTTTGTTGTGGGCGTGGAAAATTCTAAAATCATGGCTTGCCCTCCTGGACGCAATACGCGGCACATTTCTTTTAATGCCCGTTGTTTATTCGTCACATTTCGCAAACCAAAACCAATCGTCAACAAATCAAAGCTATTGGTAGCAAAAGGAAGTTCTTCTGCATTTAAGGCCGTTACTTTAATCGTTTGGCTCAAACCCGCATCGATGATTTTATCGCGTCCTACTTCTAACATGGCTAAATTAATATCGCCTAATACCACACATCCTTCTCGCCCCACTTTTTCAGCAAAGCGCTGGGCTAGATCCCCGGTACCGCCTGCCAAATCTAAAATCCACTGGCCGGGTCTAGCTTGGGCTAATAAGACGGTTAAAAACTTCCACGCACGGTGTATACCTAAAGACATGAGGTCATTCATAAGGTCATAATTCGGGGCTACGGAATGAAATACTTCTCGCACTAAGCGCGTTTTTTCTTCCGAGCTGACTTTTTTATAGCCAAAATCGGCATCTTTGTCTACGGCCATAGGGAATTCCTCTTAATTATGAATATATATTATATACCCATTACCAATGAAGATGCGAGAATGCGCGTAGAGGCAACCAGAGGGGATTACCCTCACACACCGATTCGCACCTTCAAGTAAGATATTCCATAACCAACTCTCGCGCTGCTCTACACGTCTCATGCATCACATGAACATTATGTATGCAGGCTAAAGCGTTATAAGCAATGGCTTTTTGTTTAAATAAATGATGCAAATAACCGCGTGAATATTGTAGACAAGTGCTACAAGTACAACCTTCTAAAATGGGGCTAGTATCACATGCGTAAATACTTTTTCCTATAGACAAACGATGATTTTTAAATTCGCTGGCAAATCTCAACCACTGTCCTTCTTTGACTACATGACCATGATAAAGACTGCCGTGGCGCGCATTGCGTGTAGGCGCTACACAATCAAAAATATCTATACCCGCGGCAATGACATCCAAGAGGTCTTGCGGTGACAAACCCACCCCCATGGTATAACGGACTTTGTCATCGGGCAAACTATCACGGATCCAATCTATGGTCTCTATGGTTTGTGGCATATTATAACCTATAGATTCACCGCCGATGGCGATGCCATCTAAATCTAATGACGCAACAAAATGCGCGCTTTCCTCGCGTAAATGTTTAAAACAGCTGCCTTGAATAATGCCAAATAAAGCTTGATGATGGCCATAAGTCGATAAAGGATGCTGGTCGTGTATTTCTTTAGACAATCTTAGCCAGCGATGCGTGCGCTCCATGATTTGCCGCACCAAACCTTCGTCCTCCACATCTGGAGTGCATTGATCAAATGCCATAATAATGTCAGCACCTATGACTTTTTGTGCCTCTATAGAGGTTTTAGGCGTTAAATGCAACCGTTGGCCTGTATGCGGATGAGAAAAATGCGCTCCTTCTTCATCGATTTTACAGAGTTTTTTATTTTGCGATAAACTAAAAACTTGATAACCGCCACTGTCCGTGAGCATAGGACCAAACCATTGCATCATCTGATGCATACCGCCTAAGGCCTCAACCACCTTCATGCCCGGCTGCGATAGCATATGGTACGTATTACCGCCTAAAATAATTTGACTGCCGGTAGCATGTAAATCTTGCGGCGTCATGCTATTCACCACCGCATACGTACCTACGGGCATAAAAGCCGGCGTCATGAATTCACCATGCGCAGTCGCCACGCTCAAGACACGAGCATGGTTATGCGCATATTGCTTAACTTTTTGAGAACGATACCCCAAGATTATCTTCCACCGGCTAAGGGACCGCGTTGAATGTTAGTACCGCCAGCAGCATACTGAGTCGTCGTAAAGGGTTGGCGATTTTCCGT
Source organism: Gammaproteobacteria bacterium (assembly GCA_044369355.1). GTDB lineage: Bacteria > Pseudomonadota > Gammaproteobacteria > UBA1113 > UBA1113 > VFKP01. The sequence continues at coordinate 1,123 of JBIPMB010000042.1, read as the reverse complement.
TAACCAAGTATTGATTTGTTGTAAATCCAGTGGCGACAAGGTTCCTGCCGCTTGCTTTAAAGCAATCGCCGAATTGATATAACTGTATTGATCCGTAGAATACGCACTCCAGGCTGTATATAACACCTGTTGCGCGTTTAATACATCCAACATGGTTTTGGTACCGACTTGATAAGCATCTACGATACTGTCTAAAGCAAGCTGACTGGCTTTGATCGTTTCTCTATCGGCTTCTACTTGACTGATGAAAGACAGTGTATTGTTAAAACTCTGTCTAGCAGCTGTTACTGTAGACAGATAGGTGTTATTTCTGTTTTGCAAGGCAGCTTCATATAGATAACTTGCTTGTTTGGCCGTTGCTGACACGAAGCCTACACCATTTTCAAAAATGGGCACGACCAATTGCACCCCTACATAAGCCTCTTTGGTATCCACCTGTCCTGATGCTGACTGGCCTGTATTGTTACCGGTATAGGTTGCCTCACCGTATAACGTAGGCAAATGTCCTGCCTGGTCTTGCTGTACCGTTTTGCGTGCTGCTTCTGCAGTTTGTCTAGCAGCAATTAAACTCCAATTTTGTTTATCCGCCGTTTGCACCCATTTGTTCACATCCACAGGCTTCGGTGGTATCAGCGGCGCCTTATTGTCACGCAAACTCGCCAATTTTTTATAATACACACCGGTGATAGCACGCAAACTTTCCTTGGCATTAGTAACGGCGGTTTCTGCTGCGATCTCTGCTGCCACCTGAGTATCGTATTGAGCGCGGGCTTGTTCCACATCGGTAATGGCAATCAAACCCACTTCAAACTTTTGTTGTGCCTCAGTGTAGGATTCATAGTTCGCTTGTTTTTGAGCTTGCACATAAACCAAATTATCTTCGGCATCTAACTCGTTAAAATATGCTGTAGTGGTAGTGCTAATCAAAGTTTGTAGGGCGTAATTAAAGGTAGACATTGCGGCACTGGCACTGTATTTAGCACTGCTATAACCTAATACATTAGCAACATTAAAAATAGGCTGGTTCGCCGCCAATTGATACTCCTGTTGATTGTATCTAAACGTTCCAGGTTCCCCTTGCAGAGTGAAAGTTTGACCATTGGGCAGAGTAATAGGCCTATTA